>PSML01000007.1:0-49447 GCA_040290145.1 Meiothermus sp. | reverse complement strand
TGGAGTATCTGGCTAGACTGAAGGAAGGTGGTTCCCAGTCCAGAATGTATTGACCAATTACACCAGCTAGACGAAGCCGCCCAGGGTGTGATAGACTCTCTCGGCTCCGGCTTCGTGCCGGTCTCTTTTGTGCATATCCCATAGCTCTGGGAGGAGTGAAGATGAAGCGCACCTGGCAACCCAACAAGCGTAAGCGGGTCAAGACCCACGGCTTTCGCGCCCGCATGAAGACCCTCGGAGGCCGCAAGGTCATCAAGCGCCGCCGTGCCAAAGGCCGCGAGCGCCTCAGCGTCTAGACCGGCGGGCTGTCCTCTGGAGTGAGGGGGCGGGGTGGGGCTGAGATCCCTACGGGGAGACCGAGCGTTTCAACGGCTCAGAAAGGGGCGGCCCGGTAGGGGCCGCCTCGTTGCTGTGCGCTGGATGCCCCCTTCACCAGCCCGTCACCGCCCAGAGCGACCCGGTGAGGCCGAGGTACGGGTTGGGATCGTGGTCTCCAAGAAGGTGGGCAAGGCGGTGGTGCGCAACAAGGTCCGCCGCCGTCTGCGCGAGATCCTGCGCCGGATGCACCTGCCCCCTTGCGAGCTGGTGGTGGTGGCCCAGCCTGAGGCCGCGGGGGCCAGCTTTGCTGAGCTACTCCGTGATCTCACTCAGGCACTTAAGAAAGCAGGATTGGTACAATGAGGCCCGTGCGATTTTTCCTGGTCGGCTTGGTGCGGTTCTACCAGCGGTTCATCTCGCCGCTGAAGCCGCCGACCTGCCGATTTTATCCCACCTGCAGCCACTACGCGGTGGAGGCGCTCGAGCGCCACGGGGCCCTATGGGGCGGCTATTTGGCGGTGAGGCGTATTTTGAAGTGCCACCCGCTGCACCCCGGCGGGATTGACCCGGTACCCCAGGAGACCCCCAAGTTCAGGGTGGTGCGGATTCTGAGAGCCGAGAGAACCCCCCCGGCCCTACGTTTCCGCCGGACGAAATGAGGAGAAGATTGATGAAAAGCGCCCTTCGGCTTATCGCGCCCCTGGCCCTTTTGTTTTTGCCCGCCCTGGCGGCGGTACAGCCGGGCTGGCAGGTGATCGATGTCAACAAGGACGGTAAAACCGAACACGTGGCCATCACCAACCTGGCCGACATCGCCTTCGACCAGCAGGGCCAGATCGTGGGTTGGTACGTCAAGCAGTACCGGGGCTCGAGCTTTGGCGGCAACTACGAGCGCGCCCCCAACCTGGTGCGCTCCGGGGTGACCCCGCCCGGGACCCTCTCCGGCTTCACCCCGGAAAACGCCGACTTCACCGTGGCCCCAAACGGCGACCTCATCGCCCGCTTCACCCAGGGTGAGACCACCGTTACCTACAACATCCACCCCCGGCTCCTGACCCTGGAACTCGAGGTCAAGACCCCCACCCCGCGCACCCTGACCTGGAGCGGCCTGGGCGGAACCGACAACCCGGTGACCAAGTGGCTCGGTCAGGGCAGCGCCACGCCAAGCAACTCCGGATCCGGAGCGGCCCGTTACGTCTCCTGGCAGACCCAGCCCACCAAAGGCTACGCCTTGGTGCTCCTTCCCCAGGAGATCACCCCGATCAGCCTGAATCTGCAAAATGGCGCAGGTATAGCCCAGATCCAAGTCCCCGCGGGGGGCGAGGGCTTCAAGGTCTATGGCGGCCAGAACGAGATGGTTCGCCTGCACGTCGAGCGGCTCCTGGAACTCCCGGGCCTCTTCAACCCGGACGTCTGGGGACGGCTTTCGCTGGCGCTTTTGTGGGTGATGGAGACCGGCCACCGCTACACCGGGAGTTGGTTCTTGGCGATCGTGCTCCTGACCATCCTGGTGCGCCTTCTGCTGTGGCCCCTGATGCACCAGCAGTACAAGAGCATGGCCGAGATCCAGCGCATCCAGCCCCTCATCGAGGAGATCAACAAGAAGTACAAAGACAACCAGGAAAAGCGCACCGAAGCCACCATGAAGCTCTATCAGGAGCACAAGGTGAACCCGGCAGCGGGGTGTTTGCCGCTGTTCTTGCAGATGCCCATCCTGTTCGTGCTGTGGAAGGTGATCTCCAACTACGAGTTCAGCCAGGGCTTCCTCTGGCTCCCCGACCTGGCCCTGCCTGACCCCTTCTACATCCTGCCGGTGCTCTACGTGGCCTCGATGATCGCCTCCACCTGGCTCAGCGCCCACGGCAACCAGACCGCCATCCGCCAGGGCATATTCATCAACCTGATCTTTATCTTCCTGGTCTTGCAGTTCCCCTCCGGCGTGACCATCTACTGGATCCTCTCCACCCTGATCAGCCTGGGACAGCAGGTCCTCATCAACCGCAGCCTGGCGGCGAGGCCGGTCACGGCGAAGTAGCCAGATGCCCAGCGTAGGGAAGTTGAGCACGGGGGTCGTGTCCTTTGGACACCCTACTTAGCGTCTAGCGTCTTGCGTTTTGCGTCTAGCGTTTCGCGTCCTGTTAGACTAGGGGATATGGACGAGAAGAAACGAGGTCTGGATGACCTCCTTTCCGATATGGGCATCGGGGAGGAGGAAGCACCCCCCAGCCCGGTGATCACCCAAGAGCCCCAGGCCCTGCTGGTGGCTAAGCCTACCCAATCTGAACAAGGACCCAAGGAGGCCCTCGAGCACTTTTTGGTGGGGCTCCTCCTGCACCTAGACCCGGCCTATTCGGTGGACGTGCGCCAGGAGGGCGAACTCTTGCGAGCCGAGATCATCGGGGGCGATCTGGGCCGATTCATCGGCAAGGAGGGGCGCACCCTCAAGTCGGTGGAGTTCTTGGCCAACGTCTACATGGCCAAGCAGTTTGGCGGGGAGTACCGGGTGGTGCTGGATGCCGCCGGCTACCGCAAACGGCAGGAGGAGCGGGTCAAGCGACTGGCCCTGGATGCGGCCTTGCAGGTCGAGGTGAGCGGCCAGCCGGTCGAGCTACCCCCCATGCGCTCGGGTGAACGCCGGATCATCCACATGCTCCTCAAACAGCACCCCAAGGTCACCACGACCTCCGTGGGCGAGGGCGAGGAGCGGCACGTGATCGTCATCCCCCGCGGCGACGAGCCGGAGGAGTAACGGCTTGGGCATGACCCGGCTCGAGCTGCTGCGAGCATACCAACGCCGTTTCCGCGAGGCCGGGCTTCCCTCCCAGGAGGCCCGCTGGCTTTTGGCCCACGCCCTGGGGCTGGAGGATAGCGACCTCTTGCGGGGCTTGCACGAACCCGTACCCGAAGGGGTGGCCGCGCAGATGGAGGGGTGGCTCCTCGAGCGCCGCCGGGGTTACCCGCTGCAACTCATCCTGGGCTACTGCCTGTTTTACCCGGGCCTGGAGGATGGTGGCTCAATAAGGCTCGAGGTCCGGCCCGGTGTGCTCATCCCCCGGCCCGAGACCGAGGGATTGGTGGACCTCGCCTTCAGACTGCTCCCCCGCCCTGGCCGCCTGCTGGATGTGGGCACCGGAACCGGGGCCATCGCCCTGGCCCTCAAGCGGCGGTTTCCCCAAGCCGGGGTCTGGGCCACCGACATTGACCCCCACGCCGTGGAGCTGGCCCGCGCGAACGCGCGGCTGGCCGGGCTCGAGGTCCAAGTGCTCCTGGCCCCCTACACCGCCGGCCTGAGGGATCTGGACCTGATCGTCTCGAACCCGCCCTACCTGCCCGAAAGCTACCGCGAGCAGGCCCCACCCGAGCTCGCCTACGAGCCCCCGGGGGCGCTCTACTCCGGACCCGAGGGGCTGGACATGCCGCGAGAACTGCTCCAGCACGCTTGGCCCGCGCTCACCCCGGGGGGAGGGTTGGCGCTCGAGCTGGCCGAGAGCAACGTGCAAACCCTGGCCAAAGAGGCCCGGTGGGCGGGCTGGCAGGGGGTGCAGGTCCACCCCGACCTGGCCGGGCGGCCCCGCTACCTGACCGCGCGTAAGCCCTCCGATGTGGGTTCTACCCCAGACGCCCGGGGTTCGATCGATTAGGCTAAGCCCTATGGATCTGCGCCGCTACCTGGAGACTGCGCTCGACGCCGCCTACTTGGCTCAAGGCATCCACCTCTACTACCGGGAGAAAGGCTTCGCGCTCGAGAGCAAGACCGGCCCCACCGACTTGGTGACCCAGGCCGACCGGGAGAGCGAGGAGGCCATCCGGGCCCTGCTGCTGGGGCGCTTTCCCGGCCATGTGATCCTGGGCGAGGAAGGCGGTCAGGAGGGCCACAGCGAGTTTCGCTGGATCGTGGATCCCTTAGACGGCACGGTCAACTATGCCCATGGCTTCCCCTTTTATGCGGTGAGCATCGCCCTCGAGATAAGGGGCGAGGTCGTGGTCGGGGTGGTGCTGGATACCGCACGGGGCGAGCTTTTTACCGCGACCAAAGGCGGGGGGGCCTTCCAGAACGGGCGTCCCATCTACGTCTCCGGCGCTGAGACCCTGATCGGAAGCCTGCTCGCGACCGGCTTCCCCTATGACGTGGCCAAGGACACCGAGAACCTGACCTACTTCCAGCGGGCTCTGGCCAAAGGCCTTACCGTGCGCCGCCCCGGAGCCGCTGCGCTGGATCTGGCCTACGTAGCGGCGGGGCGGCTGGAGGGCTTCTGGGAGGTCAAGCTCAACCCCTGGGACGTGGCGGCGGGCTGGCTCCTCATCACCGAAGCGGGAGGAACCGTGACCGGGGTAGTGGGGGAGCCCTACCGGCTGGGGAACCGCTACCTGGTCGCCAGCAACGGGAAGATCCATGGACAACTCCTCGACACGCTCCACGGGCGGTAGACCGCGGTCATCCAGAAGACCTTGGCCAACCGACCCGGCGCCCGGGTGAGGAAGGTGCTTTCCTCTCCTTTCAGGATGGCCTCCACCGAATCGCCGAGTACACCTCGCCCATGAGCTAGAGGACTTTGCGCCCGATATCCCGCCGGTACAGGGCTTGAGGAAAGTCCACGGCCTCTACCCCGAGGTAAGCTCGCTCGATCGCCGCTCGCAGATCCGCCCCCAGCCCCACCACGTTGATCACCCGCCCGCCGTGGGTCACCAATCCCCCTTCGGTGCGCCGGGTCCCGGCCTGAAAGTACAAGACCCCCTGGGGGGAGTGCTCGGGCAGGCTCAGGGGCAGGCCCTTTTTGGGGGCCTCGGGGTAGCCGGGCGCGGCCATGACCACGCAGGCCGCGGCTAGGGGATGCCATTCTAGCTCCAGCTCGTGCAGCCGTCCCTCCACCACCGCCAAGGCCAGTTCAATCAGATCGGTTTTGAGCAGAGGCATCAGGGCCTGACACTCGGGGTCGCCGAAGCGGGCGTTGAACTCCAGCACCTTGGGCCCATCCCCGGTGAGCATGATCCCGGCGTAGACCACGCCCTTGTAGCCCACCCCCTCGGCGCGCATCCCGGCGATGAGGGGCTCGAGGACCCGGCGCTGCACCTCCGCCAGCACCGCAGGGCTCAAGGGGTAGGGGGCTACCGCGCCCATCCCCCCGGTCATGGGGCCCTCATCGTTGTCCTTGAGGCGTTTGTGGTCTTGGGAGGGGATCAGGGGCTTGATGGTGAGGCCGTCGGTCACGGCCAGCACCGTCACCTCGGGGCCTTCCAGGAACTCCTCGACCACCACCTCGCCACCCCGCGCCTCGTCGGCGGGGCCCAGGATGTTGGCCACGGCCTGTTTGGCCTGGTGGACGGTCTGGGCCACGGTCACGCCCTTCCCCGCGGCGAGCCCGGAATCCTTGACCACGATGGGCGCCCCCGCCCGCTCGAGGTACTCCAGCGCCTCGAGGGCATCGTGGAAGACCCGGTAACGCGCGGTGGGGATGCCATAGCGCTCCATCACGCTCTTGGCGAAGGCCTTGGACCCTTCGATCATGGCGGCCTTGGCCCGGGGCCCGAAGACCCGGATGCCGCGAGCCTCGAGGGCATCGGTCAAGCCCTCCACCAGGGGGGCTTCCGGCCCCACCAGCACCAAGTGGATCTGGTTGGCCTGGGCCCAGTCCGCCAGCTCGGAGATCTCCCCACCCCAGGGCACCAGTTCGGCCAGCTCGGCCATCCCCGGGTTGCCGGGGGCGGCGTAGAGACAGTCCACGTGGGGCGACTGTTTGGCCTTCCAGCACAGGGCGTGCTCCCGCCCTCCCGAACCCACCACCAGAACGTTCACGTGGGTTATTCTATGCCAAGTACCACCGGCCTACACCTCCCCCAACAACACCCTCCGCACCGCCTCAGGGTAAGCCCGGTGCTCCTCGGCCAGGATGCGGGCCGCGAGGGTTTCCTCGGTATCGCCGGGGAGCACCGGAACCCTGCGCTGGAGGATGATCGGGCCGGTGTCTACCCCGGTGTCCACGAAATGGACCGTGCAGCCCGACTCCTTGGCCCCCGCCTCGAGCGCCTGTTTTTGCGCGTGGAGCCCAGGGAACTCCGGCAGGAGCGAGGGGTGGATGTTGAGCAGCCGCCCCTGCCAGGGTTCGACAAACGCCGGGGACAAAACCCGCATGAACCCCGCCAGCAACACCAGGTCCACGTGTCTGTCGGCCAGCAGGCGCAGGGCCGCTCCCTCGAAGTGCTCACGCCCCCCCTTGGGCCAGGGGAGGTGCACCGCCTCCACCCCGGCCCGGGCAGCTCTCTCCAGCGCCCCGGCCTGGGCCTTGTCGGAGACCACCAGCGCGATGTGCCCCAGGGGGTTATGGGGGGGGAAGGCCTCCAGCAAGGCCCCCAGGTTGGACCCTCGCCCCGAGGCGAAGACCGCGATCCGGGCTGGGCGGCCTAGGGGGAAGAGGCTCATTGCAAGGCTTCGGGGTGGTGCTTCTGCCAGTAGCGCGAGAGGCCCGCCACGCTCATCCAGGCCGGGTCGGCCTTCTCGTAGTCGGCCAGGCCCTCCTGGTCCAGCCCAAAGCGCTCGAGGTCGCCGTTCAGCATCTGCTCGAACTGGGGGACGATCTGCTCTTGGCTGAGCCCCTGCCGCAGCCGGTCCCTGATCCAGCCGGCGTACTCGAGCAGCTTGGCCTCGAGCTGGTCGAGGTGCTCCCGCACGTCGGTGTACGGGCCGAAGTGGGTCAGGTAAAGCCGAGCCGGGCTCAGGTCGCGCAGCCGGGCGATGGAGCGCTGCCACTGCTCGACGTGGATATCCGGCGGCGGACAGGGTGGCAGCACCGGCCCCGGCCCGATGCGTACCCCGGCTACGTCCCCGGTGAACACCGCGTCTTCCACCCGGTAGGCCAGGTGGTGGGGGGCGTGGCCGGGGGTCTCAAGGGCCTGGATCTCGAGCGGGCCGAACCGCACGGTCTGGTTGTCCTCGAGCACCACCACCTGTTCGGGCGGGATGGGCTCAGCACGGCCCCACAAAGGCTCGGTCTGGTCGCCGTAGATGCGGGTGGCGCTGGCCCAGAGCTTGCTGGGGTCGATGAGGTGGGGGGCCCCCAGGGGGTGCGCATAGATCCTGGCCCCGTGCCGGGCGAAGCGCCAGGCCGCCCCGGCGTGGTCGAGGTGGATGTGGGTCACGAAGACCTGCCGCACATCGGCGGGCTCGTAACCGAGCCGGGCTAGGCCATTCACCAGCCGGGGGTAGCAGGAATCCGGGCCGGTCTCGATGATCACCGGCCCCTCGGAGCCCTCGAGCACGTACGAAGCGATGGTGCGCGGCCGGCCGTAGTGGAGATCAATCAGCTGGACCATGACCGAATTCTACCCGCAAGGCCAGTCTCGCGGGCCTCTGACCCCCGGTCCCCCCGAAGCCCTAAACGATCCGGGTGTGGAGGGTGCCTACCCCCTCGATCGCCACCTCGACCCGGTCCCCGCGCCATAGCGGCCCCACCCCCTGCGGGGTTCCGGTGATGACCACGTCCCCCGGCTCGAGCGTCATGAACCCCGAGACATAGGCCAGCACCCTCGCCACCGGGAAGATCATCAGGCTGGTGTGGGCTTCCTGGCGCAGCTCGCCGTTGACGTAGGTGCGCAGCACGGTGTTCTGGGGGTCCAGGCGGGTCTCGATCCAGGGGCCTAGGGGCAGGAATTGGTCCGCGGACTTGGCCCGCACCCATTGCAGGTCGGTTTTCTGCCGGTCGCGAGCGGTGAGGTCGAGGGCGCAGGTATAGCCCAGCACGGACTCCAGGGCCTCGGCCTCGGGGACGTTCTTCATCCGCCGCCCCACGATCACCGCCAGTTCACCCTCGTAGTGCAGGTTCTCGGTGAAGGGGGGGTAGGGCACGGCCTCGTCGGGGTCGGCCAGGGTGTTGGGGCCTTTGAGGAAGATGCCCGGCTCCTTGGGCAGATCCCCACTGTCGTTGCCCATCTCCTTGATGTGGTCGAGGTAGTTTCGCCCCACGCAGACGATCTTGCTGGGGGTAGCCGGAGCCCGTAGCCGGACGCTTTGCAGCTCGAACCGCCGCCCGGTGGGGTTGCCCCCGGGGCCATCGGTCTCGATCACCTGCTCACCTTCCAAAATCCCCCAACTACCCTGATCGAATCGCACGATCCGCATGGCCCGAGTATACCCTGCTCAGCCCTCTTCCAGCTCCAGGCTCAGGGCTTCCCAGCGGGTGTACAGAGCGGTGAGTTCGGCCTCGAGCCGGGTTTGCTGCGCGGCGATCTCGGCGTACTCCTGGTGGGATAGCCCCGGCGTGTTGGCCCCTTCGTGGACGGCTTGGAGGCGGGCCTCGAGCTCGGCGATGGCCGCCTCCAGCCCCTCGCGCTGGCGCTCCTTGTGCCAGCGGCCTTTGGCCTTTTTGCCCGGCTCGGCGGATCGGGGTTTGGCCGGCTCGGGTTGCCGCTCCTTGACCCGGGCCAGCAGGGCGCTTGGGGTACCGGGGTAGTCGGTGAAGACCCCCTCCCGCAGGTGCCAGGTGCGCGTCGCCAAGCGGTCGAGGAAGAAGAGGTCGTGCGAGACCAGGATCAAGGTTCCCTCGTAGCGCCCTAAGGCTTCCTCCAGGGCCTCCACGGTCTCGAGGTCGAGGTGGTTGGTGGGCTCGTCCAGCACCAGCAAGTTGGCTTCCTGCAAGGAGAGCCAGAGCAAGGCCAGCCGGGCCCGCTCCCCGCCGGAGAGGTGGGCGACCCGCTTGTACTGGGCGTCGTAGGGGAAGCGCCAGGCTCCCAGTGCGGCGTGGGCCTCCTCCCCCAGCATCCGGTAGAGGGTCTGGTAGAGGGTCAGGTCGGGGTCGAAGCCCGAGAGCCCCTGGTCGTAGTAGCCGACCTTGACCCCCACCCCGGTGCGCACCCGCCCCGCCGGGTCGTCGGAGGGGAGCAGCCCCAGCAGCACCTTGAGCAGGGTGGTCTTCCCGGCCCCGTTGGGGCCTAAGAGGGCGATGCGCTCACCGCGGCGGACCACCAGGCTCTCCAGGCTAAAGAGCCTCCGCCCGGAGAGCGCTTTTTCCAGCGATAAGGCCTCGAGCACCCGCTCCGGGCTGGGCAGGGCAGGAAAGCGCATCCCCATGGCCTGGGTGTCGCGCTCGGGGGAGAGGGGCTCGGTCTGGAGGAACTTCTGGTAGCGCCTCTCCACCGCGAGCTTGCGGATGGCGTGCTTCTCGGAGGAGTGGGCCCAGGCTTTGGCCTGCTCGAGGATGGCCTTGAGCCTTTTTTCCTGGTCCAGCCAGTTCTGGTAGCGGCGCTCCTCCTCCTGGCGCTGGAGGCGGCGCTTAGCCCGAAAAGCCGAGTAGTTGCCCTCGTAAAGCCGCAGCTGGCCGTCTTTGAGCAACGCCACCCGCTGGGCCAGCCCATCCAGGAAGTGCCGGTCGTGCGAGACCAGCACCAAGGCCCCGCCGTAGCCCCGCAGGTAGTCGGCCAGCCACTCGCGCATGTCCAGGTCGAGGTGGTTGGTGGGCTCGTCCAAGAGGAGCGCATCGGCCCCCGAGAGGAGCACCGCCCCCAGGGCCAGCCTGCGGGCCTCCCCGCCCGAGAGCACCCGGGCCTCCACCCCTTCCCGCCCCACAAAATCCAGGCCCTTCAGCACGGCTTGGTAGCGCGAACGGCGGGTGTAACCCCCCAGGGCTTGGAAACGGGCGTGGAGTTCTTCCCAGCGGTGGTAGGTGTGGGGGTCGGCCAGGCTGCGCTCGAGCCCGGCCAACTCCCGCTCGAGCCGTTCCAGCCGCTCGAACCCCGACTTCAGTACGGCCTCCAAGGTCACCCCCGGCCCGTACTGGGGGTCTTGCGGGAGCAGGGCCAAGTAGGCCCCCGGGGCGCGGTGGATGCGGCCTGCACTGGGCTCGAGCTCCCCCGAGAGCAGCCGCAGCAGCGTGGTCTTCCCCGCCCCGTTGGCCCCCACCAGAGCTAAGCGCTCACCCAGACCTAGCTCGAGCGAGACCTTATCCAGCAGGTCGCGGCCCCCCAGGTGGTACTCGAGGTTTTCGGCATAGACCACGCGCATAGACCCCAGTCTACCGACCCAGCCGCGGTCTTGTCCTGGGGTGGAGGCTAGTTCCCAGGCCCTACCGGCTCACCGCCCTGCCCGGGCCATCCTGAGGCCGCGCACCGCCACCAGTGCGCTAATGGTCAAAAGCGCCCAGAAGCTCGGCTGACCCCATAGGCCCAGCAGGCCGAGGAGGTAGCCCACCACCGCCCCTACGGGAATGGGATACCAACCCCGGCGGAGCTTACGCCAGTAAAGCCGCCAGTAAAGCCCGGCTACCGCCAAGGCAGCGGCCATGCTCAGCAAGGTCAGGCCGGGTTGCAGCCACAGGAAAAACCCCAAGGTAGGGGCGATCCCCCCTCCGCCACGAAAACCGAAGTAGATCGGCCATAGGTGTCCCGCCACCAGCGCTGCTCCCATTAGCCCAACCGTCCAGGAGCTATCGGTAAAGGTGGTGAGGTAGCCGACCAGCACCCCTTTGAGGATATCGGCCAGGGCCACCAAGCTCCCCCAGGCGGGGCCTAACTGGCGGAAGGTTCCGGAAGCGCCGGGCACGTCGCGCTCGGCCAGGTCAATGCCGCGCAGCCTCCCCGCGAGGAGGCCAAACAGCAGCGAGCCCACCAGGTAAGCTCCCAGCACCAGCAAGAAGTCCAAGGCCCCTCCCCCTACCAGGATTCTAGCCCCCAGCCTGAGGTAAAATCTTCCCGAGATCCCAGGCTTTGCATCCCGAGGGTCACACGGAGCGTATACCCCCTGTGCGGGGGGCGGAGGTCAAGGTGGTGCACAAACGCAAGCCAACCATTCACGAGGTGGCCCGGATGGCCGAGGTGGGCATCGGCACGGTGAGCCGGGTGCTCAACAACCATCCTTCGGTGCGGGAGGAGACCCGCTCGAGGGTGCTGGCCGCGATGGAAAACCTGGGCTATAGCCCCAACCCCCACGCCCGGCGGGTCGCGGGGGGCAAGAGCTACACGGTCTCCATCATGCTACCCTTCGTGGCCACCGAGTTCTACACCCGGCTGCTGGAGGGCATCGAAGGGGTGCTGCTGGAGGAGCGCTACGACGTGGCGGTGTTCCCCTTGCTCTCACAGAGCCGGCTCGAGCGCTACCTCAAAAGCCACACCCTGGCCTACCAGACCGACGGCCTGATCATGGCTTCGTTCGACCTATCGGAGCTATATCCGGGCGGCCAGCTCCCCACCGACCGCCCGGTGGTGCTGGTGGATGCCAAGAGCCCCCGCTACGACTCGGTGTACATGGATAATCGGCTGGGGGGCCGCCTGGCGGCAGAGTATCTGTCCCGTTTCCCCGGAGGGCTTTACGCCATCAAGGTCGAGGAGGAGATCGATCTAGCCCTATCGCAGACGGTATTCGCTGAGCGGCTGGAGGGCTTTCGCGAGGCCGCCGCCGAGGCCGGGCGGCCGCTGGGGAGGGCCCAGGTGTTCAAGACCCGCTTCTCCGCCGAAGGGGGTCGGTTGGCCCTGCAGCACTTCATGGCTCAGGCCGAGCCGCCCTACAACATCTTCGCCGGGGCTGACCTGATCGCCTTGGGGGTGATGGAGGAGGCCGAAGCCCACGGCTTGCGGATCGGCCAGGATGTGCGGGTGCTGGGCTTCGACGGCCAGCCCTGGACCGCTACCCGGGGGCTCTCCAGCCTCACCCAGCCCGTCGAGGCGATGGGCGCTCAGGCCGCCCGGATGCTGATGGAGCGCATCCACGGCCACCGGGGAACCCCTCGGGCCGTCCGCTTCGAGCCCACCCTGCTCGAGCGGGCCTCCACCGGGCTACCCCCAGCGGTCCATATACCCTAAAGCGACCGCCTGTCTGCCAGGCCCCCAGGTGTCCTACCCAAGCTCGGCTACAGCGCCCTAAAGGCCTCGAGCGCCTCCCTTCCCACCTGAAAGCGCTCCGCCGGATCTTTGGCCAGTAGCCGCTCCATAAAGCGCCGCATCCAGGGATCGGCGCTCTCCAGGAAGGGGGTGCTCTCGTACAGGTGGGCCTCGAGGACTTCCTCAGGGGTTCCGGTGAAGGGGAGTTCGCCCGAGAGCGCCCAGTACAGGAGCACCCCGGCCGAGTAGAGGTCGGCGGGGGGGCCGGGGGTCTGGCCGCGCACCTGCTCGGGAGCGATATAGGCCAAGGTGCCCAGGCGAACCGGTCTGGGGAAGCGCTCGCCAATAGGGCCGGAGAGGTCGAAGTCCACCAGTCGGGCCTGCCCGGTACCATCTACCACCAGGTTCTCCGGCTTCACGTCGCGGTGGACAAAACCCCGCTCGTGCATGTGGGCCAGCGCCTCGAGCAGCGCTTCGAAGACCGAGAGGGTTCCCTGGGGGTGATGGCAGCGCCACTCGGAGAAGCGCTCGCCAGGGGCGAAGGCCAGCAGGACCGCAGGGCCTTCGGTGTCGCCGGTCTCCTCTTTGCTCAGGTTGAAGCGCTGCAGCACCGGGTTGATGCGGGGGTGCTCGAGGGCCTTACCCACCTTCCACTCCCGGTCAGCGCGGGCCTCCCGCCCTTTGGGGAAAAGCTTGAGCGCGTAGGGCTTGCCGTGCTCGTCAAAGGCCAGGTAGACCGTCGCCACTGCGCCACGGGCGATGGGCCGGATTACCCGGTAGCGTCCGAGCAGGGTTGTCCCCGGCAGACCCACTCCATCACTATACCGTTTGCCCTACATCCCAGTGACCCGCAAGGCCAGACGGGCTTTTGGGCAGTGTACCGGGTGTGGCCGGTGGGGTAATTTAGTGAGCGTGCAGGCTTTGGTGCTATCGGGGGGTGGGGCCAGGGGGTTGGCCCATATCGGGGTCTTGGAGGTGCTCGAGGCGGGTGGCTTCGAGGCCGAGATCGTGGCCGGAACCAGCATGGGCTCCATCATCGGGGCTTTGTGGGCAGCGGGGAAGAGCGCGGGGGAGATCCTCGAGATCGCCCGGCGCACCCCCTGGCTGCGCCTGTTGAGCCTCAACCCCCGCACCACCGGGCTCATCTCCGAGCGGCGGATGCGAGCGCTGCTGGCCCTCCACCTGCCCGAGACCTTCGCGGACCTCCAGCGCCGCCTGATCGTGACCGCTACCGACCTCGAGACCGGGCGGCTGGCCTATTTCTTCGAGGGGGATCTGCGGGGGGCGGTGCTGGCCTCCTCGGCCTATCCGGGTCTTTTCAGCCCGGTGGTCTTTCAAGGCCGGACCTTCGTGGACGGAGGGGTGCTCGATAACCTTCCGGTGGACGCGGCCCGCTTCTTACAGGCCAAGACCGTGCTGGCGGTGGACGTGACCCCGGAGATCGCCTTGCCCGGGGTGCCCCGCACGGCCATCGGGCAGATCCGGCGTTCGGTGGATATCATGCAAAACCAACTCACCGCGGCCCGCCGAGCGCTCTACCCACCGGAGAAGTATCTGCGCCCAGAACTCGGCGGGGTAGGGATCGAGCAGTTTGGCCGCCTCGAGGAGATCGTGGAGGCTGGGCGGCGGGCGGCTCGAGCCTTGTTCTGAGGTATCCGGCCACAACCCCGAGGGGCTGTGTATACTCAAAGCCGTGCGTAACTTCTGGGATTATCTTTTCAAAGAGTGGCTTCGCCAGGTAGGGGAGGCGCTGCTGCTGGCGTTTTTGGTGACCACCTTCATCTTTACCACGGTGGGGGTGGTCGGCAACAGCATGAACCCCCTGAATGGCGGCGCACTGCCGGCTGGCTCGGTTTCGCTACAAAACGGCGAGCGGGTTTTCGTGCCCAAATATGAGACCTGGCTGGTACGCCTCGGCCTGATGCAGTGGCGGCGCGGCGAGATCGCCATCATCAAGCCGCCGGAGGGCACCCCTAACGCGGTAGCCCAGTTCCCCCTCCTGGGCTTCCAGTTCAGGGCCTTCTTTATCAAGCGTATCGTGGGGGTTCCGGGCGACGAGGTCAGCATCCGCGAGGGGCGGTTGGTGCTCAACGGCCAGCCGGTCGACGAGACCCACATCACCCGCCTCATCACCCCTTACCCCGATAACTTCCCGGGGGCCTGCTACCGCGATGGGCGGCTGTCGCACATCATCATGCAGCAGGGGACCCCGTTCGCGGTGGACGAGCTGCCCGATTACCTCAAGGACGTCCCAGGGATGATGATGCCACCCTCGAGCCGCGATCCCGCTTACCCCTCGCCGCCCTTGGAGCTACAAGGCGAACGCTGCGTGATCGGCACGCTCAAGATCGCCCCCGACCACTACTTCGTGATGGGCGACAACCGCACCATCGGCGGCTCGGAGGACTCCCGCACCTTTGGCCCCATCGCCAAAGACCGCATCGCCGGGCGGGCCAACGCGGTGTGGTGGCCCCCGGTGAGCCGCGACGAGGCCGGAAGCATCCGGCTCAACATCCGCCCCTTACCCATCCCGCCGGCCTTTAGGCCACTCTAATGCCAGGG
The DNA here is from genome assembly GCA_040290145.1 of Meiothermus sp. Lineage (GTDB taxonomy): Bacteria > Deinococcota > Deinococci > Deinococcales > Thermaceae > Allomeiothermus. The sequence continues at coordinate 34,765 of PSML01000007.1, read as the reverse complement.
CGGAAGCCCGTCCAAGCCGGTTTTTCTCTCACCGCCGCCTAATGGCCAGGGGCTAGCCTCTTGGTGTAGATGGAGCCGATGCACGCCACAACCATCCTAGCGGTTCGCAAGAACGGCCAGACCGCGATCGCCGGGGACGGTCAGGTTACCCTGGGCCAGACCATCATGAAGACCTCTGCCGTCAAGGTGCGCCGGCTGGAGGTGGGCGGCGGCATCTTGGTGGGCTTCGCCGGGGCGGTGGCGGATGCCCTGACCCTTTTGGAGAAGTTTGAGGAGGCCTTGGGAATCGCTAAAGGCAACCTGCCCCGCGCAGCGGTCGAGACGGTCAAGAAGTGGCGCACCGACCGGGTGCTAAGAAACCTCGAGGCCATGCTGATCGTGGCCGACGCCGATAACCTGCTGCTGCTGTCGGGCAACGGCGAGGTGCTCTCGCCCGACGAGCCGGTGCTGGCGGTGGGTTCGGGCGGCCCTTACGCGCTCTCGGCGGCCAAGGCCCTCTGGCGCCACTCCGGGCTTTCCGCGGCGGAGATCGCCCGCGAGGGCATCCGGATCGCCGGGGAGATCGACCTCTACACCACCGGCAACCCCACCGTGCTCGTGGTGGGAGAGGGCGCATGAGCGGTGCTCCTATGAACCTGACCCCGGCAGAGATCGTCCGCGAACTCGACAAGCACATCATCGGCCAGGAATCAGCCAAGAAAGCCGTGGCGGTGGCCTTGCGCAACCGCTACCGGCGCAAGCGGCTGCCCCCGCCCTTGGCCCGCGAGGTGGTGCCCCGCAACATCCTGATGATCGGGCCGACCGGGGTCGGCAAGACCGAGATCGCCCGCCGCCTGGCGCGGCTGGCCGGGGCCCCGTTCCTCAAGGTGGAGGCCACCAAGTTCACCGAGGTCGGCTACGTGGGGCGCGACGTGGACTCCATCGTGCGGGACCTGGCCGAGGCCAGCTACCAGATGGTCTTGCAGGAGCTGAAAGCCAAGGTCTCGGAGCGGGCTACGGCCCAGGCTGAGGACCAGCTTTCGGCCTTGTTACGGGTCTCGGTCTTCGACATCCGAACGGGCCGCTACGACGACCAGTTGGTGGAGATCGAGGTGGACGAGGAGCCGCAGATGCCCTTCATGGGGATGCTCGGCGGCAGCGACCAGATGCAGGGGCTGGGCAACGTGCTCAAAGGGCTCCTGCCGCAGCGGAGGGTGCGGCGGCGGATGCGGGTCAAAGAGGCCCTCGAGGTTCTCAAGAACCAGGAGGCCGAGCGCCTGGTGGACAAGGAAGAGGCCGCCCAAGAAGGCTTGCGCCGGGCCCAGGAAGACGGCATCGTCTTCATCGACGAGATCGATAAAGTCGCCCGCAAACAGGGCCTGGTGGGTGGTCCGGACGTCTCGGGCGAGGGGGTCCAGCGCGACCTGTTGCCGGTGGTGGAGGGCACGGTGGTCTCCACCCGGCTCGGCCCGGTCTCCACTGAGCACGTGCTGTTCATCGCCGCGGGGGCTTTCCACGTTTCCAAGCCCTCTGATCTGATCCCTGAGCTTCAGGGGCGCTTCCCCATCCGGGTGGAGCTTTCCTCGCTGGGGGCCGAGGAGTTTGAACGAATCCTCACCGAGCCGGAGTCCTCGCTGCTCAAGCAGTACACCGAGCTTCTGAAGGCCGACGGCACCGAGGTCCACTTCACCCCCGAAGCGGTGCGCACGATCGCCCAATACGCCCACGCGGCCAACCGCGACCTCGAGGATATCGGGGCCCGTAGGCTCTCCACCGTGCTCGAGCGGGTGCTGGAAGAGGTATCGTTCCAGACCGACTTGGGAAGAGTGGAGATCACTAAGGAATACGTGGAGGCTCGTTTAGCTAACGTTGTGGCCTCGCCGGACCTGTCCCGGTATATTCTTTAGAGCTTTGGAGGAAGATGATGCGAGCTTGGTTTCCCGCTCTGGTGCGTACGAGCTTAGTCCTGGTGAGCGCCGCGCTTTTGCCCGTGCAAAGTTCGCTGGCCCAGACCTCTCCTGCGCCGGCCAATAACTGTCAGCGCAACCTGCGCACGGGCCTGCAGTTTTACAACGCGGGCCGCTTCGAAACCGCCCAACCCTTCTTTGAGCGGGCCGTGAAGGAGTGCGGCTCGAGCGCGGAGTCCTTGTACTTACTGGCCCGCAACCAGATGCGATTGGGCCTGATGACCGCCGCCATCGAGAACCTGCGCCGATCCATCGCCCAGAACGCCACCTTTATCAACTCCTACATCGCCTTGGCCCAGGCCTACACCGACACCTTCCGCTTCGCCGAGAACCGTGAGGCGGCCAAGGGTAACCTGGACCAAGCCCTGAACGTGCTGCGCGATGCCGAGCGGATCAACAGCAAGTACGCCCCCATCTACTCCTGGCGGGGGGTGGTGCTGGGCTTGCAGGGCCAGTACGACCGGGCCATCGAGGCCGTGAACCGGGCCATCGCCCTCGACGATGACCCTGCCCTGCGCTCGACCCTGGCTAGCCTCTACGTGGCCAGCGGCAAGCCCGACGAGGCCCTCAAGATCTACAACGACGCGGTCACCAAGTACCCCAAGGACAGCGACCTGCAGGTCAAGTACGGCACCTTTCTGCTGGCCCGCAAGGACTGCACCAACGCCCTCGCGCACCTCAACCAGGCCGCGATTCTGGCTCCGGGGAACGCCGAGGTCTATGTCTATCAGGGCCAGGCCCTGGAGTGCCTGAAGAGCTGGAAGCCCGCCGGGGCTGCTTACGAGAACGCAGTGGCGCTTTCCCCAGTGCGCTACCCCGAGGCTTACGCCGGGCTGGGCCGGGTCTATCTCGAGCTGGGTGATGCGCAAAAGGCCCGCTACAACCTGACCAAGGCGGTAGCGCTCGAGCCGCAGAACGCCCTCTTTCGCTACTGGCTGGGGCGTGCCAACGAGGCGTTGGGAGACAAGGCGGGGGCTAAGGCCCAGTGCCAGAAGGCGCTCGAGCTGCAAAACGACCTCAAGGAAGCCCAGGAGTGCGTGGCTAGAAACCAGTAGCCAGGGGGGAGGTCACCTATGGCTGACAGAAAGTCAGCCATATGTTACGTTAAAAACATGAGCTGGCGTCTGGAAGCCTGGAACCCTGACTACGCCCTACCCCAGGTGGGTTTCGAGCAAGCCCCTATCCACGAAGAGGTGAAGACCGGGATCGAGGGGGGCGCTTGGGAGGCCAAGCGCCCGGCTTCGGTGGCGCCCGCGGACTGGCCGGTGCTGTACTTCGTGGACGGTCGCCAGCGGGTGGATGCGGTGGTGGCCGACGAAGAGGGCCACCGGGCCATCCTCGCCACGGTGAGTGCGGGGGCGGTGGTGCGCGACGGGGCGGGGATCCGGCTGGCTGGGGAGCCCAGGGTGCGGCGGGTGCTGTTGCACCCGGAGGGGCTCGAGGTTGAGCCGGTGCGGGTAGGGCCGCTCATCTATGAGCCCGAAGCGGCCCGGGCCACCGACCTGCAAGGCCTGCGCAGCAAGGTCACCGAGGTGATGCGGCGGCTCGAGGCCCAGCTGGCCATGGCCCTCTGCGACGAGCGCTGCTTGGTGGTGATGGACGGGCAGATCTACCTCACCGGCCAGCCCACCGCTCACCCCCTCCTGGGTTACACCAAGACCATGCCGGGCCTCTACCTGCCCCCCGAGGAGCAGGCCTTGCTCTACCGGCTCGAGCCCCACCAGCGCACCCCCATCTTCCGGCTGCCCGGCTACGGGCTAGGCCGGCGGGTGGACGTGTTCTCCTGGTACGTCCAGCTCCCGCTCAACCCCAGCGCGCCCTTTCACAGCGGGGCCGGGCTGATGCGGGTCGAGACCACGGTCTCGGAGCCTTATGAGGCCCGCAGGCTGGCCGACCTTTCGGTGAGCCTGTTCTGCTCGATGGCCTCCTCGCCCGCGCGCGACGGGCGGGCCCCGCAAAATCTCATCGCGGTGGGTGCCCTGGAGATGTTTTTGGGTCGCTATATGGGCCAGGGCGACGTGATCCGGCGTAAGATCGTACAGGCGTTGTTCGGGTGAGGGGAGGGCCGCTTGAAACAGATCGGAATGGTGCTGGGCAGCCGCGAGGCCGGGGCTTTGGACTTTTGGGTCGCGGTGGAAGAGGGGCAGTTTTTACGGCTGGATGATCTGGTCTACGTCGAGTTCCCCCACCCCGACCCCCGCGTGGGCACGGTGCGCTACTACGGGATGGTGGACCAGGTCTCGAAGCTCTACGAAGGCTCACCCTTCGACACCGACGTTTTTCTGGCCCAGCGCGAGCTGCTGCCGGTGAGCAAGTCCTATGCCGCGCACGTCAAGGTGACGCGCCTCGAGCCCGAGGAATACCTCCCGCCCGACCCTGGCTCGAGGGTCTACCTGGCCCAGGCCGAGGCCCTCGAGCGGGCCCTCTACTACGACAAGATGAGGGACCAGAAGGGGTCTACCCGGCTCCCGGCGGGGCTGCTCAAGAGTGGCGAGGTGGCCTACTTGAACCTCGAGTTCTTGAATGGGGTCAAGGGCGGCCACGTCAACGTCTCGGGGATCTCCGGGGTGGCCACCAAGACCAGCTACGCGACCTTTTTGCTCTACAGCCTCTTCAACTCTGGCCTGCTGCACGACGCCTCGAGCGCCCGGGGGCTGATTTTCAACGTCAAGGGCGAAGACCTTTTGCACCTGGATAAACCCAACAACCGCCTCACCCCGCTCCAGCAGGAGGAGTACCGGCGGCTGGGGCTCGAGCCGGGGCCGTTTAGAAGCGTGGACTTCCGCGCTCCGCCCAAGCCCACCCCCGGCGACATCGTCCCCGACGTAGAGAGTCGGCCTTTGGGGGTAAGTGCTTACCACTGGGACCTGGTGCAGTTCTGCTCAGGCGGCCTCTTACCCTTTCTCTTCACCGACCGGGGGGCCATGAGCAACCTGGGTTTTTTGATCGACCAGGTGACCGAGCGCCTGCGCAAGCTGGCCGAGGGGCAGAAGGGCCCCTACCTAGTCGTTGAGGACTGGCACGACGGGCCGGGCCAGATGGATGCCGGGGTGAGCTTCGATACCCTGGACAAGGTGCGCCTCTCGAGCTTTGGCCAGCTGGTGCGCTACGTGGAGTTCAAGTTGCTGGGCCCCGAAGGCGACGAGGACGGCAAGGGCGACCCCCTCTGGATCGCCCGCCAGGCCCGGGGGACGCTCGAGGCCTTCGTGCGCCGCCTGCGGGCGGCCATCAGCAACGTCTCCCACCTGATCCGGGGGGACAAACCGGGCCATCCCCCCGACCCCCTGGCCGGGCAGTTCCAGATGAGCGTGGTGGACATCCACCAGCTCTCCGCCCAGGCCCAGATGTTCGTGGTGGGGGCGATTTTGCGCGAGGTCTTCGAGAAGAAAGAAAAGGGCAGACCGGGCCGGGTCTTCATCGTGCTCGACGAGCTGAACAAGTACGCCCCGCGCGAGGACGAGAGCCCCATCAAGGACATCCTGCTCGACATCGCCGAGCGCGGGCGGTCTTTGGGGGTGATCCTGATCGGGGCCCAGCAGACCGCCTCCGAGGTCGAGCGCCGGGTGGTGGGGAACGCCGCCATCCGGGTGGTGGGCCGCCTCGACGCGGCCGAGGCCGAGCGCCCCGAGTACCGCTACCTGCCCCCTTCCTTCCGCGAACGGGCGGTGATCCTCCCGCAAGGCACGATGATCGTCCAGCAGCCCGAGCTCCCGATCCCGCTGTCCCTCACCTTCCCCTTCCCGGCCTGGGCCACCAAGGCCGAGGAGGTGCTCGAGGACAACTCCGACGAGGCCCTGCGCCAAAGCCTGGGCCTCTGAGGGGGCTAGTTGTCCGGAATGAGCCGGAACAACCTACCCGAGGCGCTGATCCAGGCCTCCTGGAGCCGGTAAGCCACCTGATCCCCGCTCAGGCTCAGTTTGAGGCCAGCGCGGAAGGCTCCCCCCCGGATAAGGCCAAGGGCCTGGGCTTGGTTGTTGGAGTCCAGCAGGGCGGTGAGCTCGAGGCTTTTGCTCTCGCCGGGGGCCAGGTTGACCGATCCGGTGAGCACGGTGTAGTCGGAGCTGCCGTCATAGATATTGTTGTCGTTGCTGGGAGCTACGTGGGCCTCCACGGAGATCGAGGCCGGAGCGCTGCCCGTGTTGGTGAGGTTGAGCCGGACCTTCAGGCGGGCGGCTTCGATCAGATCCAGCCGGGGTAGGTTCAGGGCGACCCCGTTGAGGTCGTTGCCGTAGAGGTTGTCCCCGTCGTCGTCGGGAAGGTAGAGGGTGGCGTTGGTCAGGCTCAGGCTCCCGCTCTGATTGGCGGCGGGAACCAGCGAGGCCAGATCAAACCGAACGGTGGTCACGGTATGCCCGCTGCAAGCTGCCGCAGCGAGCAGGAGGGGAAGCAGCAAGATTGGTCTCATGGTTCCACTCCTAGAATCCCAGGCTTAGGGCCAGGCCATAGACCGTGCCGGGTACAATCGGGGCTGGGTGGGCCGTAAGGGCGGCGTCGAGGCTAAAGCCCGGCAGGCGTACCCCGCCCCCCAGGCCAAACTGGAAACCGCCCTCTAAACCGATCCCGGCCCGCAGGCGGTAGAAGTCCAGGGCGTACTCCAGCCCCAGGTGGGCGCTTTGGGCCGCGCTGTTGAAGTCAGCCCCCACCAGCAGGCTGCCCAGCTCGAGCGGCATGCGGTAGGCCCCGTTGACGAAGACCGCCGGTCTAAACCCCCCGCTTTCGCGGGTGGAGGGGGTCTGGGTGCTGCTGCCGTTGACCACGTTGACCTCGGTACCGCTCCAGCGGACGAAGCCCACCAGGTTTTGCAGACCCAGGCCCAGGGTAAACCCGGCGTAGTCCAGGACCAGGCCGACATCGCCCCGCAGGCCGTAGCCCGAACCGGCCGAGGGGTAGGTGTAGAAGTAGCGCACCTGGTACTCGCTGCCGCTGAGGTTGCCGTTGGAGTCAAAGGTGGGCCGGGCGCTGGCCTGGGCTTCCAGGTAGCCTAGGCCGTAGAAGCCCTCTCCCCGCACCCCGGCGTAGAGCTGTCCTTCGAACGCGGGGATGGAGGGTAGGGCCGTGGCATAGGACAGGCTCAGCCCCAGGCCGTTCATGAAGCTGGTGCGGCCGGTGAGTGAGCAGGGGGAGGGGGTGGCGCTTTTGCAGGGGCTGAGGTTACCCTGGACGGCCTGGCGCAGTTCGGGGCTGGCCTCCAGGCTGAAGCCGCCGCTGCCGTAGAGCGCGCTCAGCTCGAGCCTAAGCCCCGGAACCCCCACCTCCAGGGGGAGGCGAAACAGGGCGGGGGGCAGCAGGCTCGAGCTGGTCTGGCCGCCCCCGCCCAGGCTAAAGTCCAGGTTGAGCGGCTGGCCCTGGCCATCGGTCACGCTGAGCTGGTTGTTGCCCACGGTAAAGACCACCTCATCGGGGCTGCGCGCCGGGTTGAACAAGAAGGAGTCCAGGTGGGTTAGCTGGTCATAGAGGCTGAGCGCGTCAAAGCGGGTCTTGAAGGTCTGGCGATCGGTGAAGTAGCCCAGGGCGTTGGTGTCCGGGAACAGGGGCAGGACCAGGCGCAGCAGCCCCAAAGGCAGGCGGAGGCCCTCGCTGTCCCCATAGGGGTTGGGATAGGCGGCGTAGGCCGGGTTGTAGAACGCCGCCTCGGGGCCGGGCAGCACCAGCCCGCCCATCCCCTGAATCCGTACGCTCTGGGCAAAGGCTAGACCCAGAGCCACCCAAAGGGGGAAAAGCCATCGTGTGCGCATGGTGCTCAGTGTACTAAGGCCGGAGGAGAGGGCCAGGGGAATCTGCACTAAAGCCGGGTTCCCCCACCCCGCCCGGCGTAGAACAGGTGGGTTAGGGCGATGGCCAGGGCGTCGGCCACGTGGGTGGGTTTGGGGTTCTCCTTGAGGCCCAGGATGGCCCGCACCATGAAGGCCACCTGCTCTTTCTCGGCGTGGCCGTACCCGACCAGGGCTCCTTTGACCTTCATCGGGCCGTAGCCAAAGACCTCGAGCCCCCGCTCGTTGGCCGCCACCAATACCGCCCCCATGGCCCAGCCCACCTTGTAGGAAAGCTCGTTCTGGCGGTAGAAGAACTGCTCCTCCACGGCGATGGCCTGGGGGCGGTACTCGGCGATCACCATGCGCAGGTTCTGAAAAATCTCCCCGACCCGCACGGGAGCCGGGTCGCCGTGGGTGGTCTTGACCAGCCGGGTGTGCAGCAGCTGGTGGATCTTGCCGGTCTGCTCCACCACGCCCAGCCCCATGTTGGTGATGCCGGGGTCGATGCCGAGGACGATCATGGGGCCAGGGGCTGACCGCCCAAGCCTTCAGTTGCCGCGCTTGGGTGGGTAATCCCCGTCGCCGTAGCGGATGAAGGCCGGGATCTCGAAGTTGGTCAGGTCCACGCCGCTGGTGGGGAAGTCCACCAGGCGGGCCCCGGCTGGCTTGGCGATCACCGAGCTGTCACTGAAGCCAGTGGCGATCAGGATCACCCGCAGCTCGTCCTGAGCCCGCTCGTCGTAGGTCACCCCGTAGAGGATGTCCACGTCCTCATTGCCGGTAGCCTCGCGGATGTGCTCGACCACCGCGGCGGCCTCCATCAGCGAGAGGTCTTCCGAGCCCACCACGTTGAGCAAAAGACGCCGCGCTCCTTCGATGGAGCGGTCCAGCAAGGGGCTTTGGGTGGCGGTGCGGGCGGCCTCCTCGACCTTGTTCTCCCCGCGTCCTGCCCCGATCCCCATCAGCACCGGCCCGGCGTCCTCCAAGAGGGTCCGCACGTCGGCGAAGTCCACGTTGATCAGGCCCGGCAGGTTGATCACGTCGGTGATGCCCTTGACCCCGTGGTAGAGCACCCGGTCGGCGATCAGGAAGGCGTCCTTGAGGGCCACTTTTTTGTCGATGGCGGTGAGGAGCCGGTCGTTGGAGACCGCCACCATCGCGTCCACTCGCTCACGCAGCTTCCTGATCCCCTCGTCGGCCGCCCTCGAGCGCTTGGGGCCTTCGAAGGCGAAGGGCCGGGTCACCACGCCCACCGTGAGGGCCCCCAGGTTCTTGGCCACCTCGGCCACGATGGGGGCGCTGCCGGTCCCGGTGCCCCCGCCCATCCCGGCGGTGATGAACACCAAGTCCGCGCCGTCGAGGTGCTCGGCGATCAGGTCCTGGGCCTCGAGCGCGGCTTTCTCGCCGATCTCCGGGTTGGCCCCGGCCCCCAGCCCGCGGGTGAGCTTGTCGCCCAGCTGCACCCGGATGTCGGCCAGGCTCTTGGCCAAGACCTGCGCGTCGGTGTTGGCGGCGATGAACTCCACGCCGGAAAGCCCCGACTCGATCATGCGGTTGACGGCGTTGTTGCCGGCCCCACCCAGCCCGATGACCTTGATGACGGCTCCGTCCATGTGAATAGCTCCTTTGCTAGAAGAAGTCCTTGAACATGCCTTTGATGCGCTCCCAGAGCCCACTGCTGGGCTCTTCGGCGCGGCTCGGTTTCGGGCTGCGGGGGCTGCTCTTGCCGGCTTCCCGCGAGGCGGCGTAGCGCACCAGCCCCACCGCGGTGGCGTGGGTGGGCGAGGCCACCACGTCCACCAGCCCGCTCACCCCCATCGGACGACCCAACCGCACCGGCAGGTTGAACTGCTTGCGGGCCAGCTCCTCCACCCCCCGCACCAATCCCGTCCCGCCGGTGATGATGACCTTGCCCACGCTGATCTCCAGCGGCCCCAAGGCCTCGTCCACGCTCGAGCGGGCCATGTGCAAGATCTCCCGCAAGCGCGGGCGGATGATGCGGGCCAGCTCCGGCACCGGCACCACGCCGCCTTCCTGGTTGATCTCCAGCACCAGCTCGGGGTCGGCCAGCTCGGGCAGGGCCGCCCCGTACTTTTTCTTGACCCGCTCGGCCTCCTCGAAGGGGATCTTGAGGAGCTGGGTGATGTCGTGGGTCACGTGGTCGCCGCCCAGGGGGATCACCGCCGAGTGCGAGAGCCGGCCCCCCTTGAACACCGCCACGTCGGTGGTGCCCCCGCCGATGTCCACCAGCATCACCGTCATGGACATCTCCTCGGGGGCCAGCACGGCCAGGCCCGAGGCGTAGGACTGTAGGGCTAGCCCGGCCAACTCCACCCCGCTGTCCTCCACGGCTTTGCGCAGGTTGGAGAGGGGGCCGCGCCCGCTCGCCACCAGGTGCACGTCCACCTCGAGCCGCACCCCGGCCATCCCGATGGGGTCCTTGATGCCCTCCTGCCCGTCCACCCGGTAGTCGAGCGGCAGGGCGTGGATGAGTTCGTAGTCGCCCTCGAAGGGATAGGCCTTGGCCTGCTCGATGGCCCGCTCCACGTCCGCCGCGGAGATGCTCTGCCCCCGGCGTATCGCCGCCAGGCCGTGGCTGGTCACGCTCTTGATGTGGGTTCCAGCCACCCCCACGTAGGCCCGCTCGGCCTTGACCCCGGCCACCCGCTCGGCCTGGAAGAGGCTTTGCCGGATGGCCTCCGAGGTGCGCTCGAGGTTGACCACCACCCCCCGCTTGAGGCCCTGCGACGGAACGGTGCCTTCGCCAATGATGTCGAGAATGCCATCCGGCGAGAGTTCGCCAATAACCGTGCAAACTTTGGTGGTTCCAACGTCCAGTCCTACGACAATGCTCATCGGCGCTGGCTCACCCCCCAGGAATAAACGTTCACCATCACGGTGCTGGCGGCTGCGGCGCTGGTCACCGGTTTGGTGCTAGCGCCCATTCTGCTCCCTTGTGCCCACCTTTGCAACTCCATGACATTGGGCCCCCAGACCCGTATACCCTCCCACACCAAGCTATATCCGGCTGGATTGAAGCTTATCTTCTGTACATCAGGAAAAGTTCTGATCAACGCCAAAAGGTCCCCCACCGGAACCACCCCCACCCCCTCGAGCACCGGCTTGACCAAGGGCGCTCCCGGCAGAAAAGTGCCGTCGGCGGCGAGCCCTTGCCGGGTCTCCCCGCGGACCAGGGTGGCCAGGGGGGTGCGTTCCTCCAGCACGATCCGCAGTTTACCCACTTGGGGACGTTCCAAACGCACCTGCTTGACCCAGGGATGGCCCTCCAGCGCCTTCAGCTTGTAGGGCCAGGCCCACAGCCAAGGGGTGCCCGGCTCGAGGCCAGTGCGCTGGCGAATCTCGGCCGGTGAGAGGTGCCGGTTCCCGACCACCGCCACCTCCTCGGTGGGGAAGAGGACCCGGCTGGCCACACCTATGGTGGCCAGGGCCAGGATGATCAACAGTAGGCGAACGATCATGGGTCACCCTCCCAGATAGCCCCAGCAAGGTTGAGCCCGCCGAGCCTCATGCCGCCTCCGGTGTCTCCAACGGGCCCCAGATCTCCCATTCCACCTCGAGCGGAAGCGCCGCCTGCACCCGTCGCAGCAATGCGTATACCTCCTGGGCGGTGGCCCCGCCCAGGTTCACGATAAAGTTTCCATGCTCGTGGCTGATCATGGCCCGGCCCACGGTGGTCCCTTTGAGCCCCTGGCGGTCAATGAGGCGCCCTGCCGAGTCGCCGGGCGGGTTTTTGAAGGCGCACCCGGCGCTTTTCTTCTTGGGCTGGCCCTTGCGGGCTGCGTCCACCAGGCGGATCTTGGCCCGCACCGCCTCCTCGCCCAGCTCCTCTAGCTTGAGCCTCACCCGGGTCACGATCCCGCCGGGGGGCAGCTCGGAGTGGCGGTAGCCGAACCCCAGCTCCTCGGGACGGTACTGGTGAAAAGCGCCATCATGGAAAATCTCCACCGCCTCCAGGGCTTGGGCCATCTCACCGAAGCGGGTTCCCGCGTTCATCTTGACCGCTCCCCCGACCTGCGCAGGCACGCCGTAAAGCCCCTCGAGCCCGGAAAGCCCGGCCCGGGCGCTGTTGAGCAGGAGGGTCGAGACCAGCACCCCCGCTCCCACCCAACCCGCGAAGCTCCACTCCCGGAAGATCCCTCCGAGCGTGACCACCCGCTCGGGTACGCCCGCATCCGAGACCAGCAGGTTCGAGCCGTTGCCCAGGACGCGGTAGGGGGCTTGGGTGGCCTGGGGCAAGTCCTCCGGCGTCTCCACCGTCCAGAGTTCGGCGGGACCGCCCACCCCGAGCGTGGTGTAGTCCTTGAGGAGCACCCGCTCGACCTTCATACCCGCTCCTGGGCGCGCTCGAGCAGTTCCTTTCCCAGCTTCCATACGTCCCCTGCGCCGATAGTGAGCACCAGATCGCCGCTTCCCAGGTTCTTTTCCAGATAGTCCAGGGCCTCGCTCCAGCTCAGGAATCGAGCCGGGTGTCCATCGGCGATCAGCCGGTCTGCGATCATCCGCCCGCTGACCCCGGGGATGGGTTGCTCGCCCGCCGAGTAGACCTCCAGCACCAAGGTTTCGTCGGCCAACCCCAACGCCCCGGCCAACTCGGCCCAGAGTTGAGCGGTGCGAAGGTAGCGGTGCGGCTGGAACACCGCCCGCACCCGCCGCCCGGTGCCCTTGGCGGCCTCGAGCACCGAGCGCACCTTGGTGGGGTTGTGGGCGTAGTCGTCCACCACCCAGGCCCCGCGAATCTCGCCTAGCCGCTCAAAACGGCGATGGGCCCCGCGGAAATCGCCCAGGGCTTTTTGCATCGCGGAAAAGGGAAGACCCTCGAGCAACGCCACCGTGATGGCCGCGAGGGCATCCACTACGTTGTGTTGGCCCGGCACCCCAAGCTCGACGGTCCCCAGGGGCTGGCCCCTCCACACCACTTCGAAACGGCCCGACAGGGGCAGCAGGTGCAGGTTTCGGGCGTGACAGTCGCCCCTCTCGAGGCCGAAGCTGACCCGGTTGGGGTGCTGGATCAGCTCGTCCAGGCCCGGCCACTCGGCGTTGTAGACCACCCGCTGGGCGTTGCGGGCAAAGCTTCGCACCGCCTCTTTCAGCGAGCTGAAGTCGGGATGGTAGTTGGGCCGCTGGTCGGTGGGGGTTCCCACGTGATCGGGCTCGAGGTTCATCACCACCGCCACGTCCAGGGCCAGGTGCTGGAACCAGGGGTCGGACTCGTCCACCTCGGCGATGCGGTATTTACCCCTCCCGTAACGGGCGTTCCCCCCCATGGCCGGCAGCTTGGCTCCCAGGATCACCGTGGGATCGGTTCCGGCCTCCAGGAAGATCGAGGCCAGCATGGCGCTGGTGGTGGTCTTGCCGTGGCTGCCGGTCACGCCCAAGGAGTAACCCTTGCTCAAGATTTCCCCGAGCAGGTGGACCCGCCTCAGCGTCGGGAGGTTCCGCCGGCGGGCCTCGACCAGCTCGGGTTCGCCGTCGGTGATGGCGGTGGTGGCGACCACCAGGTCCACCCCCTCGAGGTGGGCCGGGTCATGGCCTTGGTAGATGGTGGCCCCCTGCTTTTTGAGGTCGTCGGTCAGGTCGTTCAACTGGGCATCGCAGCCGGAGACCTCGAGCCCATCCCGCAAGAGGATGGCCGCCAGGCCGCTCATGGAGATGCCCCCGATGCCGATGAAGTGGTAGTGCGGCCCCTTTGACCTCCCGACGTGTGGACTCCGCTTCACCCCGTGACCCCCTGAAAACTCCCTTCCAACACCAACCGGGCCAGCCGATGTGCGGCTCCCTCAGGCGACAACCTGGCGATTGTATCACGCAGCCTTTGCCTTACGGAAGGCTCGAGCAGCGGGGCCAGGCTCGCTTGGAAGTGCTCCCAACCCCCATCCAGCATATACGCTGCCCCCCTAAGGGCGTAAAAGCGGGCGTTGGCCAGCTGGGCCCCGCCGTCTAGCCTGGCGGGAAGCGGCACCGCCAGCAGGGGAACCCGGTGGTAGGCGGCTTCGGCCAAGGTAGCGGCCCCCGCCCGGGTGATGGCCAACTCGGCGGCGGAGAAGGCCAGCGCGGTGTCCAGGTAGCCGTGCACGGTGTAGCCGGGCCAATCTCCACACTGCTCCCGCATCGGGGCCTCCCAGCGGGGCCCGGTCTGGTGGAGCACCTGATACTCGCCCAAGAGCGGCTTGAGGCGCTGGGGGAGGTTCTGGTTGAGTTCCAAGCTGCCCTGGCTGCCCCCCAGGACGAAGATCAGGGGTCTCTCGGGCTCGAGGCCCAGCGATTCCTTGGCCTGGCGCGGGTCGTGGCGCTCCTCCCGCACCGGCAGCCCCACCACCCGAGCTTTGGCCGACCACGGCGGCCTCAGCTCGATCGGCACCGAGAGCCCGATGGCCCAGGCCCCCCCGGCCAGCCACCGCGCGGCCAGCCCCAGCTTGGCGTTTTGCTCGTGAATCACGGTGGGGATCCCCATCCGCTGGGCCATCAACGCGAGCGGGAAACCGGCGTAGCCCACGGTGGAGAGGACCGCTTTGGGCTTCAATTCCCGCAGCAGCTCCCGCGCCTTTCGCAAACCTTGCAGCACCCCTAGGCCTTCCCTGAGGCGCAGCGCCTCCCGCGAGAGCTTTCCCGCCGGGATGAGCCGGTAGGGGAGGCCAGAGGTCGGCAAAACCCTCTCCTCGAGCCCACCGATAGCCCCCACATAGGTCACCTCCTGACCCAGCTCGCATAGGGCCCGGGCTGCGGCCAGGCCAGGGTAGAGATGCCCTCCGGTGCCCCCGCCGGTGACCAAGATCACGCCCCCGCCTCCTTTGAACCTGGGCCCTGGCGCAGGGCCTCCCTGGAAAGCGCGTGCAACAACCCCAGGGCCAGCCCGGCCACGAACATCGAACTGCCCCCGTAGCTCACCAGCGGCAAAGCGCTCCCGCTCACCGGCAAGAACCCCAGCACCACCCCGATGTTGTTGGCGGCCTGCAGGGTCAGGTAGGCGGTGAGCCCCAAGGCCATCACGCTGCTGGCCCCCTGGGTGCGGGCCGCGATCTGCATGCCCCGGGCAAAGATCAGCCCGAAGGCCAGCAGCACCATCAGACCGGCGAACCAGCCCCCGGCCCAGATCACCGAGGCAAAGACCATGTCGTTGTGCCCTTCGGGGAGGTGCGGAAGCGCCGCCCCCGGCCCCTGTCCCAAGGGCCCCGCCCTCACGATCACTTTCTGGGCCTGGGTGACTTGGTAGGCCGCGCCGGTTATGTCGGCCTTGCCGCTGAGGGTGGCCACCCAGCCCTCGAAGCGTTCGCGCACGTAGCCGAAGCGGTCCAGGTAAAGGCCCAGCATGGTCATGGCGATCAAGCTCGCCGAGGCCCCGATGGCCAGCAGCCGGCGCCAGGGAACCCCGATCACGATGAGCATGAAGGCCGCCAGCACCAGGATCAGGAGCCCGGTGTCGAAGTCCGGTTCGATGATCACCAGGCCGGCCGCAAAGCCCACCGCCAGCACCGGTCCCAGGATCGGGTAATCGGTGCCGCGCTGGTGAAAGAAGGCCGCCAGGTAGATGACCATCGCCACCTTCATCAGCTCGGAGGGCTGGAAGTTAAAAAGGCGCAGGTCGAACCAGCGGCGCACCCCGGCGGGGCCTTCGCCCACCAAGAGCACCGCGATCAGAAAGCCCAGCGCCACCAGGTAGAGGAGCCGGGCCTGGCGGGTCAGGAAGCGGGGCGAGATCCAGCAGGTCACCAGCGTCACCAACAGCGCCACTCCCAGCCGCAACAGGTGAGACCCTTGGTGTTCTGGCTCGGCCACTCCCACCCCGAGCAGGGAGAAGCCCATCAGCATGAGCTGGGCCAGGAGGAGGATGGGGTCTATGGCGGACCTCCAAAGGGTGGGGGGGGGCCCTGAAAAAAGCCTTGGCCGAAACTCATAGGCCGGCCTCCAGCCTCTCTGCGCCCGCCTCGAGGGCCACCTGGCGAAACACCCTCGAGCGCTCCTTGTAGTCTTTGAACTGGTCGAAGGAAGTCCCCATCGGGGCCAGCAGCAAGCTGCCGCGAGAGAGCCTAAAGAGCCCTTCCTGCACTGCTTTTCGTAAAGAGGCCTGGCCGGTGGGTTCTGCGATGTTCACCACCTCGGTGTGGGCGCGGAAGGCCTCGGCCATGCGGGGGCCGTCCTCGCCGATGGCCAGGATGACCCGCACCCGCGCCGCCACGATGGGCTCGAGCCCTTCCGTGGGGGCCCCCTTATCCCGTCCGCCCAGGATCCAAGCGACCGGAGCGGGCGCGGCCTGCAACGCCGCCCTCACCGCATCGTAGCGGGTGGCGATGGAATCATCGATAAACACCACGTCGCCTTTGCGGGCGAAGGTGTCGAAACGGCCTGGAAGCCGGGGGGCGGTGGGCTCGGCCTCATCCAAGACCCGCTCGTCCACGGTTTGGCCGGCCAGGTGGGCGTAGGCTTGGGCCGCCGCGCGAGCGGCCCGCAGGTTGGTCTGCCGCGGGTCGGCCACCGGGTGGAAGGGGTACGGGTGGGCCGGGCAACCCCCCATGGCCTGGACGATGCGGGGGTCCTCGGCGTTGTAGACCAGCGCGTCCTGGGCAGTCAGGTTGCGGATCAGGTTGAGTTTGGCGGCGTGGTAGGCCTCCAAGGTGTGGTGCCGGTCCAGGTGGTCCACCCCCAGATTGAGGAGCACCGCCACCCGCGGGCGGAAGTGTACCACGCGCTCGAGCTGGAAGCTGGAAAGCTCCGCCACCGCCACCTCGGCCTCCTCCATAACGTCCACCAGGGGTGGGTCCAGATTGCCGCCCTCGAGGGCTTTGAACCCCAGCGCCCGCAGGAAGTGGGCGGTGGCCACGGTGGCGGTCCCTTTGCCCGCCGTCCCGGTGATCCCCACGATGGGGGTCTTTACCGTGCGGTAGGCGAGTTCAGCCTCCCCGATGATCTCCGCCCCCCCTTCCTTTAGGGCCAGCAGCCGGGGGTGATCCATCGGCACCCCGGGGGCGGCGATGACCTGCTGATACTCTCCTGGCCTGGGTTGGTCGAAGGCGAATCCCAGGTCGCGGGCGGCCTTGGCCTCGTCCTCCCGGGGCCTTTCATCGAAGTAACAGGCGTCCATCCCGTGGCGGGCCAAAAAGCGCAGCACGCCCATCCCACTGCGCCCTAGCCCGAAGACCAGACGCTTCATCTAAGCCCCCCCCACAGGCCCACCGAGATCGCCGTGCACAGCGCGGTGATCACCGTAAAGCGGAACACCACCTTGCTCTCCTCCCACCCCGCGAGCTCGAAGTGGTGGTGGAGGGGGCTCATCTTGAAGATGCGCCGCCCGGTGCGGCGGAAGTAGGCCACCTGGAGCACCACCGAAAGCATCTCGAGTACGGGGATGAGGGCCGCTAGCGGCAAAAACCACATCTTCCCCTGCAAGATGAAAAGCCCTGCGACCAACACCCCCAGCGCCTGGCTGCCGGTGTCGCCCATGAAGACCTTGGCCTTGGGTGAGTTATGCCAGAGAAAACCCAGGAGCGCACCGATGAGGGTTTGGGCCAGGGTCAGCCCAGCAAAGGGCAGGAGCAGCACCACGGTGACGCTGCTGAGGAGCCCGTCCACCCCGTCGGTGAAGTTGAAGGCGTTGGCTGCGGCCACGATGGCCAGGGTGATGATGACGACGTCGAGGGCCTGTCCCAGATAGGGCGTAGCCAGCTGGCGCTCGGCCCAGAGGGCGAAGACCAGGGCCATCAGGAACTGCAAGACCAGTTTTTCGCGGGCCTTCAGCGGACGCCTGAGCATCCCGGCCAGGTCATCGGCCAGGCCCAACACGGCAAAGCCCAAGCCCAGCAGCCAAAGCCCGGCGTAGCGGTCGGCGCCCACCAGGAAATAGACCAAGGCCGCCGCCAGCAAAAACGCCACCCCGCCCAGGCTGGGGGTGCCGGATTTGCTGAGGTGGGTCTGGGGGCCGTCCTCGCGGACTTTCTTGCCCAGCTTGAGCGCACGCATCAGGCCCATCCACAGGCCCACCAAAAACCAGGAGAGAACCAAAGCCGCAGCAATGCTCATCGGACCTCCGCGATGCGCGTTTGGCTGCCCGCCGAGACGAACTGCAAGTTGAAGGAGAGCCGGATCAGTTGACCGCCCTGCAAGGCGTAGACCCCTTGCGCGTCGGCGGCCAGATCGGTGAAGGCCCCGGCCAGAAAGTTGATGCGCAACCCGCTGCGGCTCAACTGGTAGATACCCTCCGGGGCCAACAGGTACAGGTCCTGGGCCAGGGCCACCGCCCTCGCTTCTGCCGGGAGCGCGAACCAGGCCCCCTCGGGCACTCGGTAGGCCTCGCGCCGGGTCAGGGCCAGCAGGTAGTCTTCATCCCCCACCACCTTGTTGAAACTGCCGTCGGCGATCTTGCGGCTTCCGGCGTAGAGCGCCTTACCATCCACCCAGTACAGGGCTCGGCCGGTGTTGACGGCATCGGTAGCCTGGAAGGGATAGCGCCCACCCTCGGGGGTAAACAGGCCAAAGTCTCCACCCAGCACCACTCGAGGCCGCACCTGCATGAACCTCGGCGTACCCGGCAGCGGGAGGTCGTTGATGAGGTTGCCCCCTTGGTAGACCAAAAGCTGGAACGGATAGGCGGCATAGACCACGCCACCGTCCGCCGCGGCCAGGGTCGGCGCGGCCGGCAGGGCGAACGGTTGACCCTCCAGGCGCACCCAGCGCCCCTGGACCACCCCTCCAGCGATGAGCAGGGTGGGCCCCGCTGCGCTACCGCTGGTTTGTGGAGCACAAGCCGTCAGGGTTGCGGCCAGCCCCAGGGTCAGAAGCTGAACCAGCCCGATCGGCCCGCCCGGAGGGCTATTCCTCATCCCAGCCCTCCAGAATCCTCTCGAGGCGGACGGAGCGCGAGGCCTTGAGGTAGACCAGGTCTCCGGCCTGGGTGTGGGTTTTGAGGTAGGCTCTGGCCTCCTCGGGGGTCTCGAGCCCCACTCCCCCGGTCTCGGCGGCCTGGGCGGGGGCGTACTGGCCCACGAACACCGTGTACGGGCTCACCGAGATGGCCAAACGAGCCGCCTCGAGGTGGTAGGCCAGGCTCTCCTCGCCCAGCTCGCGCATCTCGCCCAGCACCAGCCACTTCCGGCCCGGGAGGTGGCGCAGGGACTCCAGCCCTGCCCGCACCGATACGGGATTGGAGTTGTAGGCATCGTTGAGAAAGATCAGCCCGCCCTTCTCCAGGCGCTCCATGCGTCCGAAAGGGAGCCGCAGACCGGCCAGACGCTCGATCACCGGCTCGAGCTCCACCCCCAGCAACTCGGCTACCGCCAGGGCGGCCAAGGCGCCCAGCAAGGGGCCGAAGCCCGGATAGGGGAGATGAACCGCTCGCCCGTGGAAGCGGAACCGAGTGGAATCTAGGCCCAGCTCGAGGTCGGTCGCTCGGAAGTCCCCCTCCTCGATCCCGTAGGTCCTGAGCCCCGGCAGGTCCACCAGCCCGGCAGCCTGGGTACTGGCCAGGCGGACTGGGCTCGAGGCCAGGAGTCGGGACTCCTCGCGGATCGCGTTCTCGAGCCCCTCGAGCCCCTCCAGGTGCTCGGCTCCCAGCGTGGTCAGCACGCCCAGGTGGGGCCTGGCCAAGTAGCACAGTTCGGCCATCTCGCCCAGGCGGTCTATCCCTAGCTCGACCACCGCCCCTGGGGCCTGGGGCTCGAGCCGGAAGAAAAACTGAGCCAGCCCCGGTGCGTTGTTGAGGTTGCCCTCGGGGGCGGGCCAGCCCAACCCTTGGGCCAGGGCTTCCTTGGTGGTGGTCTTGCCCGAGCTGCCGCCCACCCCCACCACGGTCCCGCTGAACTCTTCGCGCAAGGCGTGGCCTAGCTCGAGCAGAGCCTGGGCCGGGTCCGTCACCTCAACCGCTCCCGGGTGGGCCTGGTCGGTGATCACGAAGGCGGCCCCGGCCTGGAGCGCGGCCTGGGCAAACCCCCGCCCGTGGACCTGGGCCCCCGGCAAGGCCACGAAGGCTGCCCCGGGCCTGACCTTACGCGAGTCCCAGGTTAAGTCCAGGGCAGGCCTCACCGGTGGATGCACCCTTCCCCCGGTGACCCGCGCCACCCACTCCGGCGATATTTCCCTAACTGGCGTTACATACACATCATGCACAAGATCCTCACCGAGAGTCCAGTGTACTGGGTTTGGCGGAGGTTTGTACTGGAGGTATTCCCCAGTAGGCGAAGAGCCCGGCGGCGATCTGGCGGAAGATTGGGGCCGCCACCCAAGCCCCATGGATGCGTCCGCCCTTGGGGTAGTAGACCACCACCGCCACCGTGACCCTGGGTTGGTCGGCGGGAACAAACCCGGCAAAGAGGGCGGTGAAGATCTCGCTGGAGTAGCGCCCGCCCACCACCACCTGGGCGGTGCCGGTTTTGCCGCCCACCGCATACCCGGGCAGTTGGGCTTCCTTGACCGCCACCTGGGCTAGCGCTCGCCGCAGGCTGCGGGCTACCTCGGGCCGGAACACCGGTTCGGGAACCGGCTTGGAGCACAGCGCACTAGGCCCGTAGGGCCGGGTTTCACCCGTGCTAGCACTAGGCCCGTAGGGCTGGGTTTGAGCGTTTGCACACTCCCCGGATTCGAAGAGGGTGGGCGGCACATAACTCCCGTCGTTGGCCAGGGTGTTGTAGGCCGCGGCAAGGTGCAACGGGGTGATCAGGAAGCCCTGCCCGAAGGTGTGGTTGGCGTACTCAACCCCGCTCCAGGTGTTCGCCGGGCGCATCCTGGGGGCCGCTACCTTGACGATGGGCATCGGCTCGGGGTCCTTGAAGTGCAGTGCGGTGAAGTATCGCTCCAGCACCGCCGGTTTGACCCGCTCGGCCAGGGTGCTGATCCCCACGTTGGAGGAATACCTCAGCACCTCCTTGAGGGTCAGCACCTCAGGGTGCGCCACCACGTCGTTGATGATCCAACCCCCGATCCGACGGCTCATGGGGGCTTTGACCTGGGTATCGAGGGACGCCACGCCTTCGTTCAGGAGGGTGGCCGCGGTGAGGGTCTTGATGGTCGAGCCGGGCTCGAGCGCCACCAGAAAAGCGTGGTTGCGCCACGAGAGGTCCCGGCTGGGGTCGCGGCGGGGGGCCGAGGGGTCGAAGGCCGGACCATTGGCCACCGCCAGGAGCTTGCCGGTCTGGGCCTCCATCACCAGGGCCGAACCCCACTCCGCCCCTGAAGCCTTGAGCCCCTTCCACAACGCCTCTTCGGCCAGCGACTGCACCACCGGATCCAAGGTCAGCTGCACGTCCAGACCTTGGGACAAGGTGGGCTCGAGGTCGCGCTCGAGCCCCTCCAAGCCGCGCAGGTTGCCCCGCTCGCCGTAGCCCAGTACCTGAGCGGCAGAGCTTCCCAAAGGGTACACCCGCTGCCCTACCTCGGGGGTCATCGCCAGGGGGGTTCCGTCAGCGGCCAGCAAGCGCCCACGCAAGCCGCCTCCGGCTTCCTGGGGCGGGGGCCGGAAGGTGAGCCGGGGGGATTGCTGCACCAGTTGGTAGAGCCCTAGGCCCATCAGACCAAGGTAGAAGAGGGCTCCCAACAACACCACCCAGGCGCGGTTCAGGCTGGCTTGGCTCATGGCTTACCCCCTCTCTTGATCCACTGCCCCAGGCTCATCGGCACATAGCCGTTGTTCTCCGCCCACTCGCGCAGCTTTAGCGGGGACATGTATGCATAGCGTTGGAGCAAGGACCGGGTCTCCTCACTCTGCAACACCTGTGCGCGGCGCTCGAGGTTTTTAAGCCACAGGCGCTGGGTCTGGTTCCAGTGTCCAATGCCCAAGAGCAAAGCCAGCAACCCCAGGTAGACAAAGGCCCAGCGCAGGCTCACCCGCATGGCCGAAGTCCAGATCATGCGCCCTCCCCAAGCCGCTCGGCGGCGCGCAGCTTGGCGCTACGGGCCCGGGGGTTATCGCGGGCCTCCTCCTCGCTGGGCACGAGCGGCTTTTTGGTGAGCACCTGCAGCCGGGGCTCGCCTTTCAGGAAATGCTTGACGATGCGGTCTTCGAGCGAGTGGAAGCTGATCACCACCAGCCGCCCCTCCGGAGCCAGCACCTTCACGGCGGCCTCGAGCAACTCCTGCAAGGCCCCTAGCTCGTCGTTGACGTAGATGCGCAGGGCCTGGAAGGTTTTGCGGGCCGGGTGACCAGTCCTGCGGAACCCGGTGGCCCTGCGCACGATCTCGGCGAGTTCGGTGGTGGTCTCGATGGGTTTTTGCTCCCGGGCCTTGGCGATGGCGCGGGCGATCCGCCAGGCTTCGGGCTCCTCGCCCAGCTCGCGCAGGATGCGGGCCAGCTCCTCTACCTCAAGCTCGTTCACCACCTCGGCGGCGGTCTGGCCCCGGTCTCCCATGCGCATGTCCAGCGGGCCTTCCAGGTGGTAGCTGAAGCCCCGCGTCGGATCGTCGAAGTGGAAGCTCGAGACCCCTAGGTCGGCCAGCACCCCGTCTACCTGCTCGACGCCGAGTCCGCGCAGGCGGGGCTCGAGTTCGCGGAAGTTGGCCTGCAGCAAGGTGAGTTGCCCTGGAGAGAGGCCCGGAAGCAGGAGGTTCCGGGCCCTTTCGATGGCGGCTGGGTCTTGATCGAACCCCACCACCCAGCCCCCCCGCTGCAGGATGCCCCGGGTATGTCCGCCCCCGCCTAAGGTCGCATCCACGTAGAGTCCGCCGGGTTTTACCCTCAGGTAGTCCAGGGCTTCCTCATAGAGGACGGAGGTGTGGGAGAGGGGTTTCTCCATAGGGGCTAACCCACCAAGGTCTTGAGGGCTTCGGGGGCCGGCGGGCTTTCCAGCACCTTGTTGATGCTCTCCCACCACCTCGATTCGCTCCACAGCTCGAGCCGGGTGGGAGCCCCGGCCACCACCACATCATTGGATTCCTCCATCGCGGCGAACTTGCGTAAGGGAGGGGGGATGGTCACCCGCGAGGCGTTGTCCATCTGGGTCTTGTAGGCCCCCGAGTAGAAAAAGCGCACGAATTTCTGCGCCTCCATGTCGGTGAGGGGGAGGTTCAGCAGTTGCCGTTCGATGTTGGACCAGGTGAGCAAGGGGAACATGTACAAGCAGCCCTCGAGCCCACGGGTGATGACCACACCATCCTCGACAAAGTTGCGGAAGGCTTGTGGGATCACCACCCTTCCTTTGTCGTCGAGGCTGTACTGGTATTCACCAAACGGCATCTCTCACCCGGGCCCCAAAAATGCGTGTTGGAGGAAACTGGCCGAACACTTTCCCACCCGAAAGGTCGTTCTGTGCCCCAGATTACCACATAATTACCACGTTTTACCACTCGCTCCCACCTTGACCCCACCTCCCTACCACCAATCTCGGCAGGGGATGCGGGGAATGGCCGTTGGGGATGGCAATTATGGCCCCTCGAGCCCGCTTTGTTAGGGGAAAATCGGCGGGGGAGACTCTCCCTGTCGGGATCGGTCGGCTGATGATGGCTATAGAGGAAGTTATCGAGGGCGCGGGGAAAACTGGGTGGCCGAGGTAGGACGGGGGGATGGTTCACCCTGGGCAAGAGAGAATCCCCCGAGGGCTCGGGGGATTAACCGGGAAGGGGTGTAAGCCGGGTTCTGTTGGGTGACGCGGGTGCGTCACTCGCGGTCATCTATCTGGGATCGGTGTCGCCACCGACCTCGAGCGGCTGTTTCTCGCAGGTACGGGCCGGGCCAGCCCTCCCTACCTTACCCGCTTGCGCGGGCTAGCCTTGCACCGGGTGGGGTTTGCCTAGCTGCCGATGTCTCCACCAGCACTGGTGGGCTCTTACCCCACCGTTTCACCCTTACCGGCCCACTCGCGTGGGCTTAGGCGGTCTGCTCTCTGTTGCACTTTCCGTCGGGTTACCCCGCCCAGCCGTTAGCTGGCACCCTGCCCTGTGGAGCCCGGACTTTCCTCAGGCGGTGTTCACCGCCCGCGACCGCGCCCCCTTCCCGGGCAGTCCATTTTAGCCTAAAAGGACCCCCTTTGTCAGGCGGCGGTGATCTTTTCGATGACCTTGCGCACCTTTTCCCCCGGAGCCACCGGCCCCAAGGCTTTGGTCACCACCCCTACCGCGGCCAGGGGAACCTTGAACTGGGAGAGGTCAAGGTTGGCGCGAATCCAGGCCTCGAGCTCCTCCTCGCTCATCTCCTTGGGCAGGTAACGGTCCAGATATTCGATCTCGAAGGGGTTGTGGTTCTCCTCAGCGGTAACCCTAAGCGCCTTGAGGATCTTCACCGCGTCGGCGTCCTCGATGGGACGGCCATCCCCCTTGCGGTCAAACTCAGCCTTGACCACCCGGGCGTAATCCCGTGTGGCGGTATCGCCCCGCTTCATGGCCTCGATGATGTCCTTTTTGATCTGGTCGTAGATGGTTGTGCTCACGAGTACCAGGGTACACGAATATGGCCCTGTACCCACCGGGTATGATGGCTCCATGCGGGCATTGCTTTCCGTATCCGACAAAACCGGGCTGATCGAGTTCGCTCGGGGTTTGGTGGGTTTGGGCTTTGAGCTGGTCTCCACCGGGGGGACCCACAAAGCGCTTGAGGGGGCGGGCTTACCGGTGCTCCACGTCTTTGAGGTCACCGGGTTTCCCGAGATCCTCGAGGGGCGGGTTAAAACCCTGCACCCGGCCATCCACGCCGGGCTCTTGGCCAAGCGCACCCCGGAGCACGAGGGGGAACTCGAGCGAGAGGGCATCACCCGGATCAACCTCCTCTGCGTCAACCTGTACCCGTTCCGCGAGACCCTGGCCCGCGGGGCCTCCTTCGAGGAGTGTCTAGAGAACATCGATATCGGCGGCCCGGCCATGCTGCGGGCGGCGGCCAAGAACCACGCCGCGGTGCTGCCGGTGTGTGATCCGGCGGACTATGCAAGGGTGCTCGAGGCCCTCCGCAGCGGGGTCACCACGGACTTCCGCCGCCGTCTGGCCTACAAAGCCTTCGCCCACACCGCGGCCTACGACGCGGCCATCTCGGGTTGGCTGGAGGGGGAGAAGTTCCCACCGGTGAAGGTGCTGGGGCTCGAGCGGGCCGACACCACCCCCTTGCGCTACGGGGAGAATCCCCACCAGGACGCGGCGGTCTACCGGCTCGAGGGCCAGGCTGGCCCGGTGCTCGATGCCCAGGTGCTGGCGGGGAAGCCGATGGGTTTCAACAACTATGCCGACGCCGAGGCGGCCTGGCTTTTGGTGCAGGAGTTCAGCGAGCCGGCCTGCGTGGTGGTCAAGCACGCCAACCCCTGTGGGGTGGCTCAGGGTGCCGACCCCCGCTCGGCCTGGGAACGCGCTCGGGACGCGGATACGCTCTCGGTATTTGGCGGGGTGGTGGCCCTGAATCGCCGGGTTGACCTCGAGACCGCTCAGGCTATGCGCGGGACTTTCCTGGAGGTGGTGATCGCCCCCGCGGTGAGCGAGGAGGCGCTGGAGTGGTACCGGGCCAAAAAGCCCGACCTGAGGGTGCTGGTGGCGCATCAGACCCGGGTGGGGGGGCTCGAGTACCGCCCCCTGGTGGGGGGGTTCTTGGTGCAGGATCGGGACCTGCGCCGCTGGGGTGAACTCGTCCACCGGGTCGTGACCAAACGCAGGCCCAGCGAGGCCGAGTGGCAAGACCTGGAGTTCGCCTGGAAGGTGGGCAAGCACGCCCGAAGCAACAACGTGGTGCTGGCCAAGGACGGCGTGACCGTGGGCATCGGCACCGGGGCGGTGAGCCGCATCTGGGCGGCGGAGCGGGCCATCCTGAACGCAGGGCAGAGGGCCCAGGGCGCGGTGCTCTCCTCCGAGGCTTTTTTCCCCTTCGATGACGTGGTGCGGGCGGCGGCCGCCGCCGGGGTCACGGCCATCGTCCAGCCCGGTGGGGCCAAGCGCGACGAGGAGGTGATCGCCGCCGCCGATGAGCTCGGGTTGGCGATGGTCTTCACGGGCTCGAGGCACTTCAAGCACTAGGGCGGTTGACCTGGACTCCCTACCCCGTCCCCCAGGATGCGAGTTGGGGGATTAGCGCCACGCGCGGAGGGGAGGATACCGACTCAGTACAGCCCAATCGAGACGAGCTTGGTCTCGAGGTACTCCTCCAAGCCCCACCGGCCCCCCTCGCGCCCGATGCCGGAGTTCTTGTAGCCACCAAAAGGCAAGTTCGCCCCCATCGCGCTCGGCACGGGGTCGTTGACCCCCACGATGCCGTACTCGAGGGCCTCCGCCACCCGGAAGGCGCGGGACAGGTCTTTGGTCCAGAGGTAGGCGGCCAGGCCATAGTCGGTGTCGTTGGCCCAGCGGATGGCCTCGTCCTCGCTCTCGAAGGGCACCACGGGAGCCACCGGGCCGAAGGTCTCCTCCTCGAGGATCCGCATCCCCGGCCTCACCCCGGTGAGCACGGTGGGGGCGTACATCAACCCGCCCAACACCCTCCCCCCGGTCTTGACCTGAGCCCCCTGTGAGACCGCATCCTCGACGTGTGAGACCACCTTATCCAGCCCCTGCTGCTCAACCAAAGGCCCTATCTGAGTAGCGGGGTCGAGGGGGTCACCCACCTTGAGGCCCTCCACCGCCCCGGCCAGGGCATCGGCAAACTCGGCCTCAAGCTTGCGGTGCACGTAAAGCCGATTGGCCGAGACGCAGGTCTGCCCGGCGTTGCGGTACTTGCAGAGGAGGGTGAACTTCACCGCCGCCTCGAGGTCCGCGTCTTCGAAGATCAGAAGGGGGGCGTGACCGCCGAGCTCGAGGCTGATCCGCTTCATGGTGTCGGCCCCCTGACGGTAGAGGAGCTTACCCACCGGGGTCGAGCCGGTGAAGGTGATCTTGCGGATGCGCCTATCCTCCATCAGCACCCGCGTGACCGGCACCGGGTCGCGGGCCGGGAGCACCTGGAGGGTTCCGGGGGGACCCCCGGCCTCTTCCCACAGCTTGGCCAGGTAGAGGGCGCACAGGGGGGTCTGCTCGGCGGGCTTGAGGATGATCGTGCAGCCTGCGGCCAGGGCGGGGGCGGCCTTGCGGGTGATCATGCTGGTGGGGAAGTTCCACGGCGTCACCGCGTACACCGGCCCCACCGGCTCGTAGATGGCCATCTGGCGTTTGTTGGGGAAGCGCGACTGGATCAGCTCGCCGTTAATTCGGCTGGCCTCTTCAGCGCACCACTCCACGAAGCTCGCCGCGTACAGCACCTCGCCCTTGGCCTCGGTGATGGGTTTGCCCATCTCGAGCGCGGTGAGCCGCCCCAGCTCCTCCTGGTGCGCGACCAGCAGGTCAAACCACCGGCGCAAGGTTTTACCCCGCTCGTACCCGGTCTTGGCCTTCCAGCTCCCAAACGCCTCCACCGCGGCGTCGGCGGCGGCTTTGGCCTCGGCCTCGCCACAGTCCGCCACGTCGGCGATCTTTTCCCCACTGTAGGGGCTTTTGACCGCGAAGGTTTTGGGGGTCTGGTGCCACTTCCCGCCCAGGTAAGCGGCGCTGGGGAAGTCAAAGTCTTTGACCATAACCCCTCTAGCCTACCGCTTTGCCCGGCTCTGAAAAACTCCCGCTACCCCAATCAGCACCAAGGCCGCGCCCGCCAGGGTCCACGCGGTCAGTTGCTCGCCCAGTAGGAGCCAGCCCAGGAAGGCCGTCAGCACCGGGTTGACATAGGCGTAGGTCATCACGATGGAAAGGGGCAGAAGCCGCACCGCCAGGATGTAGGAGGTGTAGGCCAAAAGCGAACCCGCTACGATCAGGTAGACCAGCGCACCCCATCCGGCCAGGCTGGGACTGCTCCAGCCCTCGCCCAAAAGCGGCGCCAGCAGGAGAAAACCGATCCCCCCGAAAAGCTGTTGGTAGCCGGAGACCACCGTTGCGTCCAGCTCGAGCGGCCTGCGCTGGGTGATTACGCTTCCCGCCGACCAGCAGACTGGCGAGACCAGCAGCAAAAAAAACGAGAGCAGGCTGGTCGGGGTGGGCTCGGCCAGCTTGGGCACCGAGAGCACCGCGATCCCGCCCAGCCCCAGCAGCAGCCCCAGGATCAGCAGGGGGGCGGGCCGCTTGCGGTCGAGGAGGGCCTCCAGGGCGTTGGCCCAGATCGGCGAGGCCGCGATCATCAGGGCCTGGTAGTTGCTGGGGGCGTATTGGGCGGCGATCAGGATGAGGCCGTTTCCCCCCACCCACATCAACACCCCGGTGAGGCCGAGCGTTTCGAGCTCCCTCCGGCTGAGCCAAAGTCGGTGGCGCCGCCGATGGGCATAGCTCAACAGAATCAGGGCCGCCGGGATAAAGCGGGCCGCGCCCATGGGGAAAGGTTCCCAACCGCCCCCTGGTCCCACCCCTACCCGAAAGGCCAGATAGGTGCTGCTCCAGACGATGTAGACCACCAGGAGGTGAAGTAAGCCGGTAGGGGGGAGGTTCATGTCGCACGTCCCAGGTCGTACGTCAAACGCCCTACGTCGAAAAGTCAAAGGTCAGGAAGCAAAAACTGAAAGCTGGGAACCAGGAGCGCACCATTCTTTGGCTTACAGCTTCCCGCCTCCAGCTTTCCCTAGGGTTGCGACCCACAGCGTAGGACGCATGACCTTTTAGAACAAACTCTCCTGGTTTACCACCCGGGCCGTTCGGTCGGCTTTGGGCCCCAGCGCGTCCATCTTCTGCTTGAGGGCCTGAATATCGAGCCAGGTTAGGTGCTTAGGGCTGCCCGGGGCCCTCGAGGGGTTTCTGAGCAGATAGGCCGGATGAAACATGGGGAAGAGCAAAATGCCGTGCCAGTCCATCCACTGCCCCCGGATCTTGGTGATCGAGACCTTCTCACCCAGGAAAAATTCGGCGGCGGTTGCGCCCAAGGGCACGATGATCTGCGGGCGGATCAGCTCGAGCTGCTTATGGAGCCACAGGCTGGTGCAGGTTTTGACCTCGTCCGGCAGAGGAACCCGGTTTTGGGGCGGACGACACTTGACGATATTGCTGATATAGACCGACCCGCGGGGAATCCCGGCGGCCTCCAGGATGCGGTCTAGGAGTTGCCCGGCCTTGCCCACAAAGGGTCGCCCGGTTTTGTCCTCTTCCTCGCCCGGCCCTTCTCCCACGATCATCACCTTGGCGTCGGGGTGGCCCTCGCCGAAGACCACCTTGGTGCGGGTCTCGGCTAGACGGCAGGCGGTACAGACCTGGGCCTGGGCGGATAACAGCTCGAGGTTCATAACCAGAAGTCTACGGTTTGTGGCGGCAGTCGGGCGTGGGTGGCGATCAGGCCGAGCGCCGGGAGGAGTTCGGCCCTCGACCCTTGGACCCTCGACGATTATTCAACCGGCTTGCGGGCCTTGCGCGCTTCGCGGCGGACTTTGGGGTCCAGACCGATCATCAGGAAGAAGTTCTCGAGGGCGTTCTCCTTGCCCTTGATCTCGGGGTAGGCATCCTCGGCGGTTCCGGTGACGAAAGGCAGGGCCTGGTAGAGATGGATGGCCTGTCCAACCACCTCTTCCGGGCCGTACAGCTCGGCGATCTCGGCGAGCTGGGCATACACCTCGCGCCGGGCTTCGGCGTGGCGCTTGAACACCTCGGGGTTGGGGGTCTCGGGCGACCTGAGGACATCCTGTTTGGCGATACGCCGGTAGTGCTTGAGCCCGCGCACGATCTCCTCGGTCGAAAGCGTGATCTTGTACTCCATCCCAACTCCTTTCAAACTCCGGGCCGGGTACGGCACCAGCAGATCATAGCCCATAGCCGGTCTAGGCTTCGGCGCCCGCGTAGAGGAATTATAGGAGTGGGCAAAAAGCGGTGTCAACGAGGGATCGCCGCGAAGGATGGGCCCGGGGTGTACAGGAGTTCTCACAGACGTCTCAGCCAAGGAATACCCTGGCCAAAGTTTTCGCCACCGACGGGCTTCGTTGGCCACAGGCAGACCTGGCGACCCCGGCTGGGCGCACTTATACTCAGGGCTATGGAGAGCTTGGGGCCTTATCTGCTGCGTCGGCCCCTGGGATTGGCCGGGGATATTACCACTGGAGATGGTCATCGGCTGGATGTGTTTGAAGCTCAGGACGCCCGCACCGGCATTCCGGTCTTGGTCTACCGTCCGGTTCAAGCTGCGCCTTTTGGGGGGCGGGTGGAAGGGAGCTTGCCCTGGCTCGAGGCCCTCACCCTCGAGGACGGCTCGGCGGCCTGGGTGGCGGAGCTGCCCTTGGGGGCGGTTCCGGCCAGCCGCTATCGGGGATCCGCCCCGGAGGAGCGTCTGCGCGAATGGGCGAGCGCTTTGGCCGAGACCCTGGAGCGGGCCGAGGCCGCCCACCTCGAGCACGGCGCGATCACCCCGGAACGGATCTGGGTCAAGGGGTCCAAAGCCTGGTTGGAGGGGCTGGGGTTGCCGATTCGGCCCCTTCGCCCGGACCGTGAGGGGTTGCTCGAGAGCATACGGGCCCTGGCCGGAGAGGAATGGGGTCGCCTGCCTTGGAAGGGCGCGCTTGAGGCCTGGGCCGAGGGAGAGTTGGCGACCGCCAAGTTGCGGGAGCAGTTACAGCGGCCCGCCCAGACCGTCCCTCCCTCCCATTCCCGACCGATGGTGCGCGAGACGTTCGGTTCGCTCCCTCCAGGACCCGAAGAGACCGCTTTGCCCGCCCCACCAAGCCTGGAACCTTCTGGGGAGGAGAGGCTCGAGACCCAAGGGCCCTCTACACCGAAGTCCAAGGCCTCGCTCAAGGTGGAGATCCCCGAGGCGTCTTTTCGCCGAGCGGAGCGAGGGGAGGCGTCTTTTCCCCGAGCGGAGCGAGGGGGGGAAGCGCCCGCCCCCGAGCCAACCCCGCCCAGCCCCCCCAAAAAGGTGCGCATCGACGACCCGCTGGAGCCGCCCTTCCCGGTGATCGATCCGGGCCGAAGCCGCCCCGGTGGGGTCTTGGTCTGGCTGCGCTGGGGGGTGGTGCTCCTGCTGCTGTTAGGGATCGGCTTTCTGGCCCACCAGTACTGGCCGCGCCCAAGCTCCCTGGCCCACCAGGGCTTTACGGTGGCGTTCCGGGTAGAACCTGCCGGGCAGAGTGCGCGGGTTGAACTGCTGGAAGCCCCCGAGGGCTCCAACCTGCCGCTGGGCAAGGTGATTGCGGAGGTACCGGGGCCGGTCTTCTTCGACAAGGCCGGGGTCTACCGCCTGCGCATCCGCGCCGATGGCCGCGAGCCGAGCGAGTTGCTGCTGGAGGTTCCCGCCCCCAACGGGGTCAATATCCGCTTGCGCTAGAGGCTTTTGCGTTTTGCCTCATGCCTTCGGTACACTCCTGGCATGAGCGTCGTCATCCTCGATTATGGCTCGCAGTACACCCGGCTCATCGCCCGGCGGGTGCGGGAGTTGCGGGCGTATTCGGTGATCCTGCCGGGGACGGCCAGCCTCGAGCGCATCCTGGCCGAGCGCCCCCAGGCCCTGGTTCTCTCCGGTGGGCCGAACTCGGTGTTTGACCCCGCCGCGCCCAGACCCGCGCCGGGCGTGCTCGAGCTGGGCCTGCCTACCCTGGGCATCTGCTACGGGATGCAGCTCCTGGCCCAGCACCACGGGGGCAGAGTCGAACGGGCGGGGCGGCGGGAGTACGGCAAAGCCCTCCTGACCCGCCACGAAGGGCCGCTTTTCGCCGGGCTGGAGGGCGAACTGCAGATGTGGATGAGCCACTCCGACGCCGTGACCGCCCTACCCGAGGGGTGGCGGGTGATCGCCGAGACCGAGGAGAACCCGGTCGCGGCCCTCGCCGCCCCAGATGGCCGGACCTTCGGGGTGCAGTTCCACCCCGAGGTGGTGCACAGCCCCAAGGGCATGGCGCTGCTGGAGAACTTCCTGGAGCTGGCCGGGGTGCGCCGCGACTGGACCCCCGAGCGCACCCTCGAGACCCTCATCGCCGACATCCGGGCCAAGGTGGGCAAGGACCGGGTGCTGCTGGCGGTCTCGGGCGGGGTGGACTCCTCCACCCTGGCCCTGCTGCTCTCGAGGGCCATCGGGGACAAGCTCACCGCGGTCTTCGTGGACCACGGCCTGTTGCGCCTGAACGAGCGCCACGAGGTCGAGCAGGCCCTGCGGCCCCTGGGGGAGCGCTTGGTGGTGGTGGACGCCTCCGAGCAGTTCCTCTCGGCCCTGAAAGGGGTGAGCGACCCCGAGGGGAAGCGCAAGATCGTGGGGCGGGAGTTCATCCGGGTCTTTGAGGCCGAGGCCCGCAAGCTCTCGGCGCAGGGCTATCGCTGGCTGGCCCAGGGAACCCTCTACCCCGACGTGATCGAGTCGGCAGGGGGAGAGGGGGCGGCCAACATCAAGAGCCACCACAACGTGGGCGGGCTGCCCGCCGATCTCGAGTTCGAACTCCTGGAGCCCTTCCGCTACCTCTTCAAGGACGAGGTGCGCGAGCTGGCCCTGCTCTTAGGCCTCCCCGAGCCCATCCGCATGCGCCACCCCTTCCCTGGGCCGGGGCTCTCGATCCGCATCCTGGGCGAGGTCACCCCGGAGAAGCTCGACGTCCTGCGCCGCGCCGACGACATCTTCATCAGCGCCCTGCGCGACTGGAACCTCTACGACTCGGTATCCCAAGCTCTGGCCGTGCTGACCCCCATGCAGAGCGTGGGGGTGATCGGCGATGAGCGCAGCTACGGCTATGTGCTGGGGTTGCGGGCGGTGAGCACCGTAGACTTCATGACCGCGGACTGGGCCCGGTTGCCCCTGGAGTTCCTGGACCAGGTCGCCCGCAAGATCACCCGCCAGGTGCCCGAGGTGGGGCGGGTGGTCTACGACATCACCAGCAAGCCGCCCGCGACGATCGAGTGGGAGTGACAGCAAAGGGCATTGATTCTGCCATCCCGACGCCCGATGATCGGGGTGCGTCATGAGAGGAGGCAGAGGATGACACCCCAGTCCCCACCGATGGCGGGCAATCCCTCATCGAAACCTTCCATCCGTTGGGAATTACCAACCCGCTACAACTCGAACCGGCCCTGGCCTTGCCCCCAGGCTGATTAACCCCCGCCTTGCCACCGCGGTATGTACTCCCTGAACCCAAGCTTTCCCAATATGCCCAATCCCCTAGTGCTCGTGGACCAAGCCAGTGCGGTTTACCGTTCTCTCCGGGGTCGGCCAAGGCTGGCCCTGGAGGATGTAAGCCTCTGTTTGATGCCCGGCGAAACCCACGCTTTGGTCGGTCACAATGGGGCCGGAAAGACCACTCTGCTTAGGCTGGTCCTGGGCCTGCTGTCCACCTGGACGGGGAACATTAGCGTATTGGGTAAAGACCCGATAGCTCAGCGTACCCGAATCATGCGAGAAGTCGGGGTGGTACTGGATGGTAGGCGGGCTCTGGAACCCCGCCTGAGCGGATTAGAGAACCTGCTGCTCAAGGCTTCCATTTACGGGATTCCCAAAGCCGAGCGCCGTGACCGGGCCAAGGCCCTGCTGGATTACTTCGATCTTCCCGCCGATGAGCTGGTGAACCGGTACTCGAGAGGGATGCGGCAGCGGCTTATTTTAGCAGGAGCCATTCTGCATAATCCTCGAGTTCTATTCCTCGATGAGCCCACCTTAGGTCTAGATGTTCGGGGGTGGGATCTGCTATTGGAACTCATCGAACAAACGACCAAGCTCCAGGGGGCGGTGCTGATAACCTCACAGGAGATTTCGCTCATAGAAAAGGTCTCGAGTCGAATCAGTATTCTGAAACAGGGAAAGATCGTGGCAACCGGCAAGCCCTCAGATGGCTTAGATATCCTTGGCTATCGCGCTCGGGTTCGCCTAAAAGTTCTTGATCCGAGTAAGATCGTCTTCCCCGTACCTTCGGGATTTTCGTGGGATGGGGAGTCTCTCGAAGGACCGCTCAACTTAGCGGGGATGGAGGAGCTCATAGCCTACTTGCGCTCCACCGGCGCAGGCTTGGCGGGCCTCGAGCAGGTCTCGGCTTTGGAAAGCTTAGTGAGAGGGGAAGTCGCGTGATATCCAGCATAATTCGGTTTGGCTTTTTGACCGATGTTCGCTATCCGGTGGTGTTTTTGAGCAATGTGGTGTCCACCGGTCTGTTCTTGGGTTTGCTCGTGCTGGGAGGGCGGGCGCTCGAGGTTCGGGGGATTGAAGGTGCCTTATTCATCACCTTCATAATGCTCGCGGCGATGCAAGCCCCTCCACGTGCCCTAGAGGACAACTCGTCTGAACCCGAGGAAATCTATCTCTACCCGATCTCGCCGATGGCGATGCTGATCGTTCAAGCCATCAGCTTATCCGCGAGAACCTTATTCAACTTTAGTATCGTTTATTTGATGCTGCTTCTTCCTATGGGCCTGCCCATGAATACCCTCGCTGAACTGTGGCAGTATGCGCCTGTGGCTTTTCTCGCGGGTTTAGGGCCAGGATTATTACTCGGCGGCCTGACGCTTATATTCAAACGGACTGGGGCCTTGGTGAATTTGCTGGCGATTCTCCTGCTGACCGGAGCGTTTTTACCGAACGCCTGGATGAGTTCAGTGGGCGCTTACTTGCCGTTTTCAGCCGCACAGGGTTTGATGCGCGGCGTAACAGAGCCGAGTACCGTTTTGATGGCGTGCGGAGCCTTTTTATTTCTAGGAGTATTGGGCTATCTTTTCTCAGAGCGCTTGATGATCCGGATGGGGCTTTCTGGCATCAGATAGCTTTGGTTATGCGTCATGGTTGATGAGTATATCGTTCGGGAGCCACGTCAGGTACAAGCGCTACTTCACTCGGTACGTTTGCAAATATTACTGGCATTTGATAGTCCAAAAACCTCTGCCCAGGTTGCTCGCGAGCTTGGAGAGCCGCCTAACCGGATAGGACATCACGTCAGGCTATTATTACAGTTGGGTTTGCTGGTGGTCTGCTATCGTCGAGGCAGGAAAGTTTTCCTCGAGCGGAAGGCCCGGAACCTCAAAATACCCTTTTCCCTCACCCCTTATTCGGATTTGGAAGAGGCTATGCGCCTGGCGTCTGCTGAGATACTACAGCTACTCCGCCAGGCCGTGGTTTATTGGCGTCAGCAAGCCGATGATGAATTCCTATTTGTTGGCGAAGACCTTCCGCGTTTACCTCGATCCCCAGTCAAGCTCCTAGACTTGACGCTTACCTTCGAGCAGATCGTTACGTTTGAGGAAATGCTTCGAAAGCTGAGCGAGGATAACGAG
>PSML01000105.1:0-7239 GCA_040290145.1 Meiothermus sp. | reverse complement strand
GGCCCAGTCGCCCTTCCGGGCGGAGCCGGACGAGAGAATCGCGTAGAAGGGCCGGGCCAGTTTCTCAGCATCCCTGGTGTTGTCCATGGGCGGCTCAACGAAAGGAACCAGATCCTTGGGAGTAAAAGGTAGGCGCTGCGTGGCTTAAGTTTGCCTTGTCGCAACCAAGAGGGGAAGGTCAGTGGCCCGATCCTTGACAAGTCTGGGCAGGGGTTGATCCCCAAAACGCTTGGGCTTGGAGCCCCACGCTGTACTCGAGCTCGAGGACGACAAACTGACCCTGCCCGGCGCACCCCGTCCCCTTCTGCGCCGCAAAGGGCGGGAGAGCGCGGCTATGGCGGACCTGGCCTCCCCTCGCCGCTGAAGCTGGTCTTCGACACCTCGAGCCCGCGCCTTGGGCAGGGAAAGGGGTTGGGCGTTTAGAGCCCGCCCACCTCTTCCTGCCGCAGCCGCTCCCAGACCCGCTCGCCCCAGGCCCGCACCGCCTCCCAGTCCCGCCAGTCTCCGTCGGGGAAGCCCTTCTTGGTCAGCATCAGGCGGATCACCGGGGAGAGCTTGCCCTTGTCCAAGGCCCCAGCGAACAGGCCGATGTCCACCGGCTCCACCAGGGCCCGCACCGGGCGCAGATACCCCAGCACCTCCTGGGCGTGCTCGGGGGTATCCTCAGCCAGGGTCATGGCCACCACGTAGTAGAACAGCGGGATCTTGCGCAACTCCTCCTGGTTTTGCCGCACGAACTCCACCGCCTCGGGCAGCCACATCTCCTCGCGCACCGCGCTCCCCAGGACCACCGCCGCGTAAGGGCTCAGACCCTGCACATCCTCCATGCGCCGGACCTCGACCCGAACCCCCTTGCGGGCCAGCCCCGCACCCAGGACCTCGGCGATCTCCCGGGCAGAGCCGGTGCGGGTCGCGTAAGCGATCAGAACCGCCCTATCGGTCATACCCCACCCCCTTGGTCGTAGGTTAGCCCGGGAATGAAGGTGCGTTTGTCCTGCGCCCTCGAGCCCTGGATCTTCCACTCCAGGCCCATCTATACCCGGCTGGATCCTTCGGGGTGCTTTGCTCGATGCAGAGGGTGGCCGGGCTTCTACCCCTAGGCTAGACGCGCTCCAGCCTCGAGCCGGTGCCCCCGCGCCCAGTCGGCGGCCCGCATCGGGCGCTTGCCCTCGGGCTGGACCTCCAGCAGCTCGATAGCCCCCTCCCCGGCGCCCACGATGACCGACCCCGAGGCGACCTCGAGGACTTCCCCAGGGTTTGGCGTAGGGCCTTTGGCCCCTGGCCTCATCGAGATGACCTTGACCCGCTTGCCCCCCTGCTCGAACCACGAACCCGGCCAGGGCTGCACCCCCCGATGGCGGTTATAGATAGCCTGGGCAGAATCCCTCCAGCGAATGCGGCCGTCCTCCCTCTCCAGCATCGGAGCGTAGGTTCCCTCCGCCGGTTGGGGCTCGGGGCTGAGGCGCTCGAGGTTTTGCAGGGCCTCCAGCAAGAGCTCGATCCCCCGGTCGCGCAGCCGGTTGGCCAGCCCCAGCGCATCCTCGTCTGGATCCACCTCCGTGCGCCAGCGGGCCACCACCGGCCCGGTGTCCAGGCCGGGGTCGGTCTGGATGATGCACACCGCCGTCTCCGGGTCGCCGTTGATCAGCGTCCACTGCACCGGGGCCGGGCCGCGGTAGCGGGGCAGGTCCGAAGGGTGCAGGTTGAGGAAGCCATATCGGGGAACTTGAAGCAGATCGGCGGGCAGGATCTTGCCATAGGCCGCCGTCACCGCCACGTCCAAGTCCAGGCCTTTGAGCAACTCCAAAAACTCAGGGTTGTTCCGCAGCCCTTTGGGTTTTTCTACCGGCAAACCGAGCCCCTCGGCCCGCAGCGCGACCGGCGGGGGGGTGAGGGCCAAGCCGCGCCCGGCGGGCTTATCCGGCTGGGTGACGACCAACACCACCTGGTGCTGGTCGTGCAGGGCCTCCAGCACCGGCACCGCCCAGGCCGGGGAGCCAAAAAAGGCCACCCGCCTTTTGCCCACCGGATCGCCCATCACTCCTCACCCCGGCGGCCTTCCGCCTTTAGCTCCCTTAAAAACGCCTTGGCCCGGCGCTGCAGGTCGGCCAGTTCCTTGCGGTGTTCCTCGAGGAAATCCGCTTTGAGGTCTTTGGGCAACCGATCGAAGAAAAGGATGCCCTCGAGGTGGTCGAGTTCGTGCTGCACCACCACCGCCAGATAGCCCTCGAACTCCTGGGTTTTCCCTTGGCCCCGCTCGTCTTGGTACTCCACCCGGATCTGAAGGTCGCGGGGTACGTCGTCGGAGTAAAGGCCAGGGATCGACAGGCAGCCCTCGGTGCTGATCTGCTCACCCGCGCGGTAGGTGATGACCGGGTTGACCATCACCCACTGGTTCTTGACGCGGGCTTTGAGGCCAGCCCCTTCGCCCTCCTCCTCCTCCGCGTCCACGTACTCGGCGAAGACAAATAGGCGTTCTGAGCGGCCCACCTGGGGGGCGGCGAGCCCTACCCCATGGGCTTCGAACATCGTCTCGAACATGTTTTCGGCCACCCGGGGAACCTGCGAGAAGTCCTTGACCGCACTGGCCGGTTTGCGCAGCACCGGGTCGCCGTAGAGTCGGATCGGATAGATCATCGTGAACATTCTAGCCAGGGCCCCAGCCCCAAAGGTGGCAAGGGGCAGGAAAAGCCACCGCGAATCACTTCGCCGCCACCCGGAAATTCCCCTGCAACGGGGCTGTCGCCCGCACCCCTGGAGGAAGTTGCAGCCCCAGGGGCGAGGTATAGGCTCCGGTGCGCCACTCGGGGATGGCCCGCACCTGGGTGAGGCCCTCGAGCGCGGCCACCGGACCCACCAGGGTCACGCTGCCGGGGATGCGGGCCTCGAGCACCCGCAGGCTTACGGGTGGCTCGGCCAGCACCAGGGGCACGGTCTTCTGGGCCTGTATGGTCTCCCGCTGGACCACTCGCACCTGGTCGGGGTTGAGGGCCAGGCCCTCCAAGGGTTCACCCCTGGTATCCACGGGGAAAAGCCGTACCTGATCGCCCCCCATGTCCACCCCCAGGGCCTTCGCCGCCCGGTCCACCAATCCCCGCGGGCCGACGACCTGCACGTCCGTCGGTTCAAAGCGGAGCCAGCGCCCGGGGCTGTGGATCTCTACCGGGAGGCGTTGGCTCACCACCGCCTCGAGCCGCCCTTCTACCCGTCCCGGTTCTGCCGCAACCAGGCGCACGCCCGCCGGAAGCCCAACCTGCACGTTGCGGACAAAAGCCCCTTCGCCCACCCCAGAGAGGTCTATGTAGGCATTCACGGTGCTCAGGTTGTTCCCCTCGATCAGCCGGGCCGGGCCGCGCAGCCGCAGTTCTACCGTCTGGGGTACCCCGGATACGCTCTGCCCTTGCCGCACCCCCAGCACCTGGAGGGGCCGGGTTAGGGTGCGCTCAGCGATGGGCTCCGAGGCCTGGAGCTGATGCCATACCAGCCCAGCGGCCAGCAAGGCCAGCAGCTTTTCTGGGAGGCGGTCCAAAAGCCGACGGATCATACCCGGATCTCCTCGAGGATGCGCTCACACACGTCCCTGGGCTGCAAAGGTGGCGAGAGCTGCCCCCGCTCGGCCACCCGGATGGTGCCGCGCTCCTCGCTCACCACGATCACCAGGGCATCGGTCTGCTCAGAGAGGCCCAAGGCCGCGCGGTGGCGGGTCCCGATGTATTTCTCCACCCGGTCGCTCAGGGGAAAGATGCACCCCGCCGCCACCACCTGATCTCCCCGCACGATCACCCCTCCGTCGTGCAGGGGGCTGGTAGGGGCGAAGATGCTCTCCAGGAAACGGGCCGAAAGCCGGGCGTTGACGATCTCGCCGCTGCTGGCGTAATCCCCCAAAGGGGTGCGTCGCTCGAGGGCGATAAGGGCCCCGTGGCGGCGGGCGCTCATGCGCTCGAGGGCCCGCATCAGCTCGCTCAAGGTGGACTCGGCCAGGGCCGAGCGCTGGAACCGCCCCCGCCCGATGCGCTCCAAGGCCCCCCTTAGCTCGGGCTGAAACACCACGATCAGCCCAAAAGCCCCCAGGGTAGCGGCGTTGCCCAAGATCCAGGCCAGGCTCACCAGCCCGAGTTGGCTCGCGGCGAACCACACCAACAAATACACCAATACCCCCCGCACCAAGTTGATGGCCCGGGTCTCGGCAATCAGGCGGTAGACGTAATAGAACAAGGTGGCCACCGCCAGAATATCCAGGACGTCGCGCCAAGAGAGCATCTCCCTACAGGTTACAGGGTGCGGCCCGGCGGTCATTAGAGCGTCCCCCAAGTCGGCAAGGGCGGAACCTCGACGGGGCCACGATATACTCGCCCCATGCCGCTGGACCGCCGTCTTTTTCAGTCCCGGGTGGCCATCTCGGCCTATTTCGTGCTGCACGGATTCTCTGCCGGAACTTGGATCTCGCGCATCCCCGCCGAGCAAGAGCGCCTGGGCTTGAGCGCGGCGGTGCTGGGGGTGGTGCTGCTGGGCAACATGGCGGGGGCGCTTTTGGCAGGGCTTACTGGCGGGGGCACGGTGAGCCGCTTTGGCAGCCGCCACGTCACCCGCTTGGCGACCATGGGCGGTTTTCTCACCTTGGCCCTGCTGGGGCTATCGGGTAGTGCGGCCAGCTTGTTTTTGGGGTTAGCGCTGTTCGGCTTCCTCCAGGGAACCCTCAACCTCGCCATGAACACCCAGGCCGCGGCCCTCGAGGCCCGCTACGAGCGCCCCATCTTCTCTTCGTTCCACGCCCTGTGGAGCGCTGGGGCCTTGAGCGGCGCCCTTTCCGGGGCAGGTCTGGCCGGGGTGGGGCTGAGCCCCCCGCTCCACTTCGCCCTGGTCGGGGCCTTGGGGATCGCGGCGGCCGCTTACGCTGGGAATTACTTGCTGGCCGCCTCGGTATCGCCAGGCCGCCGGATGTTCGTATGGCCCCGCGGGAGCCTGCTGGCCTTGGGGCTGCTGGGTTTTTGTGCGGCCATCAGCGACGGCTCCATCGCAAGCTGGAGCGGGGTCTATCTGCGCAGCCTGGGTGCGCCCGAATCGGTGGCGGCCTTGGGCTTTGCGGTCCACCAGAGCGTGATGTTTTTCGGGCGGTGGGGCGGAGACTTCCTGGTAAGCCGCTTTGGCGCGGTGAATGTGGTGCGCTGGGGGGCCTTGTTGGGCGGGCTGGGGCTGGCCTTCGCGGTCCTCACCCACACGGTGTGGGGCATCTTCGTGGGGATCGTCTGTATGGGCGGGGGCATGGCCACGGTCTTCCCCCTGATGTTCGCGGCCTCCTCGCGCACTGCGGGGTTACCCCCCGCCCTCAGCATGGCCAGTACCGCCACCATGAGCACCCTGGGCGGGCTGGTGGGGCCAGTGCTGCTGGGGGCAGTAGCCGAGGTCGGCACGGTGCGCTCGAGCTTCGCCGTGGCCGCCCTGCTGGCTGGGGCGGTGAGCTACCTGGCCCCCTCGCTGGCCCACTACCGGGTGGCCCAAACCCACCCTGCGCGCCAGGCCCTTGATCGAGACTAGCGCAAACTTCGGGTGGGCTGGCCCGCTAAATCGCGGTTCCCGGACCGTCCCAGGCCAGCCCGAAGAGGTGAGCCCAGGTCGCGGCCAAGTCGGAGAAAGTGCCTCGAGTCCGCAGATCCCTCCCGGCCATCCCGGGCCCTGCGACCAGGAGCATCCCGTACTCGCGGGTGTGGTCGGTTCCCCGATAGGTGGGGTCGTTGCCGTGGTCGGAGACGATGAAGAGATAGTCTTCAGGCCCCAGCGCGGCCAAGAACTCGGGGAGCCGGGCGTCGAACTCGGCCAACGCCTGAGCGTAGCCCTCCGGGTTGCGGCGGTGGCCGTATTTGGCGTCGAAGTCCACCAGGTTGGTAAAGACCAGACCGGAGAACGCTTCGCCCATCAGCTCGAGGGTCCGCATCATCCCCTCGTGGTTATTCCCCGACCTGACCTCGCGGGTGAAGCCCCGGTGGGCGTAGATGTCGGGGATCTTGCCCACCCCCACCACCTCCAGCCCCGCCGCCTTGATCGTGTCCAGGACGTTTTTGGGGGGCTCGAGCGCGTAGTCGTGGCGCAGGTCCTCGCGGCGGTAGAAGTGGCCGGGCTCCCCCTCGAAGGGCCGGGCGATCACCCGAGCACACGCCAGCGGCCCCACCAGCATCTCGCGGGCCACCCGGCACCACTCGTAGAGGGTCTCGAGGGGGATCTTGCCGATGTGGGCCGCCACCTGGAACACCGAGTCCGCCGAGGTGTAGACGATGGGCCATCCGGTTTTCAGGTGTTCCTCCCCGTAGTCGCGGATGGCGTCGGTGCCCGAGTAGGGCCGGTTCAAGAGCCATCCCCCCACCCCGATGCGGCGGATGTACGCCCGGAGAAACTCTTGTGGATAACCCTGGGGGAAAGTGCGAAAGGGATGCTCCAGGTGGATCCCCACAAACTCCCAGTGGCCGGTGGAGGTGTCCTTGCCGGGGCTGACCTCGATCATCCGGCCAAACCCACCCTGGGGATTTTCCGCCCTGGGCAGGGTGTGGACGCCCGGCACGTGGCCTAGCCCCAAGGCCGCCAGGTGGGGAAGCTCGAGGCCGGTTTTGAGCACGGTGTGGTCAAGGGTGTCGGCTCCTTCGTCGCCGTAGGCCGCCGCATCGGGGAGGTAGCCCAGGCCCACCGAGTCGAGGACCAGGGTGGTGATCTTCATAAGCCCATTATCCCGCCCACCCCCTGAACCAGGAGGAGTTTCTCCAGAAGAACGGCTACGGCGCGAGTTGGCGGGATATACGCGAGGACCGGGAGCAGCCGTCGCCTGGAGTGGCCCGACCTGGGGCCAGGGGGTGGATGCTCCCGAACTAAAGACAAAACGCTACCGTGCCTCCGCCAGCAACTCGGCCAAGCGGGACAGGCAGCGCCCATACTTCTTGGCAAAGGCTCCATAGCGGTAGGATTCGAGGAAGATCCGCTCGAGCCCCACCCCCGAGGCCCGCAGACCCACCCCCCGGTCGTAGAGCTTGTCCACGAAGTGCACAAAGCGCAGGGCATCGTTCTGATCGGGGATGGGGGCCAGGCCCTCGAGGTAGACCACCTCCAGCCCCTCGAACAGATAGCGGTAGCGGATCGGATGCAAGGAGCGCAGGTGGCCCAGCAGGTCCACAAAGGCGTCGTAGGTGGCGGGCCGGGTCTCGCGCTGATAGAGCGCCCCCAGCCGCGGGCGGTCGAGGGGGGCGGGAGGGCGGG
>PSML01000104.1:7351-7613 GCA_040290145.1 Meiothermus sp. | reverse complement strand
CCCCGCCACCCGGCGGCGGGGTGGAGTTGTTTCCGCAGGCCAGGAGCAGGGCGGACAACCCCAGCAACAGAAGCTTGGCCTTCATGGCCTCAGGCTAGCCCAGCCCCACTCACCGCCCGCTCACGCCCAATCGACGCCACGACCGGAAAAGAGCCCCCAGCAAAAACCCTCCGACGGTCGGCGAGGCCAGCGTATCCTTTTCAGGGGGGGTCGGTTCGTCACCCAACGGTGATGCCGCTCCGCCTTGGCGGGGCGGGGTTCT
>PSML01000104.1:2000-7245 GCA_040290145.1 Meiothermus sp. | reverse complement strand
CCCCCGCCGCACCGCCCCCGCGGCGTCGCCGGAGAACACCGCCTGGGCGATGGCCAAGTGATCTTGATAGCTGGCCTGCAACCGGCCCGGGATGCGGCTGGAGATGCGGTGGATCACTCGGTAGAGGCGGTCGCCTAGGCCCAGCATGGTGCGCACGATCTCGCG
This sequence comes from Meiothermus sp., assembly GCA_040290145.1. GTDB lineage: Bacteria > Deinococcota > Deinococci > Deinococcales > Thermaceae > Allomeiothermus. Next base: position 7,080 of record PSML01000104.1, on the reverse strand, counting down.
GTTGCCCAGCGCCGCGCAGAGGATGAGGTGGAACTCGAAGTCGAGCCGGGTGGAGGTGTTGACGTCGCCTCCCTCCGTGGCTTTGGCCTGGGCCTCGAGGTTGCCCTCCAGCTGGGCACGCTGGGCTGGGGGGATCTTACCGGCTATGTGGCCGACGACAAAGGTCTCCAGGGCGATGCGGATATCGAAGAGGTCCACCACCTCCTGCAGCGAGAACTCCCGCACCAGGATGCCCTGCTGGGGCGAGACGGTCACGAACCCCTCGGCCTCCAGCCGTTCCAGGGCCGAGCGGATGGGGGTCTTGCTCATGCCCAAGCGGGCGGTAAGCTGCCGCTCGGAGAGAAAGGTGCCGGCGGGAAAGGTCTCGTTGAGGATGAGCTCCTTCAGCGCCTCATAGGCCCGCTCCTTCAGCAGCACCCGCTCCCCGTTGACCGTACCGGTGACGTTCATCCCCACCAGTCTAATCCGGGATCTCGCCGGTGATGCGGGCTACGCTTCGCCGCAGGTGCTCGGGTTCGAAGACCTTTTTCCAGTCCGGCTGGAACAGCTCCCGTTTGGCCTCCTGGATGGCCCGCTTGGCCCCTTCGGAAAAGTCCCAGTCGATCTCGCCGAAGACGATGGCCAGGGGGATGTTGACGTGGCCGAGGAGGAAGTCGCGGGCCGCTTCGGGCGGCACCCCTCGGCGGATGACCTCGTCCATGGCCTCGCGGATGATGGTGATGCAGGTAGCGGCCACGGTCTCGGAGAGAGCTGGCTCGAGCAGGACCATCTGTTCCAGGCTGACCCGGTGGGAGCGCAGGATGGGGCCGAACATATCCCGCGCGATGGTCTCCCCCCGCGCATAGTCGGCCTCCGTGCCCTGTACCAGGGCGCTCACGATGGACTGCTTGGCCAGCCCGCTGCCAAAGAAGTCCCGCCGGGCCTCCCCCACCTCATCGTTGAAGACCGGGGGATGGGCGGGGTGGGTGACGAAGTAGGCCACGTCCTCGCGGGGGGGCAGGTGCCCGGCGTAGGGGGCCGCCGGGTCGAGCAGGATCACCAGCGCACCGGAGCGCAGCCCCGGTACCACCTCGGCGGCCACCTGGCGGATGGCCCGGTCGGGAACCGCCAGCACCACCACCTCCGCCTCCTCCTGGGCTTGGCGCAGGGGGACTGGGGTGCGGCCCGAGGTGGCCAGGCGCTCCAGACCCACGGGTCCTTTTTCTACGAAGAGCAGGCGGTATTTTTGGGGAAAGCGCTCCAGGGCTCTGCTGATGCGGGTGCCCATGTTCCCGCCGGCACCGATGATGCTGAGGGTGGTCATGGCTTCTCTCATGGCTTCTCCTCCTTGGGGGGTTGTCCGTAGTAGGCTTGCGGGCCGTGCTTGCGCCGGAAGTGCTTGTGCACCAGGTGCGCAGGCAGGGGGGGGAGGCCGGGGGTGAGCAGCAGGGCGTGCCAGGCCAGCCGGGCCACCTCCTCCAGCACTGCGGCGTGCTCGAGGGCCTCCTCTGGGCTTTGGCCCCAGGCGAAGGGGGCGTGCCCCTCCAGCAGGGCCGCGGGCACCTGCAGGGGGTCCAGACCGCGACGGGCGAAAGCCTGCACGATGGCCCGCCCGGTGTGGCGCTCGTAGTCGTGCAGCACCTCCTCAGGCGGGAGCAGGGGAACACAGGGCACCGCGCCTTGGAAGTAGTCCGCGTGGGTGGTGCCCAGGGGGGGCAGGTCGCGCCCGGCCTGGGCCCAGGCGGTGGCGTAGGGGGAGTGGGTGTGGACCACCCCGCCCACTTGGGCAAAGGCCCGGTAGAGCTCGAGGTGGGTGGGGGTGTCGGTGGAGGGGGAGAGCCCTCCTTCCAGCGGCTCCCCGCTCTCCAGGTCCAGCAGCACCATGTCCTGGGGTTGCAGATGGTCGTAGGGAACCCCGCTGGGCTTGATGGCCACCAGCCCCTCCTCCCGGTCCACCCCCGAGGCGTTGCCCCAGGTAAAGGGGGCTAGCCCCCGCGCCCAGAGCTCCCGGTTGGCCCGCCAGACCGCCTCCCGCAGCGCCGCCGCCCTCACCGCCGCACCTCCTCCCGCAGGTGGATCAGCTCCTTCATCACGTGGTCGAGGCGCAGGGCCCGGGGCGTGCCGAAGGCATCGTGCAGGTCGCGATAGAGCCGGTAGAGGCGGTTGTAGATTCCCGCCACCTCCGGCCGGGGCCGGTAGACCTCGGGGCACAGGCCGGTCATGGCCGCCTGGGCCTGGGCGAAGCCAGGGAAGGCCCCCGCCGCCACCGCCCCCGCCACCGCCGCGCCCAAGGCGCTGGTCTGGCTCGAGCGCGAGAGGTAGAGGGGCCGCCCCAGCACGTCGGCGTAGATCTGCAACACCAGCGGGTTGCGCCCCGCGATGCCCCCACAGACCACCACCCGCTCGACCTGCACCCCGTACTCCTCCAGCCGCTCCACGATGACCCGGGCCCCGAAGGCGGTGGCCTCCAGGAGGGCCCGGTAGACCTCGGCGGGCCGGGTGTAGAGGCTCTGGCCCACCAGCAGCCCGCTGAGCTCCTGGTCCACCAGCACCGTGCGGTTGCCGTTGTTCCAGTCCAAGGCCAGCAGGCCGCTCTCCCCCGGGCGCAGCCCCTCGGCCTCCTGGCTGAGCGCGCTGTGCTCCTTCCCCACCACCCGCTCGGTCCACCAGGCGAACAGGTCGCCCACCGCCGACTGGCCGGCCTCGAGGCTGTAGTGGCCCGGCAGCACCGCCTCGGGGACGATGCCGCAGAGGCCCGGGATGTCGGGGAGGGGCTGGTCCAGGGGGGCCACCATCACGTCACAGGTCGAGGTCCCCAGGATCTTGACCAAAGTCCTTGGCCCTACCCCAGCCCCCACCGCCCCCAGGTGGGCATCAAAGGCCCCGTAGGAGACCGGGATCCCCCCGGGTAGCCCAAGCCGCCGGGCCCAGGCCTCCTGCAAAACGCCCGCGGGCTGGCCAGCGTGCCCCAGGGGGGCTGAGGCGGCTCGCCGGCGGAAGCGCACCAGCTCCGGGTGCAGTGCCTCCAGGAAGGCCTCGTCGGGGAAGCCCCAGTCGGGGTGGTAGAAGGCCTTATGCCCCGCCGCGCAGACCCCGCGCGGGATGAGGTCTGTTTTTCCTGTGAGCACGGCGGGAATCCAGTCCTGGATCTCCACCCAGTCCGCTGCGGCCTGAGCTATCTGCGGGGCCTGGCGCACCAGCCGGAGAAGCTTGGCCCAGTACCACTCCGAGGAGTAGGTGCCGCCGTACTTGGCGATGTAGTGGGGCCGCTCCTGACGGGCCAGCCGGGTGATCTCGGCGGCCTCTGGGGTGGCGGTGTGGTCCTTCCAGAGCCAGACCAGGGCCGCCGGGTCCTCCGATAGGGGCTCCCCCCCTGCATCCACCGCCAGGGGGCTGCTGCCGGTGGTGTCCACCCCGATCCCCACCACCTTTTCGGGGGCGAATTCGGCCTCGGTCCGCTGAGCCTCTGCCAGGGCCTCCCGTACCGCTACCTGCATCCCCTCCAGGTAGTCCTGAGGGTGCTGGCGGGCCAAGCGTGGTTCGGCGGGATCCAGGATCACTCCGCCCTCCCCGTGGGCATAGGGGCAGACCCCCCTTCCCACCTCCGCTCCGTCGGCGAGCCGCACCAAGAGGGCTCGCACCGAGGCGGTGCCGAAGTCCAGTCCTAGGGCGTAGGCCTTCATGCAACCTCCAAGGTTCGAGCAAAGGCTAGGCTCTCTTCAGCCCAACGCCGCTCCAAGGCGATGGTGGCCTCGAGGTCGCCCTGGAAGGGGGTCCACAGCTCCAGCGTGGCTGGAAGCTCCCAGCGCAGCAGCCGGGCCGCCGGCAGCAGCCCTCGCCCCAGCGGGGCCCCCTCCACCACCAGCCCCAGCCCGTGCGGCTGGCGCCGTACGGTGAAGTCCTTGAGGTGCAGGTGGAGCGCAAAGGGTCCGAGCACTCCCTCCACCGTCTCCCACCCCTCCCCCGCGGCCAAGGAGTTGGCGGTGTCCAGCACCACCCCCGCCCACTCCCCCAGCCCCTCTACCAGGGCGGCTAGGGTGCGGGCAGGGAAGCGGTCGTGGTTCTCCAGACCCAGCCGCACCCCTGCCCGGCGGAACTCCCCGGCCAGCGGGCGTAGCCGGGCCGCGACCTCCTCCGGGGTGGGCTCGTCCCCCGGGCGGTCGATCACCACCCGCAGGAAGGAGGCCCCGAAGAACCGGGCCAGCTCGAGCCCCTCCAGCAGCTCCTGGGAGCCTGTGCCGCGGGTGCCCACCTCTATCTGCAGGCCCAACTCCGCGGCTCGCTCCCGCAGCCGCCGACGCTCGGCGGGGGAGAGGCGGGAGAGGGGGAGGTTCTCGCAGTACTGCACGGCCTTGGCCCCCAGGCGGTGGGCCAGCGGTAGGAGCTCGGCGGCCTCCAGCGGCGCCTTGGGGGGGTGGCCCGGCACCCCCACCGCCCAGGGAAAGGTATAGGAGCCCACCCCCAGCCTCATAACAGCGCCTCCCTCCCGCCCTCGGCCGAGCGGTAGCAAGCAAAGACCAGCTCCAGCGTCCGCAGGTTGTCCTCCCCGCTGGTCTCGGGCTCCTCGCCCCGGTCCAGGCAGTCTAACCAGTGCTCCTGGATCCGCAGCACGCTCTCCTGGATGGCCTCGAAGGGCGGCTGCCCCCAGGGTGGGGAGAGAGGGGGCACCTCCCTTCGTTCCACCTCCAACCCTTCCCGACCGCTGCGGAAGCCCTCGGCCACAGGGTCGCGCACCTCGGTGAGCCGGTAGCCCGGTCCCAGGCAGAGGCTACCCCGCTCCCCCTCGAGGTGCACCAAGGTCTGGGGGAAGAGCTCCTCCTCCAGCCGGGAGGCGTAGGACATCTCCACCACACAGGCCGCTCCCTGCCGCGAGCGGAGCAAGACCGTGGCCACATCCTCTCCCCGGATGCCGGGGTGGACCCGCCCGGTGTGGCAGTACAGCCCCTCGAACTCCCCGAAAAAGAAGCGGGCCAGGTCCAGCAGATGCACCCCCAGGTCCAGCAGGATGAAGCAGGGCTCCTGGGCCAAGTAGGGCTGGGCCCGGTAGACATCGTAGGCCGAGCGGAAGCTGATGCGCCCGAAGAACAGACGCCCCAGCCCC
>PSML01000104.1:0-1884 GCA_040290145.1 Meiothermus sp. | reverse complement strand
TTCTGGCAGATCACCGGAAGGCCAAAAGCCGCCACCCGCTCCACCAGGGCCCGGTGGGTGGCGGGTGGGGTGACGAGGTCCACGAAATCCAAGCGCTCGCGCTCGAGCATCTCCTCCAGGCTGGTGTAGGCCCGAGCCCCGAACTCCCGGGCGCAGGCTTCGGCGCGCTGGGGGTCTTGGTCACAGACTGCCGCCAGCCGGGCCCTCGGACCCAGAGCACGCCAGGCCTCGAGGTGGTTGCGGGCGAAAAACCCGCAGCCCACCAGCCCCACCCGCCAGCTACCCATGCCGCCCCTCCGGATAGGGCCGGGCGGCGGGGGAGCCGCGCAGGGTGCGGATGCGCCGGCGCTCCAGGCGCTCAATCAGCCGGGTGCGTGCGCTGTCCAGGAACACCGCCAGGAAGAGGATCGCCGCGAAGACCATAGGCTGGAGGTAGAGGTCGACCTGGGTAAAGACCAGTCCGGCGGTGACCATCTGCAGCATCAGGGCCCCCAGCAGGGTGCCCCCCACCCCGCCGCGCCCGCCGAAGAGGCTGGTCCCCCCCAGCACCACCGCGGCGATGGCGTCGAACTCGTCCCCCTCGCCGAAGCCCGCGTTGACGATGCCGAACTGCCCCACCAGCACCAGCCCCCCCACCGCGGCGCAGACCCCGCTGATCAGGTAGACCAGCAGGAGAACCCGCCCCACCGGGATCCCCGCCTTGCGTGCGCCCTCGCGGTCTTGCCCTACCGCGTAGACCTGGCGGCCAAAGGGGGTGTAGGCCAGCACCCCGTAGGCCAGCGCTATCACCAGGGCGAAGATGAGGATCGGGGCGGGGATCAGGCCCAGCACCCGGGCGGAGCCGATGGAGAGGATCTCCGGCGGAAAGACCACCTCCTTCGACTTGCTGAGGGCCAGGCCCAGCCCCTTGTAGAGGGCCAAGGTGGCCAGGGTGACCACGAAGGGGGCGATGTTCAGCCGCACGATGAGCAGGCCATGCAGCAGGCCCGCCAGCAGCCCCACCCCCACCGTTGCCAGCACCCCTACCTCCACCGGCAGCCCCGAGCCCAGCACCCACAGCCCGGCCACCGTGGCCGAGAGGTACATCAGCGAGCCCACCGACAGGTCGATGCCCCGGGTGAGGATCACGAAGGTCATGCCCACCGCCACGATGCCGATGTAGGAGGCCTGCCGGGCGATGTTCTCCAGGGTGGCGAGCTGCAGGAAGCGCTCGGAGAGCAGGCCGAAGAGGAGAAAGGTCAGGCCGAAGAGGATCAGCGGGGCCTGCCGCAGCAGGGCCAGCAACAGCCGGCTGCCCCTCATGCCCCCACCCCCTCGCGGAAGGCCGCGGCCAGGATGCGCTCGCGGTCGAAGGCCTCCTGGACAAAGGTGGCCTGCACCTCGCCGTTGGCCATCACCACGATCCGGTCAGCCACCCCCAGCAGCTCGTCCAGCTCGCTCGAGATCATCAGCACCCCAGCTCCTCCTGCGGCCAGCTCCCCGATCAGGCTGTAGATCTCGTACTTGGCCCCCACGTCCACCCCGCGGGTGGGTTCGTCGAGGATATAGACCTGGGGCCGCGCCAGCAGCCACTTGCCCAGCACCACCTTTTGCTGGTTGCCCCCAGAGAGGCTCTTGGCTGGCTGGGCCTCGAGGTTCTCCGTGCGCAGGCGCAGCCTTTGGGCCACCTGGCTCCCGGAGGCCCGCAGGGCGGCCTGGTCCACCCCCAGCCATCCCTGCACCCAGCGCCGCAGGGCAGCCAGGCCCAGGTTGTCCAGGATGGGGGCCTTGGGGGTGCGCTCTTTGGCCTTGATGGCCTTCAGCAGTGCATCCACCGCCGCTCGAGCCTCGAAGAAGAGGTCCTGCACCCCAGTAGCGTCCACGTAGCCCTGGCGCATGAGGCTG
>PSML01000103.1:2229-7675 GCA_040290145.1 Meiothermus sp. | reverse complement strand
CACAACCTGCGCCAGGCCGATACCGTAGCCCGCTGGGGGGGCGAGGAGTTTTTGATCCTGGCCCCCACCACCGATCTGGCCCAAGCTGAGCAGCTGGCGGCCCGGCTGGTGGAGGTGGTACGAAGCGAGCCGGTGGTGGGGGAGATCCCGGTCACCATCTCCATGGGGGTGAGTGTCTACCGGGCCGGGGATAGCCTGGAGAGCCTCCTGGATCGTGCCGACCAGGCCCTCTACCGGGCCAAGGCGCTGGGGCGGAACCGGCTCGAGCTGGAGGCATCCCCCTCACCCGCTCTGGGTGCGTAGGCCCTGGCCTTACAGCCCGGCCTCCCTCTGCAACGCTCCCACCCGGTCGGTGGCCTCCCAGGGAAAACCCTCCCGGCCAAAATGCCCGTAGGCGCTGGTCGCGGTGTAGATGGGCCGCCGCAGCTTGAGCTGCTCGATGATCGCGCCGGGGCGGGCGTCGAAGACCCTGCCCGCGATGTCGGTGATCCTATCGTCGGACAGGCGACCGGTTCCCATGGTCTCGACCCGCAGGCTCACCGGGCGGGCCTTGCCGATGGCGTAGGCCAGCTCGACCAGGGCCCGCTTCGCCAGCCCTGCGGCCACGATGTTCTTGGCCATATAGCGGGCGTAGTAGCTGGCCGAGCGGTCCACCTTGGTGGGGTCCTTGCCGCTGAAGGCCCCACCGCCGTGGGGAACCGCCCCGCCGTAAGTGTCTACGATGATCTTGCGCCCAGTGAGGCCGGTATCGCCGTGGGGTCCGCCGATCACGAACTTGCCCGAGGGGTTGATGAGGTACTCGGTCTGGTCGGTGAGGTACTTGGGGGGGATGGCCCGGGCGATGATCTTGGAGCGCACGTCGGCGGCGATTTCGGTCTGGTCAACGCCCTCGGCGTGCTGGGTGGAGACCACCACGGTGCTCACGTAGAGGGGTTGGTCGCCCTCGTAGACCACCGTGACCTGGGCCTTGCCGTCGGGGCGCAGATAGGGCAGTTCGCCACTCTTGCGCGACTCGGCCAGCCGCAGGGTCAGGCGGTGGGCCAGGGTGATGGGCAGGGGCATCAGCTCGGGGGTCTCGTCGGTGGCGTAGCCGAACATCAGGCCCTGGTCGCCCGCCCCCACCTGGTCCATCAGGTCGGTGGAGCCCAAGACGCGAGCCTCGTAGGACTTGTTCACCCCGCCGGCGATATCCGGGGATTGTTCGTCAATCGCGGTGAGCACCGCGCAAGTGTCGCCGTCGAAGCCGTACTTGGCCCGGGTGTAGCCCACATCGCGCACCGTCTGGCGCACCAGGTTGGGGATGTCCACGTAGGCTTCGGTGGTGATCTCTCCTGCCACCATCACCAGCCCGGTGGTCACCAGGGTCTCGCAGGCCACTCGAGCCTTGCTGTCCTCGGCCAAAATCGCATCCAAGATCGCATCCGAGATACGATCCGCCAGCTTGTCGGGGTGTCCTTCGGTAACCGATTCAGATGTGACCAGTCGCAACCTGATACCTCCTGAGGATCCAGACACCTAGTGTACCCACAAATTCAGGCACAGCGCATCTACGCCTCAGACAGTCTAGCACCCCTACACCTGGCCACTCCGTAAGGGTCGTCAGGCGGGGTGGGCCAAGAGGGCCAGAAAGGCCCGCACCACCTCGGCGTCGAGGGTCTTGCCGGCTTGGCTCTCCAGCTCGCGGCGCACTTTGTGGGGCGGCCAGGCGGGCTTATAGGGGCGGGCGTGGGAGAGGGCGTCATAGATATCCACCACGGCGAAGATGCGGGCCTCCAAGGGGATCTCCTCGCCCCTGAGCCCCCGCGGGTAGCCCGAGCCGTCCCAGCGCTCGTGATGGCAGCGCACCACGTTGAGCGCAGTGGGGGGCAAAAAGGGCAGCTCCCGCAGCATCCCGTAGCCGATCTCGGGGTGGGTCTTCATGATGCGCCACTCCTCGCCGCTCAGAGCGCCGGCCTTTTGCAAGACCTCATCCGGCACCGCCAGCTTGCCCAGATCGTGCAGGTAAGCGCCCAGCCGCAGGCCTTCCAAGTCAGCAAACCCCAGCCGTTCCCCCAGGGCCACGCTGAGGGCCACCACCCGGTCGGTGTGGCCTTTGGTCTCGAGGTCGCGGAGCTCTAACCCCAGCCCCAGCGAGCGCAGAGCGGCCTCGCGGGTGCGGGTGATCTCCTCCAGGTAGGCGGCCCGCTCCAAAGCCCGCTCCAGACGCCGAGCAACCGACACCAACAGCGCCAGATGCTCCTGCGAAACCGCGCGGGGAGCGCTGAACGTCCCCAAAGCCAGCACCCCTACCGAGCGGTCGCCTTGGGTCAGGCGGGCGGCCATCACCGAGCGAACACCGCTTTCCCGGTACTCGGCCGGGGCATGGGGCCAGGTCTGGTAGTCCGGGATCACCAAAGTTCCCTCCAATAGCGCCCTGCCCAGAACCCCTCGCCCAAGGCGGATCGGCGAGGTGCGGTACAGCTCCAGGGTTCGCTCGGGGTACTGCCCCACCCCCACCATCGGGATGAGCGAACCCTCCCCGCTGGGGTCCACCTCGAGCTGGAACAGTCCCCCAGCCTCGAAACCGGTGAGCTCGAGCAAGGTTTCCATGGCACGGCGGGCGATGTCGTGAGGATGCGACATCATCTCGATCTCGGCAGACATCTGCACCAGCGAGCGGTAATCCTCGGCCTGGCGCTGAGCCTGGCCGAGGGCCGAGAGCCGGGAGATGGCCACCCCCGCCACCTCGGCCAGCGCCTCGAGGATGTAGCGGTCGTCGGGGCCGAGCCGACCCCCACCCACCCCGCCCGCCGCATCCACCGAAAGCGCCCCGATGAACTGCCCTTCGGGGTCGGAGAGCGGCACCCCCAGGTAAGCCCCGGGGCTGCGCCTGCCGGAGGCGTACTGGGAGCTGGCCACCTGAGCGGCATCGGGGATGAACAGCGGGGACTGGTTGTGGTAGACCTGCCAGGCCAACCCCTGACCGGGACCAAACCGCCTCCCCACCGCCCTCTCGGCGGCGTAGCCCGCCGCCGCCACCACCTCCAGGCTGGGCTCGTCCAGGTTCAAGCGGCTAAGGATGGCCGAGGCCGCCCCGGTCTGGCGTAGGGCCTCCTCCACGGTGCACCGGTAGACCTCCTCAGGTGTACGGGCCGGACCGAGCGCTCGGGTAGCCTGGGCCAGGGCTTCCAGTCTGCGCAGCTCGCGGCTCTGGGCCTCGAGCTTGGAGAGGGCGTTGCCTACCCCTTGGGCCAGCGCCCTCAGCAGTGCCGCGTCGTCGGGAGCGAAGGGGTGGTGGTTGTGAAGGGCCAACACCCCCAGCCCTTGGCCCTGGGGGTCGAGCAGGGGGACGAAGGCCGCGTAGGAGCGCTCGGCCAGGGGCACCTCGAGCCGGTGGGCGCGGGGGTTGGAGCAGTGCGCAAATAGCACCTCCCGCCCCTCTAGGGCTTGCCAGGAGATCCCCCTCCCCTGGGGGAGGAGGTAGCCCACCGGCGGCTCTGCGCTCAGGCTGCTCACCACCCTGAGCACCGGGCCCTCGCGGCGCAGGGCCGAAGCCCGCCTGAGCGGCATAAACTCGGCGACAAGCCGGGGCAGGGAGGTCCACACAGCCTCGACTTCCTCCAAACCAGCGAGCGCGGTCAGCACCCTGGAGAGGGCCTCCTCCCGCTGTAGCCGTTGGTGCAGGCGCTCCCGATCACGCAAGGATGGCAACGCCACCCCCAGGCTCTGGCCCAACTCCTCGGCCAGCCCAAGCGCCTCCGGCGAGAAGGGTCCGCAATCCCTGCGGTCGAGCTCGAGGACCGCCTGGAGTTCGCCTCGCCGGGGGACCGGCACCACCAAGGTCCAGCAAAAGCGGGCCTCGGGCAGACCGGCAGGATGGCTGTGGGTACGGTGCACCTTGGGTACGGCCCGCCGGGCCTCTTCCGGGCTTCCCCCATACCATTCCAGCACCTCCTCGAGGGTAAAGCCAACCTCCCGCAGCGATCCGAGGTCCAAGCCGACGGCCGCCGTGTAGCGGTAACCCTCGGGTTCACGCACCAGGATCCTCCCTGCGTCGGCCTCCGGGATCAGCTCGAGGGCTTCTTGCAGGAGCCCCTCCACGCTGGCCGCGTCCATCAGCCGCCCAAGCAGCTCCAGCAGGCCCATTTTTCCGCGGAGCGGGGACGAGTTCATAGCCGCAGTTTAGCCACCGATGATCGAGAAGCCGGGGTTATTTTCGTGCCTACCCACCCGGCTGTGGGCTCAGACGGCGGAAAAACCGGCTGATGCCTTCCAAGAAGCGCCCCCAGGGGCCTTTGGCGAAGCGCTCGCGGTACGAGGTGGTGGCCTCCTCGGCCCCCACCGCGTGGCCCTGGGCCTGGGAAAGGTAGTAGCGGTGGTCCATCACCCACAGATAGAGGTCGGCTTCGGTGCGGCCAGGAAAGTTCTTTAGGATGCCTTGCTGGCGGATCTCCTGAACGGTGGGCAGGTAGAGGGTGTCGTACCAGTCGGTCACGGCCTCTTCCCAGGACACGTAGCGCTTTTCTTCGAGCCCCTTGAAGTACTGCCGGGTACGGATGTGCTCGAGGAGCTTGTCGTAGCGTCCAGGTACGCTAAAACGGATCTCCTCGTGACCGGGGCGTAACTGGTCCAGTTTGGTCTGGTTCAAAAACTCGGCGTACTCGCCCTTCAAGATCACGTCCTTGAGGGTATCGCCCGGCTCGAGCGAGACCGGAACCTCGAGTTCGATCACCTCAGCATCGATGTAGGTCTGGTTCTCCGCCTTGGCCAAGGCCACGCGGTGGTTGCCATCTTTGACGAAGTACGCGTCTCCGACCTTGTACACCTGGATGGGGGGAAGCTCCACCCCCTCGAGCTGGGCGGTGCGCAAGCGGGTCCAGCGCTCGACGGTGTAGGGTTCTTTGGGTAAGAACTGGGCGTCGAAATCGTCGTAGCGGTCCACCGAGCCGATGATCTTGTCCACCTCGATGGGGCGTATGCCTAGGTAATGCTCGCCCTTGGGCCGCAGCTGGCTTACCACGTGAAAGGGCAGCAGCCCGTTGGGCTCTCTGCGTAGGCGGTGCAGGAGATCGTAGAAAAACACCCGGTGGGCCAGGCGTTCGGCCTCCGCTTGCGCCTGATGCTCGGCCAACCTCATGGGTCCAGTGTAGCCTGCTTTGGTCAGTGCGAATGTGGCGGTACGGCTCGAGCCCTTCCAGGACGAGATTTGCGGCGCAAACAGCAAAAGGACCGCGGCCTTAAGGAAAGTCTCACCACCCGGGCTTCAGATGGAGGGTATATGCGCTTGGCCATCTGGTTCTGCGGGGTGCTGGCGGGGTGGGCGCTAGCCCTTCCCAAGCCGGTCTATCTGCCCCTCGACAGCCGTCCCCCGAGCTGGGCCCCTTGTACCTGGGGCCTCGCCACCTGCCCCCCGGCGGAGTTCTACGCCGGCCGCCAAGGAGCCGACCCCGAGCGGCTGGAGCGTTGG
>PSML01000103.1:0-2181 GCA_040290145.1 Meiothermus sp. | reverse complement strand
CTGGCGTACGGCGGGCTGGTGCAAAGCCGACAGTCCAGCCTACCCGCTGAGGAAGCCCTCTCGAGGCTCAAGACGGTCATCGCTTGGAAGCTCCAGAACGGTGGGGCGGTATATGCTTTCGGCATCATCCCCCGCCACCCCGACGCCCTGGACCGCGCGCGCAACCTGGCGGTGCTGCGCCACCTCCAAGACTGGCCCGAGGCCCTGCAAGCGGGGAGCTACTTCGAGGTCCCCTGGGATGACGCCCTCCCGGGCTCCCCGGCCATCCTAGAGGCCCAGACCCTCCGCCTACCCACCCGCCCCGGCGCCGACGAGGCCGGGCAACTGATGCTCCTGCGGGCCTTGAAGCCTGGCCTGCGGGTGCAGGTGCGCTACGACGGGATCCCGCTCGAGGACAGCATCGCCCGCCAGGTCCGCTCGGCCGGGGCCACCCCAGTGGAGCGCCACCCCGACCTCATCCTGCTGGCCTACACCGGCAAAAACCCTCAAGGGGCCGCTTTACTGGTGCAAAGCAGCCTGGGCCAAGCGCCGGTGGCCATCGCCGACATCGGGCGGGTCAACCGCGGCGACCCCCGGCTGATGGATTACCTGCTGCGCCTGCGCCTGTACCCCAGGCTCGCGGCCTACACCTGTTGGGGAACCCCGGCCAACAACCTGGGAAGCGCCCTGGCCCAAGGCGGGCTCTTCCTGGGCGACCCCCAAGCCCGCCAGGCCCGGCTGGCTGAGAACTACCTGCAATACCTCTACGGCCAAGTAGGCCGCCCCTGGGTGCGCGAGCGCTTCCCCGAGCCCTTGCGCGAGGAGGCCGCCCGCTACCTCTTGGACCGGCTCAAAGAAGAACCGCTCCCCTTCATGCTCGGCACCCAGCTCGAGCTGACCGGCCTCTCCTTCCCCTGGAAGCGCACCTTCGAGGCCACGTTCAGCTACCGGCTCGTCCCGGTGAGCTTGAGCCAGGGGGAGCGGTAGCCGTCCGACAGAGGCCGGTGCTTGGCGGGTGGCTGGACTTACGGCATCACCCGAGCGCTGAAGGGAAAGCGCCCCGGCTGGGTGAAGGTCGGCCCGCCGGCCCCGCGGATGAAGAGCACCGCGAAGTAGCCCGCCACCAGGCCGATCAGAAAGTTGGCTGGGTCGTGGCCCAGCCAGCCGGTGACCACCAACAGGCTGCTGAACGCCACCATGAAGGTGCAGCAGGCCCAGAAAAGCCCCCGCCGCACGATGGGCTTGAAGCGCCGCCCCTGCTCGTGGAGCTTGCCCAGATACAGGCTGACGACCATCAAGGCCGTTCCCCACCCCAACACCGCGATCAACAAAATGTCCATTTCTGCACCAGCCGGGGCATCCCCGGTTCTCCTATGTTAGCCAGACAAAGGGAGATTCTTGGTACGCTTGACCCATGTCCGCGGAAATCGCGAACGAATGGCTGCGCCTCGAGGTCAACCCCCGCGTAGGGGCCAGCCCGGCGGCCTTCCAGGCCAAGATCCAGGGCGAGTGGTTGGACATCCTGCGGCCTACCCCCCGGCCCCTACCGGAGAAGTCGGGCCTCTACTCGAGCTTCACCCTGGCCCCCTACTCCAACCGCATCCGCGCGGCAAGGTTCGTGTTCGCGGGCCACCAGTACCGCCTCAAAGCCAACACCCCGCAGGGCAACGCCCAGCACGGGGACGTGCGAAACCGCCCCTGGCAGGTCCACTACCCCCACGAGAACGCCCTCGAGTGCACCTTCGATGGCCGTGATTTTTCCGACCTGAACTGGCCCTGGCCCTTTACCATGAGGGTGGTTTACTCCTTGCGGGCCAACCGTTTCACCACCGAACTCGAGCTGACCAACGTGAGCGCTTCCCCCATGCCCGCCGGGTTCGGGCTGCACCCCTACTTCGTGCGCAGGCTGAGCGGCTCGATCGGCGACGCGGTGCTGGGCTTCCACGCCGACGGGGTTTACCTCACCGACGAAAGCCTGATCCCGACCGAGGGGATGCGACCGATCCCGCCGGAGCTGGACTTCTCCCCGGCCCGGAGCTTGGGAGACCAGCCGGTGGACGCGGTGTTTGGCGGCTGGGACGGGCGGGCGGTGCTCGAGTGGCCGGGCAGCGGGGTGCGGCTGCGGCTCGAGGCCGACCCGGTGTTCTCGCACCTGACGGCACGCTGGCCCTGGAGCCGACGAGGCCGGGCAACTGATGCTCC
>PSML01000102.1:0-7685 GCA_040290145.1 Meiothermus sp. | reverse complement strand
TTACGTCCTACGTTTGCGTCTTGCGTACGACGTACGACGCAGGACATAGGACGTACAGCCCCCGCGCCCGGCTTCCCGAACTTGACACCGCAGGCCCCCAATATTGTATACAATTATACACATGAGCCAACCGTCCCAGCCCGCCAAGCTCGAGACCCTTCAAGCCGTGCTCGACGGCCTGATGCGCCGCTACCAGGAGCGCGTGCCCGACGTGCCCGCCATCCTACGGGCCATGACCCAGGAGGGCCTCATCTCCCGCCCCGAGGACGTGGAGAACGACCACATCGCCTTCCGCACCATGGGCGTGCCCCAGCTCGGCATCGCCTCGCTCGAGAAGATCTTCCTGCACTACGGCTACACCCGCCGCGACCGCTACCGCTTCGAGGCCAAGAAGCTCAACGCCCACTGGTACAGCCCGCCCAGCCCCGCCTTCCCCCGCATCTTCATCAGCGAGCTGCGCGTGGACGACCTCTCCCCCACCGCCCAGGCCATCATCACCTCCTACACCGACGAGGTGAAGAGCGACCCCGTGGACTCCCTCGACCTCGACGACTGGCGCCAGGTGGACGAGTTCTTGCACAAGGCGCTGTGGCGGCTGCCCACCTGGGCCGACTACGGGCGCTTGCAGGAGGAGAGCGAGTACGCGGCGTGGGTCATCTACAACCGCTACTACCTCAACCACTACACCGTCAGCGTGCACAACCTGCCCCAGGGCTACGACACCATCCCCGCCTTCAACGACTTCCTCGAGCGCCACGGCTTCAAGCTGAACACCTCCGGCGGCAAGGCCAAGGTCAGCCCCGACGGCCTGCTGATCCAGAGCTCGACCGTGGCCGAGATGATCGAGGCCGAGTTCGCGGGGGGCGAGAAGCACCAGATCGCGGGCTCCTACGTGGAGTTCGCCGAGCGCAGGCCGCTGCCGGAGTTCGCCCACCTGCCCAAGTCCGAGCTGCGCCGCGAGCACCGGCGCGAGGGCTTCGAGGCCGGCAACGCCGACAAGATCTTCGAGAGCACCTACTCCCACCAGACCGCGCTGAAGTCGCACAGCGACCCGGCTAGCGCCGGTACTCAAGTGAAGTCGCACAGCGACCCGGCTAGCGCCGGTACTCAGCAGCAGTGATCAGGAGCGTCCCATGAAACCCTCCGTCAAACTCCCCCTGCCCGGCCCCAAGGCCCGGGCCCTCTTCGAACGCGACCGGGCCGTGCTCTCCACCTCCAACGCCCGCGGCTACCCCCTGATGGCCGAGCGCGGCCAAGGCTCTTGGGTGTGGGACGTGGACGGCAACTGCTTCCTCGACCTGATGGCCGGGATCGCCGTCAACACCACCGGCTACGCCCACCCCCAGGTGGTGCAGGCCGTGACCGAGCAGGCCGCCCGCTTGCAGCACCTGTGCTTCGCGGTGATCCCCTCCGAGCCCCAGATCGCCCTGGCCGAGCGCCTCAGCGCCAAGCTGGGCGGGGGCTACCGGGTCTTCTTCGGCAACTCCGGCACCGAGGGCATCGAGGCTGCGATGAAGCTGGCCCGCTACCACACCCGCCGCCCCTTCTTCCTGGCCTTCAGCGGCAGCTTCCACGGGCGCAGCATGGGGGCGCTCTCGCTCACCGCCTCCAACAGCAAGTACCGCAAGGGCTTCGGCAACCTGGTGCCCGGCGTGAGCCACCTGCCCTACCCCAACCCCTACCGCCACCCCGATGGGCTCGAGCGCCTGCGCGAGAGCCTCGAGCACCTCTTCCAGCACACCGTCCCCGCCGAGGACGTGGCCGCCCTCTTCGTCGAGCCCATCCAGGGCGAGGGCGGCTACGTCGTGCCCCCGCCGGGCTTCCTCAAGCTGCTGCGCGAGGTCTGCGACGAGCACGGCATCCTGCTGGTGCTCGACGAGGTGCAGACCGGCGCGGGCCGCACCGGGCGCTTTTTGGCCGCCGAGCACGAGGGCGTGAAGCCCGACATCGTGGTGATGGCCAAGGGCCTGGCCTCGGGCTACCCGCTCTCGGCGGTGATCTTCCGCGAGGAGGTCTCGAGCTGGCCCAGCGGCGCCCACGGCACCACCTTCGGCGGCAACCCGGTGAGCGTGGCCGCCGCCCACGCCACCTTGGACCTGCTCGAGGCGGGCCTCACCGAGAACGCCGCCCGGGTCGGCGAGCACCTCATGGGCCGCCTGCGCGCCCTGCAACCCCGCTTCCCCCGCCTCGGCGACGTGCGCGGCAAGGGCCTGATGATCGGCCTCGAGTTCGTCGCCGACCCCCAGACCAAGACCCCCGACCCCGCCCTGCGCGACCGGGTGGTCCAGCGCTGCTACGAGAAGGGCCTGCTGGTCCTGGGCGCCGGCCCCAGCGCCATGCGCCTGGCCCCACCGCTGATCCTGACCCCCGAAGAGGCCGACACCGCCGTGGAGCTGCTCGGCGAGGTGTTGCAAGAGGTGCTCGAGCCCGACCGGGCGGGCTACGCTTCGCGGGGCGAGCGCTAGCAGAACAGGGGTCTCTTCGCGCCTCAGCCGGCCCCGGGTTCTGATGAAGCCAGGCCTGCAGGCGCGAAGAGGAGAACCTGGTGGTCCCTTCCTTCCCACCCCGTGGCGAAGCGCCGGGTAAACTCCAAGGTGGCGTGCCCTAGGAGGAGGCCCGGGGAAAGGCGCACCCCGTGCATGGAGAGCCCTAGGGGCTCGGAGTCCAGGTCCCGCGGGTCCTGCCAGCCGTCAAAGCCCAGGTGAAGGGTGAAGGGCTCAGGGGCCTCCACGAGGAGGATACCCCCGGGCCAAACCCCCAGGGGGGCCTCCGACCGCCAGTGCCAGACCTCGGGAAGACGGGGGGTGGCGTAGCGGGCGGCCACCGCGGAAAGCCGCTCCAGGGGCTCCCCCTTCTGGAGGGCCCAAAGGAGCTTGAGGAACTCCGCGTGGGCCCAGACCAAGGGCATGGCGCTCCCGCTGGGCTGGCCGGGGTAGAGCCCCCGCTCCGGTAGGGGATCGGCGTCCCAGACCTGCTCGGGGATCATCCCCCCGGGGCTTGTGGCCCGGGCCATGGACCGGAGGTAGGGGAGGGGGTCTTCCCCGGCGAGGAGGGCGTAGTGGCCCCGTTCCCCCGCCAGGAGGGGCCAGGCCCGTCCTACCCCGGACCCGTCAAAAGGGCTCCCGTCGGGCTTCTCTCCATAGCCGTCCCCGTTGTAACGGTGGTAGAGGGGGCCGCTGGGCGTCTCCACCCGCAGCATCGCGTCCGCTAGCTTGAGGCTGTCGCGGATTCGGGGATCATCGGCAGGACGTAACCCCAAGCGCACCAGGTAGAGGAACTCGAGGCCGATCAGCCTGCGGATGGGCAGCTCCTCACCCTGGCGGTTTTGCAGCACCAGCCTACCGCGCATTGCGGTCTGGCCCGGCGGGGTGATGCGGACGTAATGCCCCCGGATGCTGTGCTGATGGTCGAGCTCCGTCCCTTCAACGTAGGTCCATTCCTCGATGCGGGCGTTCCAACAGTCCGCCAGGGAAAGCGCGTAGGCCCGCTCCTCCCCCTCGAGGAAGGCCGCCGCCCCCCCGGCCAGGGCGGCCACCAGGAGGGCCAGGGTAAAGGGGCTGGCCCCGGCGTTCTCCTCCCAGCGGTCTTGCGGGCTGTAGGGGCCGTTTCGGGCTATGTAGGCCAGGGCCTTCCGCACCATACCCCGAGCCGGGGCTTCCAGGCCCTCGAGGGCGCCCTCCAGGGCCAGCCGGCAGGCCAGGAGGACGGGGAGGGCGGTCTCGTCCAGCTGCACCCCCTGCCAGTAGGGCCGGCCATCGGGGAAGAAGTTCTGCTTCCAGTGGCCGTCCGCCTCCTGGGTGGCGATGAGATAGGCCAGCATCCTGCGGGCATCCTCCCTCTGGCCCACCGCCAGGAGGGCCAGCCCGGCCTCCGCCGCGTCCCGGGTCCAGACCAGGTGGTAACCGCCGGGGTCGTCGTGGGCGAAGCCCCAAGGGGTGGCGAGGCTCGCCACCACCGCCCCGGGGTAGGTGCGGTCCTCGTGAACCTTGAGGACCATGGCCGAAACCTCCCCCTCCTTTGCCAGCTCTGGGTCGGGGGCAACAAGACGGAGCCCCTGGGCCCAGCCCTGCCAGGGGGAGAGGAAGGCCTGGCGGATGGCGCTCCACCCTTCGGCGAGGCTCGAGAGGGCCAAGGTACGCGCCCCTTCCGGGGTCTCGGCGAACCCTAAGGCCAGCGTCCCTTCCCCGGCGGGGAGCTCCCCCATCAGGGCCACATTCCCCTCCTCGGCCCGCCCGAAGCCCCAGGTCATCCTCCCGTTGTGATGGAAGTCCTGCCAACCGTCGGAGGCCCCCACATACCCGGCGCTGGCCCGGAGGAAGGCCACGCTGGAGGCTAGGGCTAACGCCGCCCGGCCCCTCTGGGCGTAGAGGGCCTCCTCCCCCACCCAGGCGGTGTTCCCCTGGCCCGAGCCCTCCAGGTGGGGGGCCAGGAGGGGGTAGAGCCTAAACCCCTCCCCCTCCAGGCGGTAGCGGATGAGGAGGACATCCCGGGCCGGGTCCACCAGGTACTCCAGAAGCAGGGTATACCCCTCCCCCTGGTGCACCACCTGGGGCAGGGGGATCCCGGGGGCGGGGGTGGTGAGGGTGTAGCGGGCCACCCGCTTGACCTCGTACCAGCCCCCCTCCCGGGCCACAATGAAGCCCAGGTCGCGGATCTGGGGCTTCCCGGTGCTGGGCCAGAAGACCTCGTTGAGGATCCCCCGGCCCAGGGTGAACCAGACCCGGCTCGCGCCCAGGGCGGTCCCCACCAGATCCTTCCCGCCGCTGGCCCAGGTGGGCGGGAGGCCCGGCTGGCCAAAGGCCTTCATGCCTCACCCCCTAAGGGTCTCCAGGTGTGGCCGGGCTCCAGGAGGCGGCTCTGGGAAGGAGGGCCCTCGCTGCCCGCCGGGTAGGGTTCGGGCTCCCCCCCCTTCCAAGCCTCCAGCACCGGCTCGAGGATGCGCCAGGCCCACTCCACCTCGTCGAAGCGCAGGAAGTGGGCGCGGTCGCCCTGGAGCACATCCAGCAAAAGCCCCTCGTAGGGGGAGTGCTCGGGCTCACCCTGCCGCTCGTAGGGGGCGCTGAGCACCACCTTCCGGACGCTGAGCTCGAGCCCGGGGCGCTTGGCCCAGGCCACCAGATCCAACGACTCCCGGGGCCTGAGGCGGAAGACCAGCCAGTTGCTCGAGGGCGATGCCCCGGCGAAGAACCGGGTGGGGACCTCGCGGAACTGCACCGCCACCTCCGCCCAGTCAGCGGCCAGCCGCTTGCCGCTGCGCAGGTAAAAGGGCACCCCCTTCCAGCGCCAGCTATCCAGGTAGAGCTTGAGCGCGGCGAAGGTTTCCGTGCGGGAGTGGTGGGGGATGCCCTCCTCCTCCCGGTAGCCGGGGACCGGCTGGCCCAGGATCTCCCCGGCCGTGTACTGCCCCCGGGCGGCGAACGCCTCCACCCGGTCGCCGGGTATAGGCCGCACGCTCTGCAGCACCTCCACCTTATGGTTGCGCAGCACCTCGGCGTCCCAAAGGGCGGGGGGCTCGAGGGCGGTCAGGGTGAGGAGTTGCAGGAGGTGGTTTTGCAGCATATCCCTCAAGGCTCCAGCCCCATCGTAATAGCGCCAGCGTCCCTCCAGCCCCAGGGTCTCGGCGAAGGTGATCTGCACCTGGGCCACGTGCTGGGCGTTCCATAAGGGCTCCATGAAGCGGTTGGCCAGGCGGAAGAGGAGGAGGTTCTGGGTGGTCTCCTTGCCCAGGAAGTGGTCGATGCGGTAGACCTGCTCCTCCCGCCAGAAGGCGTGGATCTGGCGGTGTAGGGCCTCGGCTGTGGCCAGGTCGTAGCCGAAAGGCTTCTCCACCACCAATCGGCGGTATCCCCCCGCTTCTTGGCTCAGCCCGGCCTGCCCCAGGCCCTCCGCCGCCTGGCCGAAGAGGCTGGGGGGTAGGGCCAGATAGAACACCGCCGAAGGGGTCAGGCGTTCCTTCAACGTGCCCAGCCTTTGCGTGCTGAGGTCGCCGGATACATAGTCCATTCGCGCCGCCAGAGGCCCCCATAGGCCAGGGTCAAAGCCCTGGGCGAACCGCCGCAGGCCTTCCTCGAGGTGGGCTATGAACTCCTCCCGGCTCCAGGCCTCCACCGCATACCCCACCAGCCGGAGGCCCTCCAGGCGGCCCAGGGCGTGGAGGCGGTAGAGGGCGGGCATCAGGAGCCTTTGGGTGAGGTCGCCGGTGGCGCCGAGAATGACCAGCGTGGTGTCCGTCATATCGCCACACTACCCTGGGACCCTGAAGGTAGGATGGAAGATTGGGACAAAGAGAGGGGTGGGGCGCAGGACGTAATCGGTCAACTCCCTCGAGCCGGTCAAGCCCGGTGCGCGATGGGCAGGGGGGTTCCGGCCTTCCCCGGTTTACGGCGACCTCCGGGGGAAAGGGGCGCTGGGGCCCGCAGGCCGTCTTTTGCACCTGGCCTAGCCGTGGGCTGGGGTATGCTTTTAGTATGGAATCCGTCCGTCAGGAGATCGAACGCGAGCTGGGCTTTGGCCTGGTCCCCAACGTCTTCGCCTACGCCGACCCCGCCCCCGAAGCCCAGACCGGCCTCTGGAAGGCCTTCCGGCACATCGTCCTGAGGGGGCTTCTGCCCCGCACCGTCAAGGAGATGATGGGGGTGGTGGTCTCTCACGAAAACCGCTCCCCCTACGCCAAGGGAGTCCACCTGCACGCCCTGATGGTCCAGGGGGTGGAGGGGGCCCTGCTGGAGACCCTGGCCAAGGGGGAGTTGCCGGAGGGGCTACCCGGCAAGACCGGCCTGCTGCTGCGCTTCGCCCAGACCGCGGCCCGCAACCCGCGCGACCCCGCGGCGGTGGGCCTGCTCCAGGGGCAGTTCAGCCCCGGCGAGATCGCCGAGGCGGTGGCCGTGGTGGCCCTGTTCCAGATGGTGAACGCATGGACCGATCTGCGGGGTATCCCCCTCGATCCGCTCTAAGCCCCGAGGTCCTGCTGCTGCGCCTTCTGGTGATGCAGGAGGGGGTCGTAGCCTGGGCCGGGCTGGGCTTTGACCCGATTCTGCAGGCGGCCGCTGCCCAGGTGCCCTTTGTGTTTGAGGGGGCCCGCCTGCGGGTGCTGCCCCCCTCCCAGGCCCAGGGCTGGCCCGAGCGGGGCCGCACGCCTCGAGGGTACGGGGCCTACTACCCCGGTCCGCCCCGCCCCCGCTACCTCTTCCTAGAACACCCTGCCCTGGACGATCCGCAGGAGCTAAGGCTGGCGGCCTTGTTTATGGAGCAGCTGCTGGCGGCCCTGAGGGGCGCGGGGTACCGCGCGGAGCTCGAGCGCCAGGCCCGCACCGACTGGCTGACCGGGCTGGCCAACCGCATGGCCTTCGAACGCCGTCTCAGGAGCGGCCTGCCCCCGGGCTGGCTGCTGGGGCTTCTGGACCTGGACGGGCTCAAGGCCCTCAACGACCGGGAGGGGCACGCCGCGGGCGACCGCTTGCTCAGGCGCTTGGGCCGCACCCTGGGCCGGCTGGCCCGCCGCGGGGGCTGGGAGGCCTTCCGGCTGGGCGGGGATGAGTTCGTGGTGCTCCTGCCCGAGACCGAGCGCGCGGCCCTGGAGGAGGGGCTGGCCGGCTTCCCCTACAGCGTGGGCTACGCCCGGGCGGACGAGGCCCGGGGGGAGGAGCTGTACCGCCTGGCCGACGCCCGCATGTACCAGCACAAGG
>PSML01000101.1:0-7865 GCA_040290145.1 Meiothermus sp. | reverse complement strand
GCTTTGGCCCTGCTCACGGGCGGGCTGGCCGCTTTGGCGGGGAAACCGCTCGAGCCGAACCTGGCCCCCGAGATCCCCCCCCTACCAGAAGAACCCCCGTCCATCCCCACCGCCCGGTCCCTAGCCCAGCAGGGCAAGGCCGAGTGGGCCCGGGGTGAGCTGCGCTACGCCCTGCTACAGGCCACAGACCCCGCCAGCAAACTGGCTTTGATCCGGGAGCTGCAGGCGCTGGGCGCCTACCGCGAGACGATCAACCTGGCCCAGGGGCTCCCCCAGAGCCGGGCGGTTTTGCAGGCCATCTACCCCCGAGCCTACGCCGAGTGGGTGGAAGCCTACGCTCAGGCCAACGGGCTCGAGGCCCCCCTGCTGTGGGCCCTGATCTGGCTGGAGTCGCACTTTGACCCCCTGGCGGTGAGCCGCACCGGGGCTCAGGGCCTGATGCAGTTCACCCGCCCTACCTGGGAGGATGTGGCCCGGATGCTGGGGGAAACCCCCGGCGACCGCCTCGACCCAAGGACCTCGATCCGCTATGGGGCCCGCTACTTGCGCTGGCTCTACGACCGCTGCACCTTTGTGGGCGAGGCTGAGCGCTGGCCCTGCGCAATCCTGGCCTACAACGGGGGGATCGGCTACGTGCGGCGGGGGGTGGAGGCCAGCGGCTCTTTGGACGGCTTCCTCCGCTTCCAAGAACGCGAGGAGCCGCGCGAGTTCCTGCCCAGCGTGCTGGAAGCCTACACCTATTACCGCTACTTATACCCCTAGAGCGGTTTGTTCTTGGACCCGACAAGGACGAGGGTTGGCATTGTTCC
This sequence comes from Meiothermus sp., assembly GCA_040290145.1. GTDB lineage: Bacteria > Deinococcota > Deinococci > Deinococcales > Thermaceae > Allomeiothermus. Next base: position 7,056 of record PSML01000101.1, on the reverse strand, counting down.
TCCGCCCTACGTCGTATGACCTACGCGAAGGCGATAAGCCCTAAGTCAGGGTCACCGCTCTAAGATAAATCCATGAGCCACCCCACCTTGAGCCCTACCCTCGAGTCTCCCCTGCTGCTCCCCGAAGTGCGGGAGTGGCTCGGTAAACCCAAAAAGCTCCTGATCGGCGGGCGCTGGGTGGAGGCCCAGTCGGGCCGGACCCTCACCGTCACCGATCCGGCCACTGGCCTTCCCTTGTGCGAGGTCGCGGAAGCCGGGCCCGCCGACGTGGAGTTGGCCGTGCAGGCCGCCCGCCACGCCCTGGAGGGGACCTGGGGCCTCACCAAGCCCGCCGAGCGCGGGCGGCTCTTGTGGCTGCTCTCCGACCTCATCGAGCGGCACGCCGAGGAACTGCGCCAGCTCGAGTCCCTCGACACCGGCAAGCCGGTGATGGAGACCCACCTCTTTGACCTCCCGGTGACGGTGGACCACTTCCGCTACTTCGCCGGTTGGGCCACCAAGATCACCGGGGAGACCCTACCGGTCTCGCTCCCCGGCGAGTACCTGGCCTATACCCGCCGGGAGCCGGTGGGGGTGGTGGGGGCCATCACCCCCTGGAACTTCCCGCTGGCCATCGCCTCCTGGAAGCTGGCCCCGGCCCTGGCCTGCGGGAATACGGTGGTGCTCAAGCCGAGCGAACTCACCCCGCTCACCGCGCTCCGGCTGGGCGAACTGATCCTCGAGGCCGGTTTCCCACCCGGCGTGGTCAACATCCTGCCGGGCTATGGCCCCACCGCCGGAAAGCCACTGGCCGAGCACCAGGGCGTGGACAAGGTGAGCTTCACGGGCTCGCCCCGGGTGGGCCGGGAGATCCTGGTCGGCAGCGCCCGGGATTTCAAACGGGTGACGCTCGAGCTGGGTGGAAAAAGCCCCAACATCGTCTTTCCCGACGCCAACTTGGATGAGGCCATCGGCGGGGCCATGGCCGGCATCTTCTTCAACCAGGGCGAGGCCTGTGCGGCGGGCAGCCGGCTCTTCTTGCCCAAATCCCACTTCGACCAGATCCTAAGCGGGCTGGTGGAGCGGGCCCGACACCTCGAGCAAGGCTTGGGGCTGGATTTGGGAACCCAGATCGGCCCGCTGGTGAGCCAGGCCCACATGGAGCGGGTGCTGGGCTATATCGAAAAGGGCAAGGCCGAGGGGGCCGAACTCGTGCTGGGTGGGGAGCGCAACCCCCAGGCCGGCAGCGGCTACTTCGTCAAGCCGACGATCTTCGTGGGCCGTGACGAGATGACCATCGCCCGTGAGGAGATCTTCGGACCGGTGCTCACCGCCCTCCCCTTCGAGGACCTCGACGATTTGGTGCGGCGGGCCAACGACTCGAGCTACGGCCTGGTGGCGAGCATCTGGACCCGAGACCTCAAACAGGCCATCCGGGTGGCTCACGCCCTCAAAGCCGGCACGGTTTGGATCAACGGCTTCGGGCTGGTGGACGCGGCAAGCCCCTGGGGCGGCTTCAAAACCAGCAGCCTGGGGCGGGAGATGGGAAGCTACGCGCTCGAGCACTACACCGAGGTCAAAAGCGTCTGGGTCAACCTGCTCTGAGCTTTTCGTCCAAGTTGCGCCACGGTGAGCTGGTCAGACCGCAGCGAAGGGGAAGGCCGGAGAGTAGATGAAGAGGGCGGTGGGCAGCCTAAGCTCCTATGCAGAGCTTGCTAGTGAATGAAGGTACAAACTGTGAGCTGACGCCGGGCACCTACTTGAGAAAAGAAGTACAAATGTCCCTAGAGCGGGTGGCTGCGATCCTGCCAGCGCTCGGCCAGGTTGGATGGCTTTACCACGGCAAACGAACCGGTAAATCCCCCTCTCTACCCTTGGTCCAACCGGGCGATGCGCCCCCAGGAGGGTTCAGATGGCGGAGAAACACGTGGTCATATTAGGCGCCGGGTTCGCCGGCTTGAACGCGGTGCGGGTGCTCGGGCGCGAGAAGAACCTGCGAATTACGCTGGTGGACAAAAACAACTACCACCTGTTCCTGCCCCTTTTGTACCAGGTGGCCTCCGCCGGGCTCGAGGCTCCCCAGATCGCCATGCCCATCCGCGCCTTCTTGCGCCGCTACCCCAACGCAAACTTCGTGATGGGTCAGGCCGACCGGGTGGATACCCAGGCCAAAGTGCTCTTCGTGGACGGGCAACCCATCCCCTACGACTACCTCATCGTCGGGAGCGGCAGCCGTAACTTCGACTTCGGCATCCCCGGGGTGGCCCAGTACGCCATCGGGCTCAAGAGCCTGGGCGAAGCCTTGCGGATGCGCGACCGGGCACTTTCGGCCGCCGAGGAAGCGGTGCGGACCCGCGACCCCGAGCGGCGCAAGGCCCTGCTGACCTTCGTGATCGTGGGCGGTGGCCCCACCGGGGTCGAGCTGGCCGGAGCCTTGGGTGAACTCAAGAAGCACGTGGTGGCTCGGGATTACCCCGAGCTGCGCGGCTCCCGACTGCGGATCGTGCTGATCGAGGCGGGAGAGCGTCTCCTCAGCGCCTTCTCGGAGGGCTCGTCGCGCTACGCGGAGAGATTCCTCGAGTCGGTGGGGGTGGAGGTTTTGAAGCGGACCCGGGTATCGGAGGTGACCGAAGCCGGGGTGCGGCTGGAAAGCGGCGAGTTCATCCCCTCCTTCGTGGTGGTGTGGTCGGCGGGGGTAGCGGGCGCGGCTCTGCCCGGCCTCCCCACCGGGCGGGGCAACCGGGTCGCCACCACCCCCGAACTCTCCCTGAGCGAGGCCCCCGAGGTGTACGTGGTGGGGGACATGAACTACCTCGAGGCCAACGGCAAGCCTCTGCCCCAGGTCGCCCCTGTGGCCATGCAACAGGGGACCTGGGCTGCCCAGAACATCCTGCGCCACCTGCGGGGGCAGCGACCGCTCCCCTTCCGCTACAAGGACAAGGGCAACCTGGCCGTGCTGGGCCGGGCCAAGGCCGTGGCCGAGCTGGGCCGGGTCCGGTTCAAAGGGTTCTTGGCCTGGATCACCTGGCTGGCCGTCCACATCTACTACCTGGCGGGGTTCCGCAACCGGTTGCTGGTGCTCTCCAACTGGGCCTACAGCTACCTGACCTACGACTACGCGGTGCGGGTCATCCACCACCGCCATGCCTTCCCTCAGGGCCAGGTCCAGCAGGCCCCCGAGCCAGTGCCGGTGGAAACGGGATAACAAAGCCCTCTTTCGGTCCAGGAGAGGGCGGCTTATTCTTCCTCGAGCCCCCCTTCCTCCAGGGTCTTGCGCAGTTCCTCCAAATCGGCCTTGCCCGCGTCGAGTTCCTGGGCAATCTTCTGGATGGCCAGCCGCACCACCTCGGACTTCGAGACCAGGCGCTCGGGGCTCGAAAGCTCATAGGCGGCCTTGGTCAGCAAGGCGTCCTGGTCATCGCTGATTACCACCTGCAGGCGTTTTTTCTCTTTTTTGGGCATCGCTGGGTTGGTTCCTTTGTGGTGCTGGCATGCAACAACCTTGGCCTCGAAGTCTTGGTATGCTCACTTTAGCATGAAGCACCAATACTTGACAATGCAAAAGTTAGTGTATACGCTCAAGTTGAGTATAGTGAGCATCATGCTCATATGAAGTAAGACAATCCATCGTTCAGGAGTCACGACACATGGAACGTGCGCTGGTGGTACAAGGTGGAATCCCGCTCAGGGGCGAGCTAAGGGTCAACCCGGCGAAGAATTCGGCCCTCAAAATCATGGTGGCGAGCCTCCTCACCCCCGAGCCCGTCACCCTCAACGAGGTTCCGCGCCTACGCGACGTGGACGTGATGCTCGAGCTTTTGTCGCACCTTGGCACCCGCTACGCCTGGGAAGGCCACACCCTGCACCTGCACACCCCCGAGATCAAAAACACCGAGGCCCCCCGGGAGCTGGTGGACAAGATGCGGGCCAGCTTTATCGTGTTGGGCGCCCTGTTGGGCCGGGTGGGCGAGGCCATCGTGCCGATGCCCGGCGGCTGCCAGTTTGGCCCCCGCCCGGTGGACCAGCACCTCAAGGCGCTCACCCGTTTGGGGGCTGAAATCAAAGAGGAGAACGGCTTTTTCCACGCCCGGCAAACCCGCAAACCCTCCGGGAGGGTGGTCTTCGATATGCCCACCCTGGGCGGCACCGAGCAAGCCCTGCTGGCCGCAGCCCTGGGCGGCGAGGCTACCTTGGTCAACGTGGCCCAAGAACCCGAGATCGAAGACCTCTGCCACTTCCTGCAGATGCTCGGGGTAGAGATCCAAGGCATCGGCAGCAGCATCCTCAGGGTACGGGGGAAAGATCGCCTGGGAGGGGGAAGCTATGGCATCATCCCCGACCGCATCGAGGCCGGAACCTTTCTGCTGATGACCGCTGCCACCCGGGGCAAGATCACCCTCACCCACGTCAACCCCCAGCACATGGACGCGCTTTTGGACAAGCTGGCCCAGTCCGGCCATCACCTCGAGACCGGCCCGGACTGGGTGCGGCTGGAGGCCACCCCCCACCCCCTTCCCTTCAGCGTGGAGGCCCGCGAATACCCCGGCTTCGCCACCGACCTGCAACCCCTGATCGCGGCTTACCTGGCGACCGTGCCGGGAACCTCCACCGTGGCCGACCGGGTCTACCCGGATCGCTTCGGCTACGTGGGTGAGCTGGCCCGCATGGGGGCCGACGCCAGCCGCAAGGAGGGGGTGCTGCTGGTGAGCGGCAAGACCCTGATGGGGGCCAGCGTCAAGGCCGCCGATATCCGCGCTGGGGGCGCTTTGATCCTGGCCGCCTTGGCCGCTGAGGGCGAGAGCCGGATCGAGGGGATGCAGTACGTGGAGCGCGGCTACGAGAAGCTGCCCGCCCGCCTGCAGGCCCTGGGGGCCAGGGTGGGCTTCGAGCAGCCCGCCTTGGCCCTGGCCGCGGACTGAACAGGCCCCGGCAGTTGGGCGTTTGGCCTTCCCCGTTCTATACTCAGGGGGTTATGGAACTAGAGACCCTCCAGCACCGACTCGACGCCCTCCGGGGGTATCTTTGACATCGCCGGCAAAGAATCCCGCCTGAAGGAATTGGAAGTCAAACTCAACGACCCTAACCTCTGGAACAACCCCTCCGAGGCCAAAGCGGTCAACCAGGAGGCCACCCGGCTGCGCAAGACGGTAGCCAACTACCGCCGTCTGGAGTCCGACCTGCAGGGTTTGCTCGAGCTGTGGCCGGAGCTGAGCGCGGAAGAACGCGAGCAGATGCAGCCTGAGCTGGACAAAGCAGGCCGTGAGCTGGAAGACCTCTACCACCAGACCCTGCTCTCCTTCCCCTACGCCGAGAACGCCGCCATCGTGACCATCAAGCCCGGCGCGGGCGGAACCGAGGCCTGCGACTGGGCCGAGATGCTCTACCGGATGTACACCCGCTTTGCCGAGCGGCATGGGTTTAAGGTGGAGGTGATCGATGTAGAACCCGCAGCCGAGGCGGGCCTTGACCTTGCCCAGTTCATCGTGCGGGGCGAGAACGCCTACGGGCTGCTCTCGGCGGAGGCCGGGGTGCACCGGCTGGTGCGGCCCTCGCCCTTCAACGCCCAAGGCAAGCGGCAGACCAGCTTCGCCGCGCTCGAGGTGATGCCCGAGGTGGACGAATCGGTGGAGGTCGAGATCAACCCCGAAGACCTCCGCATCGACGTGATGCGCTCGCAGGGCAAGGGTGGGCAGGGGGTCAACACCACGGACAGTGCGGTGCGGGTGGTACACCTGCCCACCGGGATCATGGTCAAGTGCCAGGTCACCCGCAGCCAGCAGAAGAACAAAGAGCTGGCCATGAACATCCTGCGCTCGAAGCTCTTCGAGATCGAGTGGAAGAAGAAGCAGGAGGAGTTGGCCCGCCTCAGGGGCGAGCCACCCCCCAACGAGTGGGGCAGCCAGATCCGCAGCTACGTGCTGGACAAGCAGTACATCAAGGACCACCGCACCGGCGAGATGCGCCACGACCCCGACCAGGTGCTCGACGGCGACCTCGAGAGCCTGATCTGGGCCGGGCTGGAGTGGAAGGCCGGGCGGCGGGAGACGGTGGCGGCGGGGGACGAGGACTAGGCGGATCACTCCTCCTGGGGCAGGCCGTAGGTCTCGAGCGCCTCTTTCCAGGCTTCGGAAACCTGCTCGCCTTGAAGTCTGTGGTCTTTGGTCTCCTGGGCGGGAATCGCGGTAATCATGGTTGACCTCCTGAGGCTAAGGGTAGATCGCGCCGGGTCCGGGCGGTTCGGGGTAGAAGGGGGAGTCCTACACGCCCTCGGGATGGGCCGCGCACAAAACTACACCGGGGCACCTTGGGCCTTTGCCACGGGCTCGAGGCCACCTTACCCGCCAACCCCCTACACCGCCGTCATCTGACGCAGGGGCCGGACCGAACGGTGGCTAGAATGGACGGGTGAGTCTACCCCTGGTGATTTTCGCCTTCGTTTTCGGGGCCGTCATCGGCTCGTTTTTGAACGTGGTGATCTATCGCATCCCGGCCCAAAAGTCCATCGTCCATCCGCCCTCGAGCTGCCCCCATTGCGGCCGCCGGCTCACCCCGCTCGAGCTGATCCCCATCCTCTCCTGGGTGATCCAGCAGGGGCGCTGCAAGGGATGCGGCGGGCCGATCTCGGCCCGCTACCCGGCCATCGAAGCCCTCACCGGGGTGCTCTTCGCGCTGTCCGCGGCCTTGCGCCCCGAGCTGCCCGCGCTGCCCTTCATCTGGGCTTTTATCGCCATCCTGATCGCCCTCTCCTTCATCGACCTCGACACCTACGAGGTCCCCGACGGGCTGAGCTACAGCGGGCTGGCCCTGGGGCTCTTGGCCGCGCCCTTCATCTTTCCGGGGGGCTTCTCGCCAGCCCTCGACGCCGCGCTCATGGCGGCGGGGCTCTTGGCCCTCATCAACGGCTACGGGGTGCTCGTGGCCACGCGGGGCCGGGGCAACCCGCCGGAAGGCCCGGTGGGATTGCAAACCCTGTACTTTGCGGCGGCGGTGGGGGCTTGGCTGGGGCCGGCGGCGGGGCTCATCGCGGGGTTCCTCAACTGGGGCCTCAACGCCCGCAGCCGGCGGGTCTGGGCCGCC
>PSML01000100.1:0-8003 GCA_040290145.1 Meiothermus sp. | reverse complement strand
AAGAAACATCGCCGGGACAAAATAGTGCTCATAGGTCTCAGCGGGATTCTTGGGTTGCGGTTGGTTCAAGGCGTTGCCCTCTTATTTGAGAATAGACTAAGTGACGAACATGGTGGCGTCAATGGTGCCGCCCAACGGCCCGGTTCGGCGGCGGCGCGATAGCGCCGTCCGCTGCATGCCATCGTTGGGCGGGGCCGTCGGCAAGCGCCTCCTTGGTGTTCTATACGTCATCGTACGCTCTTTCCAGTGCCGCCACGTCGGGCTTGACCATCTTCATCTTCGCTTCCATCACCGCCTGTACCTTCTTTTTGTTCTTGTCGCTGATGAGCTCCATGAAACGTCTCGGAACGATCTGCCAAGTGATGCCGAACGGATCGGTGATCCAGCCACCCCGTAATGGGGTTGCGCCGGCGTTGACGAGCTTGTTCCAGTACTCGTCAACTTCTTCCTGGTCTTCGCAGTCGACAAAAAGTGAGAAACCATTGGAAAATGTGAAGTGCGGGCCGCCATTGTAGCCGATGAAGAACTGACCACCGATGACGAAATCGGCGGAAGTGATTGGGCCATCCTTACCAGTGCGAGTGATGTTCTTGATCTGAGAGTCCGGGAACGTGGTGGTATAGAACGCTATGGCCGCTTCGAGCTGGTCGTTGAACATCAGGAAAGGGGTCACTTTGGTCATCTGTATATCTCCTTTGTTTTCGGCCTCCGCCTAACAAAAATTAGACGCAGCTGTGGCGGCGAGCCCTGCAGTAAGGGGTCGTCGGCCCAACATCCGTCCCCGCTCCGTTCCTTTCCCACGCGATTGGCTTTTAGCTTAATCCATCGCTAATGTTTAGCTTATAACATAAAAACTGATCTGTCCAGCTTGGTTCTTCGGTTTAGCCATCTAACCGGCCACGCCGGGCAGAGTCCAGTCCACCTGCGGATACATGGGCGGGATTGAGAGCAACACCTCGTTGAGCCGGTCCAGGGCCTCGAGCCCCTCCTCCAGCAGCGCTGCGCGGGTGGCCTCGAGGTCGGGGTAGTGGCGCAAGGGGTGCTGCCAGATGGCCCGCCCGGCCAGGTAGCCCCGCGCCCCGGCCATCACCGCGCGCTCCAAGGCATCGACGAACTGGTCGGCGCTGAGCCCGCCCGACAGCAGCAGCCAGGGGGCCGGGAGCTTGCTGTACTCGCGCAGGTCGGCCTCGAGGTCATCCAGGCTGTAGCCCTGGCCGCCCCACTCCTTGACGAGTTCGGCAGAGCCGGGGATGGCCAGCTTGTAGAGGTCGATGTGGAAACCGGGGTCGGCGAAGGCGGCGGCGATCTCGAGCGAGAGGTCGCGCAGCTTGGCGCCGTAGGCGGCCTGGTCCTCGCCGGGGAGGGGGTAGGGCAGCACCTCGAAGATGAAGAGCCGGTCGGCCTTCCTGCACTGCTCGCCCACCTCGCGCACGAAGTTGAGCTGGTGCTCGACCACCTCGGGCGGCGCGTCGGGGCGGTGCCAGGCCAACAGCTTCAGGCCGTCGGCGCCCATCCGCACCGCCTGCTCGACCGACCAGCCGGGGATCACCGAGCTCTTGCGCCAGCCGCCCTCGACGGTCTCGAAGCGGTGGTGCTCGAGGGTCAGCATCAACCCGGTCTCGCGGGGGAGGAGGGGCATGGCGGCGGGGAAGGCGTAGTGGGGGTCGATCAGGATGCCGGTCACGCTTTTGGCCAGGGTCTCGGCCAGCAGGCCCTTGAGCGCCCTGACCTCGGCCCCCACGGCCTCGGGGTCCTTGCCCAGGGCCTTGGCGACGAGGTGGAAGAGCGGGGGGCGCTGGTCGATGGCCAGGGCGCCGAAGCGCATGGCTCCGTCACCGATACGGGTGTATGAACGAGCTTTGGCGGGGGTGGTTTTCATCCTTCACCTCTTTAGATGGCTTGGGGCTCGAGCGAACCTGGCCGACCCCTCGGAAGGGTCGGGGCTCAGGACTTCAAGCGCGCCCACGTCGTAGTAGGGACCATCTATGACGCCAACAACCATTCGACCTCCGACCTCCTGGGCGGTTCCCCGTTCCGCACGTGCAGCGCGGCGACCGCGGCGGCGAAGCGCAACGCCTCGAGCTCATCCTGACCCTCGGCCAAAGCGAGCGCGAACGCCCCGTGGTAGACGTCCCCGGCCCCGGTGGAGTCCTTCACCTCGACCCGGAACGCCGGGACCTGGCCCCCGCGGTGGCGCACCCCTTGGGCCCCCAGCGTCACCGCCGCCCAGCCGGGGAGGCGCTCGAGCAGGGCTTCGACCCCCCCGACCTGCGCGGCCAGCTCCTCGGAGGCGACCACGTGCGAGGCCAAATGGGCGAGCTTCCAGGCCTCCGGGCGGTCGTGGTCGAGGTCCAGCACCACCGGGAGGCCCCGGGAGCGAGCGGCTTTGGCCAGGGCCTGGGCCGCCTCGGGCCAGCGGTGGTCGAGGAGGACCGCCCCCACATCCTTCAAGTACCCCTCGGGGATCCACTCGGGAGAGGTAGGCAAGACCCCGCGGTAGGGGAAGATGTAGCGCTCCCCCTCCGGCGTGACCAGCACCCCGCTCACCGGGGTGCTCTGGCCCAGGGTGAAGTGGGCCTCGATGCCTTCAGCCAGCAGAAGGCGCTCGAGGTACTCGCCAGCGCTGTCCGGGCCCCGCCGCGAGAGCAGCACCGCCTTCCCCCCGAGTCGGGCGACGGCCTGGGCCGCCACCGCCGCCGGCCCCCCGATGGCCTGGCGGAAGGCCCGCACCGGGGTGCGGCTGTGGGTGGGGGGGAAGTGCTCGACGTAAAACCGCTGGTCCAGACAGGCCCAGCCCAGGGTGATCACACGCGCCATACCAGCCTATTCTCCTCCGGACTGGCCGGGAGCACCTCCAGGCCCAGCCACGCGCACAGCTCCAGCAGCGCCGGCTGGTGCTCGCCCAGGCCCACCGCCAGGTGGTGGGGAATGCGGTGGTTGAGCCAGCTCGCCAGGAACTGCCGGGGGCTCAGCTCCTGCTCGGCCCAACTGGCCCGGATGAGGAGCCCCGAATCCCCGTCATAACCCTTCTCACCGGAGAGCTCGCCGCCGTAGACCACCGCCCTCTTCCCCGGCAGCAGCCGCAAGCCGCTCACCGGCCCCGCCTTGAGGGCCATGTCCCGCACCGCTGGGCAGCCCCGGTTGAAGTGGGCGACCAGCCGGGTGGGGCCATTCGCCCAGGCCCTGGGGGCCTCGCCGCCGTGCCAGAGCATCAGGCCCCTTTGCGAGAGGTGCGAGAGGTCCAGGAGGATCGCGGGCTGCCCGGAGACGGCCTGCAAGGCCAACTGCCCGGCCAGCCCCATCAGGTCCCCCTCGGGGGCCCAGGTATACCCCTGGTCGGCCAGGCGGGCCATGGCCGAGTAGGCCATCACGCCGAGCTTTTCGGGAATCTCCGGCCACTCGCGGATGGCCACCCCGTCGAAGCCCTGGGCGAGCTGGGCCAGGGCCAACTCGAGCCGCACCGTCGTCCAGAGTTCGTCTTTGGGGTAGTCGGTGGGCTCGTCGAAGTTTGCCAGCACGTCGCTTACCTGGGAGTCGGGGATGGCCTCGAGCGCCGCCCACAACTCGCTCAGATCGGCTTTCTCCACCATAAGGCCGGTGGTGGGAACCGCGTCGAAGGCAAAAAAGCCGGGGGCCGGTCCGCCCAGCCAGAGCACCCGCCCCTCGCGCAGCACCCTGACCCCGCGCAGGGCGTCTAGGGTGAGCCGGAAGCGCGACAAAAACCACTCGCTATCGGGGCTTCCGTAAAACCATTTGACCGGAACCTCGCGCCGTACCGTGGTACCGGCCAGCGAGATGCCCAGGTTCAACCCGCAGATCGCGTTCTGCGGCAGCGGCCCCCTGTCCCACACCTCCGGCAGCGCCCACAGGCCCACCGGCAGGGGGAGCTCGAGGGGCGGCAAGAACACGTCCCCGGTGGCGAAGGTCACGTGCTCGACCAAGAGGAAATCGAGCCTTGCGGCCTGCGCCGCCCTCGCCGCGGCCTCGGCCTGCGCTGCGTCGGCCACGGGGTCGGATAGGTAGGCCAGCTCGAAGCCCAGCTCGCCACCCAGGCTTTGCAGGGCTTGGGCTGAGGTCCGCTCGAGGCCGAACCGGGCCCCCCGGAACAGGGGCCGCACGATGGGAACGAGTCCGATGCGCAACATAAGGATCGCTAAACGCTAAACGCAAGACGCAAAACGCCCAAGGGCCCTCTTAGAAAGTGAACACGAGGGTGTGTCGCACCGCTTAAGGAGGGGCCCCCACCCTTTCTTGCATACGGCGTAGGACGTACGACCCGCCTCTCGCGTCATCCCTTGACACCCCCTTGGGTCAGGCCGCCCACCACCCGCTCTTGGAAGAGGGCGATGACCAGCGCCACCGGCACCAGCGCCACCACCAGCGCCGCCGAGATGAGCGGCCAGGGGAAGACGTACTCGCCCTGGTAGAAGGTGATGCCCACCGGGAGGGTACGCATGGCCTGGGAGGGCATCAGGGTGAGGGCCAGCAGGAACTCGTCCCAGCTGTTCACAAAGGCCAGGATGCTGGCGGTGAACACCCCCGGCGCCGAGAGCGGAACCACCACCCGCCACAAGGCTTCGAGCCGGGTGCAGCCGTCCACCATCGCGGCCGCCTCGAGGTCTTTGGGGATCCCCTGGAAGAAGCTCACCAGCGTGAGGGTCGCCACCGGCAGCGAGAGGGCAGCGTGGGGGAGGATCAGCGCCGCATAGGTGTTGCGCAGCCCCAAGGCCAAAAAGGTCTCGAAAAGGGGGATCATCAGGGTAACCGTGGGGAACATCGACACCCCCACCAACAGCGAGAGGATCAGGCCCCGCCGGGGCACCTGCAGCCGGGCTAGGGCGTAGGCGGCCAGGCTCGCCACGAAGACGCAAAGGGCAGTGGCGCTCACCGCCACGATCACGCTGTTGAGGAAGTAGCGCTCCAGGGGCTGCTCGCTGAATGCCCTAAAGTAGTTCTGCAAGGTGGGGTGGGCGGGCCAGTAGGTGATGGGGATGCGGGTGAGTTCGCCCTCGGTCTTGAGCGAGGTGAGGAAGATCCACACCGCCGGGAAGAAGCCGTTGAACACCACGATGGCCGCCGCGACCCACACCCACAGGCGCAGGTTCTTGAAGGGGTTCATGAAGCCCTCCGGGCCGCGGATGGCCGGTGGCTGATGGCCCAACGCCGAACGCTGAACGCCCGACGCCCCACAGCCCAACCCACCGGCGCCTTGCGCCTTGCGTCCTGCGTCTTGCCTCTTTCGCGTACAACGTACGACGTACGACCCCTACGGCGCCGCCTACTCATCCGCCCCCCTCACGTAGCGCAGGTACACCAGCGTCACCGCCATGCTGAGCAAAAACATCAGCACCGCCAGCGCCGAGCCGTAGCCGAAGTTGAGGTTCTCGATGCTCTGCACCCGCACGTACATGGCCAGGGTCTCGGTGGCGTTGCCGGGGCCGCCCCCGGTCATGGCGTAGGGGACGTCGAAGGTCTGGAAAGCCGCGATGGTGCGGAAGATCATCGCCACCAAGATCGCGGGGGTGAGGAGGGGAAGGGTAACCCGCCAGAACTCCTGCCACCGGCTGGCCCCGTCCACCTTGGCGGCCTCGTACAGCTCCTTGGGGATGGTCTGCAAGCCCGCCAGCAGGATCAAGGCCACGAAGGAACTGGTCTTCCAAATAAGGGTCAAGCAGATCGCCCAGAAGGCCAGATCGGGGTTGGTCACCCAGAGGAGCCGCTCGCCTCCTAGCCGCACCAGCAGGTCGTTGACCACCCCGTACTGGCTGTCGAAGAACCAGCGGAAGATGAGCCCCACGAAGACCAGCGGCAAGGCCCAGGGGAGCAGAAGCCCCAGCCGCACCGGCCACTTCACCCGGAAGGGCAGGTTGGCCAGCATGGCCAGCCCGAGCCCCACCAGCAAAGCCCCTGGCACCGTGATCAGCACGATCAGCAGGGTGTTTTTGACCGCGTTCCAGAAGCGCGGGTCGTGCAGGGCCTGACCGTAGTTGCCCAAGCCAAGGAAATTCGCGTCTGGGCTCACCGTGAGCTGGAGGGTGAACAGGCTGGTGTAAAACAGCCGCAGCACCGGGTAGAGGGCGATGAAGCCCAGCAGCAAGGCCGCCGGGAGCAACAGCCAAAAGGCCAGGGCGCGCTCGCTGAGGTCGCCGAAGCTTCTGCGGTAGCGGGCTTGGGGTCGGGCCATAACGAAAACCGCCGTACGTCATACGTCGTACGCTGCACCAGAAGCACTCGGCGCAGAACGTACGACGTAGGACATAGCCTTGACCCTCGACTCACTTCCCGTAGATCGCCTGCAGGCCGCTGACGATCTCCTTGGCGGCGGCCTCGGGGGTCTTGGTGCGGGCCAGCACCGCGTTGAGGCCCTTGCGCATCACATCGGCGATCTCAGTGTAGCGGGGGTGCACCGGGCGCGAGCGGGCGTTCTGTACGATGGGCAGGGCGTCGGCGAACCAGGGGTTGGCCTTGAGCACGTCGGGGTCTTTGTACAGCGAGGGGAAGACCGGCAGGTTGGAGGCGTCGATGGCCAGGATCTTGGAGACCTCGGGGCTCGAGAGGAAGCGCACGAGCTTGTAGGCCTGGGCCTTGTTCCTGGAGAAGTCCGAGATGGTCCACTGCCAGCCGCCCAAGCAGCTCGCCGAGCGCCCCCCCTCGAACTTGGGCAGCGGCACCACCCCGATCTTGCCCTTGACCTGGCTGTCGGCGTCGTTCTGGAACCTGTTCCAGGCGTAGGCGAAGAGGGTGCCGAAGACCCAGCGGCCCTGCTGCATCTCCTGGCGGATGATGTCCTGGGCTTTTTCGGCCATGTTGTTGGGCGAGACCTTGTGTTTGTCCATCAGGTCCAGCCAGAACTGCAGGGAGTCCTTGGCCTGGGCCTCGGTAAGGATGAGGCGGTTGTTGGCGTCGGTCACATCGCCCCCGGCGGCCCAGATGGGGAGCAAAAAGCTGCACACCGTCCCCTCGGAGATGTTGCCCATGAAGCCGATCCCATTCAGGTTAGGGTTCTTCTCCCCAGCCAGGATGGTCTGGGCCTGCTTGATGGCCTCGTCCCAGGTGGTGGGGGGTTTGAAGCCGTACTTCTCGAGCAGGTCTTTGCGGTAGTAGAGGAACTGGGCATCGGCGAAAGCCGGGAGGGCTACCAACTGGCCGTTCACCACATCGGCTTTGGCGTAGGCCGGAAGGTACTGCTTGAGCAAGTTCTCGCGGGTCACACCGGGCAGGTACTTGTCGAGGGTGTCGGCCCAGCGCGAGGCCTGGTACTGGGCCGGGCGGATCACGTCCACCAGGATCACGTCGATGGAGGGATCGCGCGAGGCCAAGACGGTGGTGAGGTATTGCTGCTGCTGGTCGGAGGTGGCGCCCCCGGTCTCGATGTCCACCCGCACCCCGGGGTTGCGCGACTGGTAGAGGTCGAAGATCTTTCGCATCACGTCGGGGCGCTGCTGCCCGCCGACAAAGACCCGCAGGCGGGTCTGCTGGGCCACCGCGCTGGACAACGCCGCCAGGGCCACCAAAGCCAACACGAGCTTCTTCATGGGGTTCCTCCTTGTAGACGCAAACCTAGTTTACCGAGTTCGTCCTGTAAGGTATCGTCAAGGGCGATCCCCTCCCGTAGAGCCTGTTCCCGCAGCCTGGCCCGGCGGGCTCCGGGGATGCGCCCACCCGCCCCTTCCAAGGCCGCGATCAACCCGGCCATCCGCGCCGCATAGCCGGACCCGAAAGCCGCGGGGTCGAAGGCCAGCAGCAACAACCCCGGCTTGGCGGCCTGCTCGGGCGGAGCCCAGGGCAGCGGGAGGTCGGGCGAGAGGATATCCCCCGCCAGGGCTCCGGCCAGGATCTCGACCAGCACGGCCAGGGCATACCCCTTACCGCCCCCGATGGGCAGCAGGGAGCCCTCGAGCGCGGCTTTGGCGTCGGTGGTGGGGTTCCCCGAAGCGTCCACCGCCCAGCCCTCGGGGATGGGCTCGCCCCTCCTGGCGGCGCCCATGATCTTGCCCCGCGCC
>PSML01000099.1:0-8189 GCA_040290145.1 Meiothermus sp. | reverse complement strand
AATCCGGGTAACGCTCGCACCCTCCGTATTACCGCGGCTGCTGGCACGGAGTTAGCCGGTGCTATTAGCAGGGTACCGTCATGATCGTCCCCTGTTCAGAGGTTTACACCCCGAAGGGCTTCGTCCCTCAAGCGGCGTCGCTCGTTCAGGCTTGCGCCCATTGACGAAGATTCCTAACTGCTGCCTCCCGTAGGAGTGGAGCCCGTGTCTCAGTGCTCCTGTGGCTGGTCGTCCTCTCAGACCAGCTATGCGTCGTCGGCTTGGTAGGCCGTTACCCCACCAACTACCTGATGCACCGCGGGCTCATCCCAAAGCGATAAATCTTTAGAGACCTCACAGGAGAGGGCTCGCCATCCAGGATTAGCTAAGGTTTCCCCTAGTTGTCCCAGACTTTGGGGTAGATCACCCACGTGTTACTCACCCGTCCGCCACTGGCCTGACCGAAATCAGGCCCGTTCGACTTGCATGTCTTAGGCACGCCGCCAGCGTTCACCCTGAGCCAGGATCAAACTCTCCGATAGTGGCTCACAGGATTACCTGTGTTTTGCAAAGGTATGGGTTTTATGGCTTGCTGATCTTCCTTGTCAAGGTTCGCTCTGCTCTCGGTTTTCCTCAAGCAGCACCGAGTAGTCTAGCAACCCCTCTCCTTACTTGTCAACTGTATGTAGTCGGTCAACCCATCTGAGACTCCTTGGGGAGCCGCCCCTGCTGAGCGTTAGGCTTGGTTGGGGTAGTCTCAGGTGGAGCGGTCTGGGTTTGGGATCGGTAGGAATTTATGGCGGGTGCTGGTCAGGGTTGGTTACAGATGTCCTGGCGGGAGGTCTTGGCGATCCACAAAACCCTGCGGGGCATTGGTTCGCACAGCCTCTTGGTGGACCGGGGAGAGTCCGGTTATCACAACGAATTTCTGCCCGATGGACGGATTATTTACCCCGGAGAAGGACTCCAGGGCAACCAGCAACCCACCGGGGGCAACCGAGTTTTGCTCGAGGCTTACGCAGACCGACGCCCTATGCGGGTCTTTGCGCGCGAAGCTCCCAACCGCTGGCGCGACCTAGGAAGGTACCGGATCGAGAGGGTGGAGTACAGTTGGCTGCCACGTGAACGACGCTATATCTATAAGTTCACCTTGGAGCCCGAGTTATCCACAGATCCGGGGTCTAAATTGTGAGTGTAACACCGGGAAACCCGACTTATCCACAGAGTTATCCACAGCTTATCCACAGATCGCCGCGGGATCATTCACCGCCGGGCCAATCTTGAAACCAAGTCCAAAAAATCCCCGACCCTCTGCCCATCTTTGACCCCTGGGCTCTGCTCGACCCCGCTCGAGACATCCACCCCGTAAGGCCGCAAAGCCAGTACCGGGGCCAGGTTCTCCGGGTTCAGGCCGCCCGCCACGATGAGCCGGGGGTGCCCCCGGAACGGCTCGAGCCACTCGAGCGGGTATCCCTGCCCGCTCCCGGGGTTGGCCCCGTCCACCATCAGGGCATCGCAGGGGTAATCCAGAGCTTGCGCGAGCAAGGCCGGATCGGGAGGGCCGCTGAGCTTGAAGGCTTTGATCACGGGATAGTGCTCTCGCACCGCCTCGGCCCACGCGGGAGGCTCGGAGCCATGAAGCTGGGCGACCTGGAGCCTAGCCTGCGCCATGTGCTCGAGCACGGCCTCGGGCGGGGCGTCCTGGAACACCCCGACCCGGCAGATAAAGGGTCCCAACTGCTGGCTGATCCAGCGGGCGTGTTGGGGTGGGCGGTAGCGTTTGGTGTTCGGAACCAGGATAAACCCCACTGCCCAAGCCCCCAGCCGTTCGGCCAGCACAGCGTCTTCGGGGCGGGTGATGCCGCAGATCTTGGCCCTCGTCACCCCCTTAGCTTAGCCTGTCCGCAGGGGGTCGCCCTGAGGGGTTGGGCCTGACCTGAAGCTCAACTGACCAGCCCATGTCACAATCAGTGCAAATGGTCAGCGTGTTGATACCCACTCGAGGGAGGCCCGAGCTTCTGCGCCGAGCCCTGCGCTCGTTGCAGGCCCAAAGCTATCCTTATTGGGAAGCCTTGGTGGCCGACGATGGGGAGGGAGAGGGGGTGGAGGCCGCCCGCAGGTTGAGCGACCCGCGCATCCAGCCCTTTGGCAACCCCGGCAGGGGGCAGGTCGAAGCCCGGAACGCGGGCCTCGAGCGGGCTCGAGGTGAGGTCATCGCCCTCCTCGATGACGACGACTGGTGGGAGGATCAATACCACTTGCACCGTGTTCTGCGGGCGCTGCGAAATGGGCCCGCGCTGGTGTACGGGGGCGGCTGGCTGGTGCAGGAGCGGGAGGGGATCGAGCTCGAGCGCCTGCCTTTCGATTTCGCCGCGACCGCCGGGAGCTTGCGGCGGGACAACACCCTCTTGGCCTCGGCGGTGGCGTATCCGCGCCGCTTTCACCACGAACTGGGGAATTTTGACGTCGAGATGGGGGATTACTGGGATTGGGACTGGTATCTGCGGGTGAGCGGGGCCGGTTATCCGCTGGTGCGGTTGCCGGGGCGCGGCGTCGCCGTCGCCCAGCACGGGGCCAATGCCTCGTATGGGGCCCGCTTGGCCGAGCGCCGGGCCAACCTCGACCGGCTCAGCGCCAAGCACGGCCTCCGTGGCATCGTGCTCAAGGATCACCGCAGCCTGCTGGGCCCCGTCCCCTAGAGCTTTTGGGCGTTGTGCTTGCCATTCCACAAGGCCTTTTGCGAGCCATCCTCCTTCAGCACAAAGGTGTTCACGTCATCCTTGAGCTGGCTTTTGAGCAGCCGCAAGACCTGGCGCTTGGCCTGGGGGTCCAGCACCGGGAAGAACAGCTCGTAACGGCGGTCCAGGTTGCGCGGCATGAGGTCGGCGCTCCCGGCCCAGACCGTCCACTTGCCCTTGTTTTTGAAGGCCGCGGCCCGGGCGTGCTCGAGGTAGCGCCCCACCAGGCTGCGGGCCTGGAACTTGGGGTGGAGCAGGGTGAGCGTGCTGCGCACGATGAGGTCCACCCGCGCGCCTTTTTCTGCGGCCTCCTCAAGGGCCCCCAGGATCGCCGGGTCGGTGAGGTGGTTGAACTTGAGGATGATGTGCCCTTTGGCATGAGCTTCTCCCTGGATGGCCTCGAGGAGGGCCTCGCGGATGGCCGGGCCGGTCTTGACGAGGGTGGGGGTGGGGGCTTGGCGGGCCTCTAAAGCCTGGAAAAAGGCGGATACCTCTTTGGTCACCTTGGGGTCGGCGGTGAAGAGGGAGAGGTCGGTGTAGAGCGAGCCGTTGAGGGCGTTGTAGTTGCCGGTGCCCAGGTGAACGTAGGCCTTGCGCCCCCGTTGTACCCATAGGGCTTTGGCGTGGACCTTCTTGGCGGGTAGGGGCAGCACCCTGACCCCGGCCCCACCCAAACGCAGGCTCCAGTAGAGGTTGAGCAGCTCGTCGAAACGGGCCCGGGCTTCCAGCAGCACCGCCACATCCTTCCCGGCCTTGGCCGCGGTGATCAGGGCCTCGGCAATCTGGTTCTCGCGGCCCAGGCGGTACAGGGTGGCCCGCATGGCCCCCACCTTGGGGTCGTTGGCCGCGGCCTGGGCGAAGGCTTCTACCGCCCGGTAGTCCTGGTAGGGATGGTAGAGGAGCAGATCTTGCTCATCCAGGGTTGACCAGGGGTTCTTCATGAAGCGGCGGGGTCTCTCCGGGGGTCGCGGGGCGAAGCGCTCACCGGCGGGCCCGGCGGCCACCAGGGTGCTGACAAAGCGCAGGTCGAGCGGGGGTGAGAGCCAGAACACCTCCTCTTCGCCCAGGCCCAGCGCCATCCGGATGGCCTCGGCCCAGTGCGGGGGGAAGCCCTGCTCGACCTCGAGGTGGCTCACTTTGCCGTCCAGCCGAGCCTCCAGCGCTGCGGGCAGCTCGTCCCAGTCCACCCGGCTGCGCTCGAGGGAGGCCAGCCGGATCACCCGCAGCTCGTGGAGCTTGCCCCGGCGGGGCAAGAACAGGTCGCTACGGTAGCGGAGCAGCTCGCCCAGCCGCACGAAGCTACCCTCCCGCCCGGGGATCGGCAGCAGGCGGGGGATGCTCTCGGGGAGGCGGATCAGGTTTTGCAGCAGGCCCTCTCCGCTGGCGAAATACAGGGCCTGGCTGGAGAGGTCGGCCAAGCCCTCGGGCTGGATTAGATCGGTTTTGGGGGCCACCTCTTCGGCCAGGTAAGCCCCAAAGTAGCGCAGCTCGGCCTTGGAGAGCTGGCCGGGGGGGAGCACCCGCACCCCCAGCGGCTCGAGTTCCCCTAAGAAGCGCGGGTAGAGGTCTTCGGCCAAGTCGGCCTGGGATTTGGCCTCCTGGAGCAGGGCTTTGTAGCTCCTGCTGCCCCGTTCCTGGAGGAAGGCTCGAGAGATCCGGGCCGAGAAGAACTCGTCGAAGTTCGCCGCCCAGATCGCCAGGAAGCGCAGCCGCTCGAGCACCGGGAAGTCGGGGCGCTCGGTTTGCAGCAACACCCGCCGGTTGAACTGGAGCCAGGCGGCCTCTTGCGATATGCGCAGCGGCGGTGAGCCCATCGGCCCTCAGTCTGTCAGGTGCAGGTCAGGAAAGTATGAGCTTGGCCTGCCCCCCTCGGCGCCGTGGCGAATATGATGCGCCTATGGAGCGCATCGGCATTGTGGACTTGGGCTCGGGGACCAGCCGCCTGGTGGTCTTTGCCTATGAGCCGGGGAAGCACTTTCGCCTGGTGGATGAGATCCGCGAGCCGGTAAGGTTGGGCGAGGGCTTAGGCCGGGAGGGCCGGCTCTCTCCTGCCGCGATGGAACGAGCCCTCTCCGCGCTACGCCTGTACGCGGATTTCGCCCGGGCTACCGAGCTTGACCGGCTCGAGGTCATCGCCACCTCCGCCCTCCGCGACGCCCAGAACGCCCCGGAGTTCCTGCGTCGCATCGGCGAGATTGGCTTGCCCGTGCGGGTCCTCTCGGGGGCCGAGGAGGCCCAGTATGGCGTGCTGGCGGTGGCCAACAGCTTCCCTCTGGAGGAGGCCTGGGTGATGGACCTGGGCGGGGGCAGCGCCCAGCTTGCGCGCATGGACGCCCGCCGCTACGCCTTTGGGGAGGCTTATCCGCTGGGGGCGGTGCGGCTGAGCGAGAGGTTTCTGCATTCCGACCCACCCAAGAGGGGCGAGATCGAGGACCTCGAGGCCTTGGCCCGCAGGGAGCTCAAGGAGGCGGTGAAGGGCCTGAGGCGCGAACGGCTCCCGCTGGTGGCGATGGGTGGAACCGCCCGCAACCTGGCCAAGGTGGCCCAGAGGAGGCGGAACTACCCGCTGGACCTTCTGCACGGTTACTGGCTGGCCCGCAAAGACCTGGAGGATCTGCTCGAGGACCTGCTTCGGCGCACCGTGGTCGAGCGCCAGCGGGTGGAGGGGCTGCAACCTGACCGGGCCGACGTGATCTTGGCGGGAGGGCTGGTCTACCGTACGGTGCTGCGGGAAGCCGACCTGGAGGGGGTGTGGATCAGTGGCCAGGGGGTGCGCGAGGGCTACTTCTACCGGCACTTTCTTCCCCCACCGCACCTGGTTCCCGAGGTGCGCGGTTTCAGCGTGCGCAACCTCTTCGCCCGCTACCCGCAGGAGGTGGCCCATACCGCCCGGGTGCGCAACTTCTGCCGCCTGCTCTTCCGCGCCCTGGCCCCCCTGCACGGCTACGGCCCGGGGGACGAACGCCTGCTCGACGAGGCGGCCTTGCTCCACGACATCGGCATGAGCGTGGGCTACTACGACCACCACAAACACGGCGAGTATCTGGTGATGGCCTCGGCCCTGCCCGGCCTGACCCACCGCGAGCAGGCCCTCATCGGCCTGCTGGTGCGCTACCACCGCAAAGGTGAGCCCAAGGGGGGGGGCTACAAGCCGCTACTGCTCAAAGACGACGGCCAACGCCTCGAGCGCCTGGCGGCGGTGCTGCGCCTGGCCGAGTACCTCGAGCGCTCCCGCGCCGGGCGGGTCGAGGCGCTGGAGATCACCCTCGAGCCCAAACGGGTGCGGCTGGGGCTCGAGGCGGCGGCGGAGCCCTGGGTCGAACTGGCCGAGGCCCGCAAACAGCGGGGGCTTTTCCGCAAGGCCTTTGGGCGGGAACTCGAGGTGTACTGGACCGGCCCATCACGCCAGACCAAGGCCGGGGGGATAGACTAGAGCCATGCAGCTTTACCTCGTCCGCCACGCCATCGCGGAGGACCAGGCCGCGGACGGCGACGACGCCCGGCCCCTGAGCGAAGCGGGGGTGCGCCGCTTCCGCCGGGTGGTGAGGGGGCTGAAGAGGCTAGGCCTGCGCTTCTCCAAGCTCTACCACAGCCCCAAGCTGCGGGCCGTACAGACCGCCGATCTGCTGATGGGGCTGGTGGACGGGGAGAGCGAGGTCACGCCGGCTTTGGCCGAGCCCCCCGGCCCATCCCTGCTCGAGCTCTTGGGCGGCTTCGGCGAAGGGGACCGGGTGGGAGTGGTCGGCCATGAGCCCTGGCTCTCCCAGCTGGCGGCCTGGCTGGTGCTGGGGGAGCGCGAGCGGGCGGCGGCCTTGGTCTTTAAAAAGGGCGGGGTGGCCTGGCTCGAGGGCCCGCCTCGGCCCGGAGGGATGCGGCTTTTGGCGCTGCTTCCGCCCAGCGTGCTGCGGGCCATCTGAACGACCATGATCGCGCCCACCCGCTGGCTCCTTCACCTGGAAAATCACCTCCCTAGGGCCCGAAGGGGGGATGACCCCGAGGGGGTGCATCAGGTGCGGGTAGCCGGGCGGCGCTTGCGGGTCTGGCTCGAACTCGGTGGCTACCGCGTCCTGCACGACGACCTGCGCTGGTTGGTGCGGGGGGCCGGGAAGGTGCGCGACCTGGAGGCGCTTCTTACGCCGCGAAGCGGGGAGGTGCTCCTTACGCCGCGAAGCGGGGAGGTGACCTTGCCCAAGTCCTTTGCAGCTTGGCTGGCCGAAAAACTCCGGATCGCTCGAGAAGAACTGCTCCTCAGCCTGGATTCTCCGCGTTTGGCCGGGCTCACTCGAGCCCTGCACAACCTTCCCCCGCTTCCCGTCCCCCAGGCCAGGAGGAGGCTCGAGCGCTTCGAGCGACGGGTGCAAAAACGCCAGGCGGCTTGGCAGGCCACCCGGACCCTCGAGGATCTGCACGCTTTGCGCCGGGCCTTGCGGCGGCTGCGCTATGCCCGGGAGTACCTCGAGCAAGAGGTGGAAGACCTCAAGGCCCTGCAAGAGGCCCTCGGCCAGCTCAACGACGCCGTCGTGGCCCTGGGCTACCTGGACGAGTTCGAGGCGGCGGGGGGGCGCTCAGCACCCGGCTACCGCAAGTCCCTCGAGGCCCAGCGCGAGGCGGGCTTGGCGGTTGTTGGCCGGAGGTTAGACTCCGGGTCCAGGGCGTAGTATGTAGACCGTGAACGCCCTCGAGTACGCCCAAACCCACCTCCTTGAGTTTTTAGCTGACCTCGAGACCTTCATCCGGCTCGAGGCGCCCTCCCAGGACCTCTCCAGGCTACAGGAGGTGGCGGCCTGGATCGCCGAAAAGTTCGCCCCCTTCGGCCACTTGAGCCGTGAGGAGACCGCGGCTGGCCCGATGCTCACCCTGAAGCGCCCCGGCTTTGGCCCCAAGGTGCTCCTGCTGGGCCACTTCGACACCGTGCACCCGGTCGGGGCCTTCGGCTGGAAGCTCGAGGGGGACTGGGCTTTTGGCCCTGGCGTCTACGACATGAAGGGCAACATCGTGCAGCTTCTGTGGGTCTTGCGGGGGGCGGAGGAATTGGGGATCCGGCTGCCGAGCCTCGAGGTCTTGTTCACCCCCGACGAGGAGGTGGGCTCGCCGGCCTCCCGCGCGGCCATCGAAGCGGCGGGACGGCGCAACGATTGGGTGCTGGTGCTCGAGGCCCCCATGGGCAACGGCGACCTCAAGGTGGCCCGCAAGGGGGTGGGGCAGTACCGGCTCACCGCCCACGGGAAGGCCGCCCACCAGGGGGTCGAACCGGAGAAGGGCGTCAACGCCATCGTGGAGCTGGCCCACCAGATCGCCAAAGTCGTCGCGCTGCAGGACGGGGAGAAAGGCACCACCTTAGGCCCCAACGTGATGCGCGGCGGCACGGTGAGCAACGTGGTCCCCGACGAGGCCTACGTGCTCATTGACCTGAGGGTCTGGCAGATGAGCGAGGCCGAGCGGGTAGATGGCGCCCTGCGGGCGCTCGAGCCG
>PSML01000098.1:0-8215 GCA_040290145.1 Meiothermus sp. | reverse complement strand
TCTGGAGAACCTGGCCAACCTGGCCAGCGTACCGCCGCGGGGAGCCACCCTCATCGTGGGCGGCCCCAAGCACAAGGGAGCTTCGGGCGGGCCGACGCGGGTGATGGCCGTCTGGTAGAACTTACCGCTCTAGCCTTTCATCTTCCGTACATCGCCGTCACCGTAGCCTTGGCGAGCGCGTTCGCGTTCAGGTTGAAGCCGATGCGGGCTCCGGCTAAGTCGGCGGGAAGGCCGAGCTCGAGGGTAGACCTGGCGGTGGGGTTTATCGCCCCAGCGAGGGCCGGGGTGCTCTTGGGGCCTGAGGTGCAGCCGAGCAGGGACCCTCAAGGCGTCAAGAGCGGATGGCTCTGGCCATTTGGGCCCGGTCCGCCAGCTGGTAGAGCTTGGCCTTGTCGAGCCGGAGTTTTCCCCCCAGCACCAGGCCATGCCCATCCTCCCAGTGGGCGTGCCAGTGCAGCATGGCCCCCGGCACCCGCAGCTCGATGCGCTTCATCTGGGCGTGGCGGGGCGAGACCGAAGCGATCAGGAAAGGCTCCCCCATCTCATCCGACAAGGAAGCGGCCATGATGGTGGTGGGCAGATCATAAGGGCGCTCCATGCGGTAGATGAAATCGGGGAAGTCGGACTCCTTTTCGAACCGCACGCCCTTCTCGGCGGCGTACTCACGCATCCACTCGAGCACTTGAACCCAAGATTCATACAGCTTCTCGTCGTGGTGATGACCGGTGCGGTGGGCAGCACTCATGTGAACAGTCTAACAGGTTATGCTCCCGCTCAACCCTCGACCCCAACCCGCCGATTGGGCCTCGTGCCGTTGCCGAAATCCCTGTATCCCCCTTAGGATTTTAGGGCCATGCGCCCCGCGGATCTGCCACCCTTGCCCGAAGCCCCTGGGGTCTACCAGTGGTGGAAGGAGGGCCGCATCATCTATGTGGGCAAGGCCAAAAGCCTACGTGCTCGGGTGAGCAGCTACTTTCACGGCGAGGGAAAGGCCCTCACCATCTCGAGCGAGGCCGACCGGCTCGAGTTTATCGTCACCCGCGACGAGGTCGAGGCCCTTTTGCTCGAGGCCAACCTCATCAAGCTGCACCACCCCCGCTACAACGTCCTGATGAAGGACGACAAGCACTACCCCTTCCTCAAGCTGACCCGCGAACCCTACCCCATCCTGCTCGTGGTGCGCCGGGTGGAGGAGGACGGGGCCCGTTACTGGGGTCCTTTTCCCGACGGCGGTGCGGTGCGGCGGATCAAGCGGCTCATCGACCGCATCTTCCCCATCCGCAAGAACTCCGGGGTTCCGCTCAAAAAAAGGCGCTACCCTTGCCTCAATTACTCGATGGGCCGCTGCCTGGCCCCCTGTATAGACCAGGCCGACCCGGCCGCCTACCGGGAAGTGGTGCGACAGGTCGAGCAGGTGCTGGACGGCAAGGTGGAGGAGTTGCTGGGGGACCTCGAGCTCAAGATGAGGGAAGCCGCCCGCTCCCAGGACTTCGAGCGGGCCGCCGAGATCCGTGACCAGATGGAGGCCTTGCGCTCCTTTTTCGGCACTGCCCAGCAGGCCTACGACCCCGAGCTGGGCGACCTCGATTTTTTAGGGCTGGCCCGGGCCGGGCGCTACGCTACCGTGCAGCTTTACCAGGTGCGCGGAGGGCGGATGCTGGGCCGCAACAGCCGATTCATCGAAGGGGTGGAGGAGGCCAGTGACCAGGAGCTCATCTCGGCCTTCCTGCGCGACTACTACCTGGAGGCCACCGCTCTCCCCCCGCTGGTGCTGCTGCCCCGCGAGGTCGAGGACATGGATACCCTCTCGCAGTTCCTGAGCGCCCGGGCCGGTAGAAAAGTCGAGGTGCGCTTTCCCCAGCGCGGCGACAAGACCCGGCTTTTGCAGCTGGCCGAGAAAAACGCCCGCACCGCCCTCGAGAGCGAGATGCGCATGCTCGAGCGCAAGGGCCACCACCCCGGCCTGATCGCGCTCAAGGAGGTGCTGGGGCTCTCCGCCCGGCCCTACCGCATCGAGGGCTACGATATCTCCAACCTCTTCGGGGAGAGTCCGGTGGCCTCGATCACGGTGTTTGAGGGGGGGCGCCCCAAAAAGGCCGAGTACCGGCGGATGAGGGTCAAGACCGACTCGAAAAGCCCCGACGACTACTTCGCCATGGAGCAGGCCGTCTACCGGCGCTTTACCGGCTCTTTGTCGGAGAACATGGCGATGCCCGACCTGCTGCTCATCGACGGCGGCTTGGGCCAGGTGCGCTCGGCTCAGAGGGGGCTCGAGCGGGCCGGGGTGCAGATCCCGCTGGTGGGGCTGGCCAAGCGCGAAGAAACCCTGATCCTGCCCGATGGGAGAACCCTCGAGCTCCCGCTCACCCACCCGGCTTTGCAGCTTCTCATCTTCCAACGCGACGAGACCCACCGCAACGGCCTCCAGTTCCACCGCAAGCTGCGCAGCCAGAGGGCCCTCAAAAGCGTGTTCGACGATATCCCCGGCATCGGGCCCAAGCGCAAGGAGGCCTTGCTGGCCCAGTTCTCGACGCTCGAGGAACTCAAGGCGATGGACCCGGAGCGGCTGGCCAAGCTACCGGGGATGGATAGGCGCAGCGCCGAGGCGGTGCTGCGGGCACTCCAGCAGGTTGGCTAGGCGGCCATCAGTATCCGTGTTCCACCACGTTTAAGAGCGGCTCCCCCGCCAGATAGCGCCGGATCTGCTCCCGCACCAGGCGGTAGGCCCGCTCCAAGAGTTTGGGCGAGGCCCCCGCCACGTGCGGGGTGATCAAAACCTCGGGCAAAGCCCATAGCGGATGGCCTTCGGGCAGGGGTTCGGGGTCGGTCACGTCGAGGGCCGCGCGGATGCGGCGGGCGGTGAGCGCTTCGATCAGGGCAGCGGTATCCACCAGGCCGCCCCGCCCGGCGTTGACCAACAGGGCTCCGGGCTTCATCTGGCCTAGGAAGTCTCGCCCCACCAGGCTTCGGGTCTGGTCGGTGAGGGGCAGGAGGAGCACCACGCTGTCGGCCTGGGGGAGCAGGTCCGGTAAGGCCGAGAGGTCATGGACGCCCTCGCGGGGAGTCCTCGAGACCCGTAGAACCTTCACCCCGAACGGCTCGAGGCGCCGCTCCACGGCCCGCCCGATCGATCCGTAGCCGAGGATCAAGACGGTGGAGCCCTCGAGGTCGCCCACGGTTCGGTCTTTCCACAGGCCCTCCCTCTGCAGGTCGCGGAAGTCGGGGAAGCGCTTGGTGAGGGCCAGCAAAGCCGCCACCACCCACTCCGCGACCGGGGTGTCGTGCACCCCACTGCCGTTGCAGAGGGTCACGCCCGCCGGGATGAGCGGAAGAACCCAGTCCACCCCTGCGGAGATGGTCTGGACCACCCGCAGCCGGGGAAGCCGGGGGATCCACTCGCTCATGCGACCTCGACCATACCCGGCCACCAAAAACTCGGCCTCCAGGGCCCTGGCCGGGAGGTCATCCCCCCGGCCTACATACACCACCTCGACCGAATCGGGCAGCGCTCCCAGGTGCTCGGCCGCCCGCTCGGGAACCAGCAAGACCAGCCGGCTTGGCCTCACCGCCCCCGCTCCTGCTGCTGGGCCAGCCACTCCTCGCGGGTGATCTCCATCAGCACATCCTCCAGGCGGGCAGACCCGAGGTTGAAGCCCAGCCGCATCCCCGCCGGAACCACGGCGACGGTGCGAAACCCGGCCTTCTGGAACGAGCGCTGGGCCCGCAGGTTGTGGCGGAAGGTCTTGAGCTTGATGCGGCTCAGGCCGATGCGGGTAAAGGCGTGCTCGAGCACCGCCCGCACCGCCTCGGTGCCGTAACCCTGGCCCCAGCGATCCTTGGCCCCGATCAGGATGCCTAAGGTGGCCTCGGTGCGGTTCATCTCGTAGAGCTCAACCGTGCCCAGCCACTCCCCCCTCTCGTCGAGGATGCCGTAGCCGACCCGGTCACCCCGGCCCACCTCGCCCATCACCACCCGTTTGAACAGCCACAGGGGCATCTTCAGCGGCTTGCTGCCGTTCCACTCGGCGATCTCTGGGTCGCGGAAGCACTCGTAAAAACGCCGCCACTCCTCCTCGGTGAGCCCCTCGGTGAAGGGTTTGAGCGACACCCTGCCGCAGGAGGGCCAGTCCTTGACCATGTATTTAGCTTAACGCCAAAGCTAAACGCTGAACGCAAAGCAACCCACAGGGCGCCCGGCGTTCAGGGGTAGAGCCCGCGCAACGCCCGGGCCTCGAGCACCCGGGTCGCCGCGACGATGTAGGCGGCGGTGCGGAGCGAGACCCCCTTATCCTGGGCCACCTGCCAGACCGCCTCGAAGGCCTGGCGCATGATGCGCTCGAGCTTCTGGTTGATCTCGGCCTCGGTCCAGAAGTAGGAGTTGAAGTCCTGCACCCACTCGAAGTACGAAACCGTGACCCCGCCCGCGTTGGCCACCACGTCGGGCACCACCAGGATGCCGCGCTCGCTGAGGATGTCATCGGCCGCCGGGGTGGTGGGGCCGTTGGCCCCCTCGGCGATGATCTTGGCCCGGATCTTCCAGGCGTTGTGCTCGGTGATCTGTTTCTCGAGGGCGGCCGGGACAAAGAACTCGCAGGGGACCTCGAAGAATTCGCCGGGCGGGATGGCCTCCGCGCCGGGGTAGCCGCGCACCCCCCCGTGCACCGAGACCCACTTGAGCACGTCGTAAGGGTCCATCCCGGCGTCGTTGCGCACCGCTCCGGTCACGTCGGAGAGGGCCACCACCTTGGCCTTGGCATCGTGGAAGATGCGGGCCGCTGCATTCCCCACGTTGCCGAAGCCCTGCACCACCACCCGGCTCCCCTCCACCGGCAGCCCGATTTTTTCCGCCGCAGCCGTAGCGGTCACGAACACCCCGCGCCCGGTGGCATCCTGGCGGCCCAGCGAACCCCCTACCGCTATCGGCTTGCCCGTCACCACCCCGGAGGCGGTGCGGCCCACGTTCATGGAGTAGGTGTCCATCATCCAGGCCATCTCGCGCGGCCCAGTGCCCATATCGGGGGCTGGGATGTCCTTGTCGGGGCCGATGATGATGCCGATCTCGGAGGTATAGCGCCGGGTCAGGCGCTCGACCTCAGCGGGGGAAAGCTTGCGCGGGTCCACCCGGATGCCGCCCTTGCCGCCGCCATAGGGCAGGTTCACCGCCGCGTTTTTGATGGTCATCCAGGCGGCCAGGGCCATCACCTCGGAGAGGGTCACGTCGGGGTGGTAGCGCACGCCCCCCTTGGCCGGGCCCCGGGCGGTGTTGTGGTGCACCCGGTAGCCCTCGAAGTAGGCCACGCTGCCGTCGTCGAGGTGGATCGGCACGTCCACGATCAAGCAACGTTTGGGCCGCTTGAGGTGATCCACCAGCACCGCCAGTTTGCCCAAGTAGGGCGTCACCCGGTCCACCTGCTCCAGGTAGATCTCCCAGGGGCCGATGTTCTCGCTCGACAGATAAGAAAGCGGTTCGCTCTTCATGGTCACTCCCAAACAGGGGCTAGAGGTCGCCTTACGGATACACCCCGCGCTGGCGGCTGGCCTCGTTCACCCGCTCGATGGCGACACTATAAGCTCCCAAACGCAGGTCGCCGTCCAACCTCTGGCTACGCTCCAGAACGCTCTCCAAGGCTACCACCGCCGACTCGCGCAGGCGGGAGCGCACCTCGGACTCTTCCCAGAAGAACATGGTGAGGTCCTGAACCCACTCCAGGTAACTGGCCACCAACCCCCCGCCGCCGGCCAGGATGTCGGGTACCACGGTGATGCCCCGCCCCCGCAGGATGGCCTCGGCCTCCGGGGTGACGGCCCCGTTGGCCCCCTCGATCACCACCCTGGCCCCGATGCTGGAGGCGTTCTCGGCGTGAATGCTCATCTCCAGGGCCGCCGGAACCAAGTAGTCCACCGGCAGGGCCAGGAGTTCCTCGTTGCGGATGGGCCGCCCACCTAAGCCCTGAAGGCGGGCTCCCGCCTCTATTGCCGCGACGTCGAGGCCGCTTGGATCGTAGATTCCCCCCTGGCTGTTGGATAGGGCCACCACCCGAAGCCCGGCCCCCCTCGCCGCCGCGGCCACCGCCTGGCCCACCTGTCCCAAGCCCTGAATGGCCAGCGTGGCCCCCTCGAGCGGCCAGCCCAGGCGCCGGGCCAGCTCGGTGAGCAGGATGATCAGCCCTTGTCCTCCCGCATCGTCCTTGCCCAGCGTTCCTCCCAGCGTAGCCGGCTTGCCGGTGACCACCCCCGGCACGGTCTGCCCGGTGCTCATGGAATAGGTGTCCATGAGCCAGGCCATCACCCGGGCGTCGGTGCCCACGTCGGGGCCCAGCACGTCCTCCTCGGGGCCGATCAGCTCGACCAGCTCGGAGGCATACCGCCGGGTGAGGCGCTCGAGTTCGCGGCTGGAGAGGGCTCGAGGGTTCACGATGATCCCCCCCGCTGAACCGCCAAACGGAAGGTTGTACACCGCCGCCTTGAGGGTCATCAGGGCGGCCAGGCCCGCGGTCTGCCCCATGGTGACGCCCGGGTGGTAGCGCACCCCACCGCAGGCGGTGCCCTTGCTGATGTTGTGGACGACCCGGTAGCCGGTGAAGAAGCGGACCTTGCCGTCGTCCATCTTGACCGGCAACGAGACCTCCACGGTCCTTCGGGGGTGGGTGAGGTATTCAACGGTCTCGGGGTGGATGCGGCTCACCCGCAAGGTGCGCTCGAGGCGCCCGATGAAGTGGTCCCAAAGCCCGGAATCGCCGGGGGGACGGTAGGCGTTTCTTAGCATGTCATCACCGCAAGGCATTATATCCTTGGCCCTGGAGACTCGCCCAAGGGTGGAAAACTCCCTCAGGTCAAGCGCGAGATCTCCCGTTTGGCCAAAGCCTCCAGGGCGTCGCGGCTGGGGCTGGGCGGCAACACCAAGAGGGCCGCGATGGCCTGGTCCACCCGCCCCCCGATGGCCCGCACCACCTCCTCTGCGACCCCCGAAGCCCGGGCCAGCTTGCGCAGGGTCTCGATGTCCCCCGGCTGAGCGCCCCGGCGGTGGATGATCTCCAGGGTCTCCTGGGGGTAGACCTCGAGCAGGCCCAGGGTAATGGCGGTGAGCTTTCCCTCGCGCACATCCCCCCCGATGGGTTTACCCAGGCTCTCGGGCGTGCCCATCAGGTCCAGGTAGTCGTCGCGCATCTGGAAGGCTTGCCCGTAGAGAAGGCCAAAGCTCGCCAGCGCCCGCCGCCACTCCCCCGGCGCTTGGCCCAGCACCGCTGCCCCCTCGCAGGCCAGGCGCATCAGCGAGGCCGTCTTACCGGTGATGATCCGCTCGTAGACCTCGAGGGAGTAGTCGCCCAGCGCGGCGATCTGGAACTGGAGCACCTCCCCCTCGGCCAGCTCGCGGGCCACCTCGGAGAACATGTACACCAGTTCCATCCGACCGGTTTTGGAGAGCAGGTACAGCAGCCTCGAGAGCAGGTAATCCCCGGCCAGCACCGAGACCGCATTGCCGTACTTGCGGAAGGCCGCGACGTGACCGCGGCGGGTCTCGGCATCGTCTACCAAGTCGTCGTGAAGGAGCGCGGTGGAGTGCAGCAGCTCGACCGCCAGGGCCAGCTCCATCTCGTGGGGAACCCCCCCCAGCGCCCTCGAGGCCAAAAAGGCCAGTTGGGGCCGAACCCGCTTGCCCCCCGCCGTCACCAGGTCATCCTCGATGAGGCGGATAAACTCCACGTCCGAGTGCACCAGCTCGCGCAGGCGCGTCTCGAATGTGGCCAGGAGGGGCTCGAGGTCGCTGGTGAACACCTTCACGCTCATCCTCACAAGTATAGCAGCGTCCAGTCCAGTTGGACTGGACGTTCACGCTCTTTCTAAGCTAGTAAAGCGAGAGCGGACTGTTCAACTCTACCCGCTTGCCCTGCTTGTTAGCGAAGCCATAGGTCTCATAGGCTACCGCAACAAAAGAATTCACCGCATTTATCGGATAAGTTTTGCTGAACGAAATGGGGGGCTGCTCGCAGGGGTTGACTTCTGAGGGGGGGCAAGCTGTGTTAAAGTTAAAAGTAAATTCATCCGTCTTGGAGCCGCTCGCGTCCACAAAAGCGATCGAGCCCGCAGGCGAACCCGGCAAAAGCGAGAAAACCAGGTCGTACTTGATGGTCTCGGTACCTTGCGTGGTGTCGGGTACTCGGGAAAAGTTTCTCACCTCTACATTGATCGTAGGCCCGCCGATGCTGAAACCTCC
>PSML01000006.1:0-54061 GCA_040290145.1 Meiothermus sp. | reverse complement strand
CGGTATTCGGGGCGGCCCTCTTTGACCAGGGCCAAAGAGCGCATCTGCTCAAACGCCGTAACCGTCTTGCCCGCCCTCCTGTACGCCTCCCGGCGCTCTTGCAACGCCGCGTTGTACAGCTCGCGGGTGAGGTCGAGGTGTTTTTCCAAGTCCCGCAGTTGGGGTTGGGTGGGGTAGAGGCGGTAGGCGAAGGCTTTGAGCATGGCTGGGCAACCTTCTGGTTCTTGGGTGTAGCGCTTTACTGCGAGTATTATGCAGCACGCGGCTACCTAATGCAGCTTCCAGGGCGCAAACCGCTCACCCCATGCCTGAAGGCAGGGGCTTGCGCGGTTTATTTGGTCAACCCCAGGTCCAGGCCCAGTCGGTGGCCCAAGGAGCCGGGGGCCTCCTGGCCAGCTTCGGGTCGGGCCGGGTGGCCTACTTGAGCTTCGGCCTCGAGGCCCTGCCCTCAGCGGAGCGGAGCCGCCTGCTCCAAGAGCTGTTCAACCGTCTGCTGGGCTAACCGGCCCGACCCTCCAGGGTCATCGCCGCCCTCCCCGCCCCGTCAGGGGGCTTGAACCACCCGGTTCCGCCCCGCGCGTTTGGCCTCATAGAGGGCCTGATCAGCGGCGGCGATCAGGGTCAGGGGGTCCTCGGCAGCAGCGGTCTGCGAGGCCACCCCCACGCTGATGGTGATGGGCCGCAGTGGCCACGGCGTGTTGGCTACGGCCTCGCGCAGGCGCTCCGCCAGGGCCAAGGCCCCTTGCGCCGAGGTGTTGGGCAGCACCACCGCGAACTCCTCCCCGCCGTAGCGGGCCGGAACGTCCCCCGCTCGCAGCATCCGCCGGACCAGATGGGCGATCTGCCGCAGCACCTCGTCCCCGGCAGGGTGGCCGAAGGCATCGTTGTAGGCTTTGAACCAGTCTACGTCAAACATCAACAGCGAAAGGGGTTGCTCGTAGCGCAGCGCCCGGTGGAACTCCTCCTTGAGGCGAGCGATCAGCACCCGGCGGTTGTAAAGGCCGGTCAGTTCGTCGTGGTCGGCCAGGAGCTTGAGCCGGGCGTTGGCCTGCTCCAGGATCTCCTGATAGCGCCGGCGCTCTTGGATCTCCCGTCGCAGCTCGAGCTGGGCCGTCACCTGCCGGGCCAGGGCGGCCAAGGCTTTTTGCTCCTCCTCTTCCATCTGGCGGGGCTTGCGATCGATTACGCAGAGCGTACCCAAGGCTTCCCCGCTGGGGGAGACCAGCGGCGCCCCGGCGTAAAAGCGGATGTGGGGATCACCGGTGACCAGCGGGTTATCGGCAAAGCGGGGGTCTTGGCGGGCATCGGGAACCACCATCACCCCGCTTTGCAGGATGGCGTGGGCGCAGAATGAGAAATCGCGCGGGGTCTCGGCTAGCTCTAACCCCACCCGCGACTTAAACCATTGCCGGTCGCGGTCCACCAGCGTGACGAGGGAGATGGGAGCGCCACAAATCCGTGAAGCCAGGTAGGTTAGGTCGTCGTAGCCTTGCTCGGGCAAGGTGTCGAGGATCTGGTATTCGTAAAGCTTGGCCAGACGGGCTTCCTCGTTGGGGGGCAGGGGGGCCTTCATGGGTACAAAACATGATACTGCCGCCAAACCCTCCGCGGCTCAAATATGCCCCGGGGGTTCGCCCCAGCGCCTACGCCGCGTAAGATATCCCTCGTGCCCGGCCTCGATGAACTCTTCGGCCCCAGCTACCCCCCGACCCCGGTGACGGGGGTCACCCACGACTCCCGGCTCGTGCAGCCGGGCTTCGTCTTCGTGGCCATCGAGGGGATCCCCTCCCCCAGCCGAGCCCCGCTGGACGGGCACGACTTCATCCCGCAGGCCATCCAACGGGGCGCAGCGGGCATTGTGGGAGCCAAAAACCTGGAGTTGCCCGTGCCTTACCTCAAGGTCGCGGACGCCCGCAAAGCCCTGGCCGACCTCTCGGCGGCTTTTTGGGGGCATCCGGCCAAGCAGTTGAAGCTCATCGGCGTCACCGGCACCAAGGGCAAGACCACCGTCGCAGTGCTCACCCACCACCTGCTCCAGTTCGCCCGCCCCCCGATCGGGAGGATCTCCACGGTGGGCGTCAGGATCGGCGAGGAGGAACTCTTCCTGAGCGGCCACTTCACCACCCCTGAAGCCCCCCAGGTGCAGGAGATGCTGGCCCGGTTCGTAGCGGCAGGTTGCCCGGGGGCCGTGCTCGAGGTGAGCAGCCACGCCCTGGCGCTCGAGCGGGTACGCGGGCTCGAGTACGAGGTGGGGGTCTGGACCAACCTCTCCCCCGATCACCTGGACTTCCACGGCACCATGGAGCGCTACTTCGCCGCCAAGCAACTGCTGCTGCGGCGCTCGAGGTTTGGCATCCTCAACCGGGAAGATCCCTATTACCCACAGCTTCCCGGGCTCGAGCACTGGAGCTACGGCGAAGGCGGAGACTGGCAGGCCGAGCACCTGCTCGAGACCGCCGGGGGGCTGCACTTCCGGGTGAAGTCGCCGCTGGGGGCTTTCCGGGTGAGCCTGCCGGCGATCGGGAAGTTCAACGCCCTCAACGCCTTAGCCGCGATGGCCGCCGCCGCCCGGCTGGGCGCCAAGATCCCCGAGCTGCAGGCCGGGCTGGAGTTCTTCCCCGGGGTGCCGGGGCGGATGCAGATCGTCCAGGCCACCCCCTTCCGGGTCATCGTGGACTTCGCCCATACCGAGTCCAGCGTGCGGGCGGCGCTCGAGGGGCTGCGCCCCACCACCCGAGGGCGGCTGGTGATCGTGGTAGGAGCGGCGGGCGAACGCGGGGCCGAGCGCCGCACGGGAATCGGAAGGGCCGCGGGGGAGCTCGCCGACTTCGCGGTCTTCACCGAGGAGGACCACCGCTCGGAGAGCCTCGAGGCCATCCTGCAGACGATGGCCGAGGCGGCCCGGGCGGTAGGGGGTCAGTATGCGCTCATCGGGGACCGGCGCGAGGCCATCCGCTGGGCCATCCAGCACGCCGAGCCGGGGGATACGATCCTGCTGGCGGGCAAGGGGCACGAACGGACGCTCGAGCGCGGCGGTGAAGTCCTGCCCTGGGACGAGGTCGAAGAGGCTCGCAAGGCGCTGGGGCGGTAACCTCGGCCAGGCCCCATGGCGTGATCACCTCGAGCGGCAGCGCTCGAATGGGCCGTGGTTTTATCCCACCGGGCGCTCAATACCGACCGGCGTTGGGTACGCCGATGACTCCGCCCAGGGGGGCCTGTGGACTCGGGGGTTTGAGGTTAGACTATCCATCATGCACCGCGACGTCCTGGTAGGGTGGTTGGACGAACTGCTCCACACTCAACAGATCAGCAAACTCTACCGCGACCCCTCGCTGAACGGGCTCCAGGTCGAAGGGGATGAACAGGTAACCCAAGTTGGGGCCGCGGTGGACGCGGCGCTGGCGACCATCGAGAGGGCCCGGGAGCTGGGCGTGGACTTCCTGATCGTCCACCATGGGCTGTTCTGGGGTGGCCAGTATCCGGTGGTGGGGACCCACAAGCGGCGGCTCGAGGCCCTTCTTCGCGGCGGGGTGAGCCTCTACGCCTCGCACCTGCCGCTCGACCTCCACCCCGAGGTGGGGAACAACGCGGTGATCGCTCAGAAGCTGGGGTTATTGGACCTCGAGCCCTTCGAGGTGGGCTATATCGGGCGGCTGCCGCAGGCCAGATCCATCCACGACCTGGCCACCGAGATGGGCCGGATCACCGCCACCAAAGACGAGTTCGGAAACCTCATCGCCAATCAGTGCCTCATTCACCAGGGGGGCCCCAGCGAGGTGAGCCGGGTGGCGGTGGTCTCGGGAAGCGGCTCGGACCTGATCAGCGCGGCCTGGGCCCGGGGGGCTGAGCTGCTCATCACCGGCGAGCCCAAGCACCAGAACTTCCACGAGACCTTCGAGCGCGGCATGAACGCCATCTACGCCGGGCACTACGACACCGAGACCTTCGGCGTGAAGGCCCTGGCCGAGCGGATCGAGCTCGAGTTCGGCCTGCCCTGGGTCTTTATCGAACACCCCACTGGCCTGTAGGGGCGGGAGGAAGCGTGGCCGGGCTGTTCATCACCCTCGAAGGCCCCGAAGGGGCCGGAAAATCCACCCAGGTCAGGCTGCTCACCCCTTGGCTCGAGGCCCAGGGCCGGGGGGTCGTGGCCACCCGTGAGCCCGGGGGTGGGGGCTGGCTGGGGCCGGAGATACGGCGGCTGGTGCTGATGTCCGAGCCCATGTCGCCGGAGGCCGAGTATCTGCTCTATTCGGCGGACCGGGCCGAGCACGTGCGAAAGGTGATCGAGCCGGGGCTCAGGGAGGGGAAGGTGGTGCTCTGCGACCGCTACCTGGACTCCTCCTTGGCCTACCAGGGCTATGGGCGGGGGCTCGACCTGGGCTGGCTTTGGGCGGTGGCGGTGGGAGCCACCGGGGGGCTGGTGCCGCACAAAACCTTTCTGCTGGACCTGCCCCCCGAGGTGGGACTGGCCCGCTTCCAAGGGCGAGACCGCCTCGAGCGCGAACCCCTCGAGTTCCACCGGCGGGTGCGGGCCGGCTACCTCGAGCTAGCCAGGGCCGAGCCTCAGCGCTTCGTGGTGCTGGACGCCGCCCAGAGCCCCGAGGCGGTGCAGGCCGAGCTGAGGGGCCACATGGGCGCTATGCTAGGCTTGTAACGCCGGGATACCCTATCGTAAGACCATGCACCCCCTGACCCCCCTCCACCGCTATGGCGGGTACTTCGTGAGCCTGATGCTGCTGGGCCTGGCCCTCGGCCAACCCAGCCCTCCCCGCGCCGTGCAGACCTACACCTTTCAGGTGATCCATACTTTCCCCCACGACCCCCAGGCCTTCACCCAGGGGCTCATCTTCCACGACGGCTTTCTATACGAGGGGACCGGGCTCGAGGGGAGGTCCGAGCTACGCAAGGTCGAGCTTCAGACCGGCCAGGTGCTGCAGCGCAAAGCCCTGGGGCGTCAGTATTTCGGGGAGGGCATCACCCTCTTCGGCGGGCGCATCTACCAGCTCACCTGGAAGAACAAGACGGGCTTCATCTATGACCTCGAGACCTTCGACTTGGAGCGCACCTGGAACTACCCCACCGAGGGCTGGGGCCTCACCCACGACGGCAAAAGGCTCATCCTGAGCGACGGGACCGCCAACTTATACTTCCTCGACCCACAGACCCTCAAGGTCGAGCGCACCCTCCCCGTCACCCTGAACGGGCGGCCCCTGCCGATGCTCAACGAACTCGAGTACATCAAGGGCAAGGTCTACGCCAACGTCTGGCAGACCACCCAGATCGTGATCATCGACCCCCAGAGCGGGCGGGTCGAAGGAGTGGCGGACCTCACCAACCTGGCCCTGCTCAACCCCGGCGGCGACGTGCTCAACGGGATCGCCTACGACCCCGCCGGCGACCGGCTGTTCGTCACCGGCAAGCTCTGGTCGAGGCTGTTTGAGATCCAACTGCTGCCCATGCGCTAGGGAGACCCCCTTCATCCCGACGGGCTGCGGGGCGAGGCTCTGAGCCCCTCCGGTTCGCTCAGCCACCGCCGGGCCCGGCGGATCTCGAGGCGCAGGGTGTTGTAGGTGCGGCGGTCCTGGGTGAGGCGCCCTCGAGCCTGGCGCAGGTGGGCGGTCTGGGCCTCGAGCGCGGTCCCGCCCTGGACCCGGCGGCGCTCCACGAAGCGGCGGGGCTCGAGCGCCTCTAGCAGGTCAGGCTGGCTAAAGCCGAGGTGGGCGACCAGGTCAGCTTGGCCCAGCTGGGCCAAGGTGCGACCCTCCCCGGCCAGCCCGGAGAGCATCTTTTTGACCCGAGCGTAGGCTTCCCCCAGCGGCAGATAGCCCCCCGCCACCAGCACGTCCACCAGCTCCGAGGCCAGCACGCTCCTATCCTCGAGCCCCCCGGCTAGCCGCTCTGGCACGAAACGGCTCTCCTCGAGGGCCACCCGCGAGAGCTCGAGCGCGCCCTGAGCCACGTGGGACAGGCGCTCGAGGGGTTCCAGCACCCCGGTGCTGTGGTCGTTGAGGTCGCCGTAAGCGGTGTTGTGGTTGAGGGCCAGCAGGGTCTGGGGTCCGCCGATGAGTTCGGCCACCAAGGCCCGCACGTGCTCGAGCACCACCGGGTTTTGCTTTTGCGGCATGATGGAGGAGCCCTGAGCCACCCGCTCCCCCACCACGAAGGCCTCGCGCTCGGCCCAGAACAACAGGTCGCGGGCCATCCGCGAGAGGCTGGTGCCCAGCCCGGCTAGGGCCTGGGCCAACTCGATGGCCCAGTCCCCCGCCGCCACCGCGTCGTAGGTGTTCTCCACCACCTGGGTAAAGCCCAGCAGCCGGGCCATCATCGCCCGGTCCACCGGGTAGGGGCTCCCGGCCAGGGAGCTAGCCCCCAGGGGGGAGGCGTTGGTGGTCTCGAGCGCAGCCCATAGCCGCCGGGTGTCGCGGGAAAGGAGGTTCTCGAGCCCGGCCAGGTAGTGCCCCAGCGTGGTGGGCTGGGCCGGGCGGTGGTGGGTATAGGCCACCATCAGGGTCTCGCGGTGGAGGTCGGCGAGGAGCAGAAGCCGCCGACGCAAGGCCAGCAGGTCTCCCAGCACCAGCAAGGCCCGGTCGCGGGCGAAGGCCCGGAACACGGTGAGGTCGAGGTCGTTGCGCGATAGGCCCCGGCGCAGGGTACCGGCCACCTCGAGCCCCCAGTGCTCGGTAATCTGCTGGTCTATGGCGAAAAACACATCCTCGACCAGCCCATTGAAGCTGGGCAAGGGGTGTTTGCGCAACTCCGACAGCGCCCGGGCCGCCTCCGAGGCTCGAGGCACCCCGATGGCCGCGAGCCCCAGCGAGTAGGCGGTGAGGGCGTCGAAGAAGTAGGGGATCAGGTGCTCACGGGCAAACCGGTAGTGGCGGCCCAGAACCCAGCGGCGGTAAGCAGCGTGCCAGCGGGACATAGGAGTAGGGTACAGGTTTTGGGGGTGGGGGATGTGGGAACCTAGCCAGCCATCGCTGGATGAGGCTTAGCCCTTCACCCCGGTCAGCACCACCCCCTCGATAATCTGGCGCTGGAAGAAGAGGAAGACCAACAGCACCGGCAGCACAGCCAGGCTGCTGGCCGCCATGATCAGGTTCCAGGCGGTTCCGGCCTCCCCCGAGAAAAGGGCCACCCCCACCGGCAGGGTGCGCATTTCGGCAGTCTGCACGATCACCAACGGCCACAAGAAAGCGTTCCAGTTGCCCAGAAAGGTGAAGATGCCCAAAGCGGCCAGTGCGGGCCGGACCAGCGGGAAGGCCACCCTCCAGAACACGCCAAACTCACTCAGACCGTCCATTCGCCCCGCGTCGAGGAGATCGCCCGGCAAGGTCTGGAAGAACTGCCGCAATAAGAACACCCCGAAAGCACTCATCAGGCCGGGGAACAAGAGGCCCCAGTAGGTGTTGACCCAGCCGTTCTCGGCGCTCATCACGTACCAGGGGATGATGAGCATCTCAGTAGGGACCATGAGGGTCGAGAGAATCAACACGAAGATCACACCTTTGCCGGGAAAGCGCAGCTTGGCCAGCGTGTACCCCACCAGCGAGTCGAAAAACAAGACCGAGAGCGTAGTGATGACCGCCACCACCAAGCTGTTGAAGAACCAGCGAGGAAACTGGGTCTCGAGGAGAACCTGCCGATAGTTGTTGAGGGTGGCGCTCTGCGGGAACAGCTTGAGGTCGAAGACCTCCTGGAAGGGCTTGAGCGAGGTCAGGAGCATCCACAAAAAGGGGAAGATCATCACCAGGCTGCCCAGAACCAACACCACATAGGCGAGTAGGATAGATAAGCGTGAGATGCGCATCAGTACTCCACCCGCCTGGAGAGCAACCGCAGTTGCACCAGGGTGATGAGCAGGATGATCCCGAACAGCAGCACCGTGATGGCCGCTGCGTAGCCCAGCTCGAAGCGGCTGAAAGCCTGCTGGTAGATGTAGAGGGCCAAGGTCAGCGTGGAGTCCAGCGGCCCGCCCTGGTCGGTGAAGTTAAGGTTCACCACCTGGGTGAAAAGCTGCAAGAAGCCGATGGTGCCGATCACCGCCGAGAAGACGATCACCGGGTTCAACAGGGGCAGGGTGATGTGGCGGAACAAGGCCCAGCCGTCGGCCCCGTCAATCCGGGCCGCCTCGTAGTATTCGCGGGGGATGTTCTGCAACCCGGCCAGGAAGAGCACCACCTGAAAGCCCAGGTTTTGCCAGACGATCACCGCCGTCACGGTCAGGAGAGCCTGCTGAGGGCTTTGTAAGAAAGGTTGAGCGGGCAATCCCAGCAATCGGAGGATCTCGTTGACGATGCCGAAGTTGGCCGAGAGCATCCAGCTAAAGGTCCACGCCACCGCCACCGCGGGGGTGATGTAAGGGGCGAAGTAGATGGCCCGGAAGAGGTCGCGGAAGCGCTCCACCGAGTTGAGCAGGAGCGCGACGATCAGCCCCAGCACGAGCTGGGCCGGGACCCCGATCAGGGTGTAGAGCAGCGTGTTCACCAGGGCCCGGCGCAAGAGCTTGTCGCCCAGCATCTGCTGGTAGTGCTCGAGCCCCACGAAGTGGCGCTTAGCCGGGTCGGCGTTCCACTCATACAAGGAAAGCCAAAGGGCCTGGAACGCCGGCCAGATGCGGATAAAGAGAAAAAAGGCCAGCGGCACGAGCAAAAAGGCAAAAGCCCACAAGGCCTCGCGGCGAGCCAGACTTAGGCGCATAGGCGTCAAAGGTCCTACGTCGTACGTCTTACACCGAGGGCCGCTCTAACGAACGACGTCAGCAACCCTACTTCCAGAAATCGTCCAGCACCTTCTGCTCTTCGGCAGCAGCCTGCTTGAGCGAATCGGCGGGGTTGGCGTTTTGCAGCAGAACCCGGTTGATGGCGTCCACCATCACCTTGCGCTGGGCAGCCTCGTCCACAAAAGGGGTGGCCTTGGCGTAGGCCAGCGAGAGCACGAAGGGGCCGTAGATGGGGTTTAAGGAGAGCTTGGGATCCTTGATGAGCGACTTGCGCGCGGGGAGTTCGCCCACCTTCTCGAGCCAGTAGCGCTGGGTCTCTTCGGAGGTGAGGAACTGTAAGAACTTGATGGCCGCCTCGCGCTTCTCGCCGGTGGCCTGAGGGGTGAGCCCGTGCAGCCAGAACGAGCCGAAGTTAGCCTTGCGGGCCCCTGGGCGCTCCGTGGGGAGTTCGGCAACGCCCCAGTTGAACTTGGCCCCGCTGCTGATGGTGCCGATGGCGAAGGAGCCGTCGATGATCATGCCGATCTTCCCGGCGATAAAGCCGTCGCGGTAACCGTTGTTGCCGGGGAAGAAGTTGGGCACCCCAATCCCCGCTTGTTTGACCCAGTCGGTGTAGGCGGTGAGGGCCTTGAGGCCTTCGGGGGAGTTGTAGGTCACCCTCTTAACGTCATCGGAGTAGGGTCGCCCGCCCATCTGCCGCAGCAGCACCTCTCGCACCAGGTGATGATCCTGGCCGTCGGGAGCGATGCCGTAGCCGATCTGGGTGTAGCGGTCCCCCTGTTTGACGGTGAGCTTTTTGCCGGCTTCAATGAACTCCGCCCAGGTCTTGGGAGGAGTGTTGATTCCCGCCACCTTGAAGAGGTCTTTGTTGTAGAAAAGGGCCAGCGAGCGTACCGCGGTGGGCATCCCGTAAAGCTTGCCGTTCACCTTAGCCGCCTGAGCCATCGAGATGAAGTCGCTATCTACAGCCTTGGCCAGGCTATCGGGCAGAGGTTGCAAGTATCCGGCCTTGACCCAAGTCGGCACCCAACCGTAGTAGAGGTTCACCACATCGGGACCCTGCCCGGCAGGAACCGCCGAGGCCACCTTCTGCTGATAGGCATCATAGGGAAAGGTCTGGTGCACTATCTTGATGCTTGGATTGGCCGCCTGGAACCGTTTGATGAGTTCGTCAACAGCTTCCACCTTGCTTTTGAAGTCATACTGCCAGTAGGTGATGGTGACGTTTTGGGACAAGGCCGGGCCCAGCAGCACGGCCGCTCCGACAACCCAACTTTTCATCTGACTTCTCATCAACACTTCCCCCTTGGTAAGGTCATCTTACCCATACTGTGGCCTCGAGCCAAACCGGCCCCCTTTTGCTGAGCTCACCCCCGAAGGCTAAGGGCTGCGTTGTTGACCGCTGGGTGGGTTGCGCAAATCGAGCAGGAAGTTGCCGGTGCTGGGGACCATGATGGTCTGCACGTTGGGGGCCAGCTTCTCCGCCACGGTGAGCTGGACCACCTCAGGAGAAGCCTTGAGGGCCCGGCCCCGCAGTTCGATGGCCTTAGCCTCGCCCTCGGCCTTGAGGATCGCCGCGTCGCGCTCGCCCCGGGCCTGGGCCACCAAGCGCTGAGCGTCGATCTCGGCTTGGCGGCGGCGGTTCTCCGCTACTTGCACCTGCTGCTCGGCGGTCTGCTTCTCCTCGATGACCTTGGCCACCGATTGGGGGATATCAATGCGGCGCAGTAGCACCCCCACCAGCTCGATGTGTCCTTTCCTGAGTTCTTCGCCCAGACCCCGGGTGACGGCCTGCTCGAGCTGGGTGCGCTGGGTGCTGATGAGGTCGGCCGCGTTGAACTGCCCCACCGCGTCCCGCACCTTGCTGCGGATCTGCGGGATGATCAGGGTGTCTAAGAAGCGGGGACCTAGCTCCCGGTGCAGCAGGGGGGCCTCGTCGCGCTTGACCCGGTACTGCACGGTCACGTCCACCCCGATCTCGAGCCCTTCCTTGCTGCGGGCGGTGATGGCTTCCTCGCTGGGGCCGGGCTCGCGGCCTCCGGGGGCTGGCACCGCCAGGGTCACCTCGCGCAGCCGGGCGTCGTAGAGGATCACCTCCTGGACGAAGGGCAGCACGAGGTGGGTCCCCTCACCCAAGGGTTGGGGCTGCACCCCCCGCAACACGTTGAACACCACCCCCACGTTCCCCGCCGGGATCACCACGAAGCTCTGCGAGAGCACCGTCAGCACCAACCCAACGATCACCAAGGGGCCGCCCATAGCCCGTCGCCCAGGCTGGGTGAGCAGTACAATTCCAAAGATGGCGACCAAGACCCCTAGACCGGTCAGTATGCCCATACTGCCTCCTCCGGCGCGTCTTTGATCGTCGGCCAAGCCCTTCTTCGGGGTCAGCCAGCCAAAAGAGCACGCTACGGGGCCCAGTTTACCTTTATCCGGCTCCCGGCTTGTCCCGCAAGGATAAAAAACCAGCGCCTCAGTGGCGCTGGTAAAAATGGGCTTCAGGCCTTTGAGCCCCGCCCATCGCCAGCTTGAGGAACTCCCCGCTCAGCCGTCGTGCGATTCGCTGCTCTTGTTGTCCTTAGGCTTGCTATCGGTAACGTACCAGCCCGAGCCCTTGAAGGCGATGGCCGGGGCCTGGATCACCCGCTTCAGCGGCTCGCCGCTTTCGGGGTGCTTGCTGAGCGGCTCGTCGTGGAAGCCCTGGCGAAACTCGTAGTAGTTGCCCGACTCTAAACCCAAGTAAACGTACACCGGCACCGTCTACCTCCACAGACTTGCAGGGGGCCAGCGGCCCATAGCATCAACTATATTGACACTCATACACTCAAAGTGTCAATGCCTTGAGCGAGCGCCCTCGAGCCCTTAGGGTGGATGGGATGACCAAACCCCGGTTGCGCACCTGGGCCAAAGCCGTTCGGGCCAAGCTACCGATGGCCGATCTTTCGCGGCGGATGGTGCCGCATCTGGCCGAGTTTTTGCGGGCTCGAGCCCGGCAGCACATCCTCATCTACAGCGCCTTTGGCAGTGAACCCGACCCCGGTCTGCTCCCCAAGGTATATCCGGCCACCTACTACCTGCCCCGTACCCAGGATGACGGCCTCAGCCTCCACCCGCTCCCCTGCCCGCTGGTCCAGCACCCGTACGGGTTCCTCGAGCCCGCCCCGGAGGCCGCCGAAGCCAGCCCGGCGGTGCTCGATGCGGTGGTCGTGCCAGGGCTATGCTTCGATCAAGCGGGCTACCGGCTGGGTTACGGCAAGGGCTACTACGACCGCTTCTTGGGCGGTTTGCCGCCTACGGTGTTGACGGTTGGCTTGGTGCCCGCCGCGCTGATTGTGGAGCGGCTGCCTCGAGATCCCTGGGACACTCCCGTTCAGTATCTGGCCACTGAGGGCGGCGTACGGCGCACGCCGTATACCCCTTGAGGTTTTTACGGCGGGTTCCAGTACCAGGGGGCTGGATTGGTCGGCACACCCCGGATACGGATCTCGAAGTGTACGTGGGGGCCATTGGAGAGGCCGGTGTTGCCGGAGAGCGCGATGAGATCCCCCGCCCTGACCACCTGCCCCGGCTTGACCAGGATCTTCGAGAGGTGCCAAAACCCGCTGCACACCCCGTCGCCGTGGCTAATCGTCACGCCGTTACCGCGCACAAACAGGGGTTCGGCCAGGCCTACCACCCCGTCCGCCGGTGCGCGCACCGGCGTTCCCACGGGCACTCCGTAGTCGAGCCCCTCATGGAAGGTGTAGGTTGCCCCTCCATCGTAGCTGCGGCGGGTGCCGAAGGGGTCGGTGATGCGATTGGAGTCCACCGGTTTGCGCCAGTTGCCCTGCCACTGCTGGGGGCGGTCCCAGTCGCAAGAGCCCACCACCTTCTTGCGTTCAGCCCGCAGCTCCTCCGGTTGCAGCAAGGCCTGGCGGTCGGGGGAAAGTCGCAGGATGTAGCGGCCAAAGCTCCCGGCCACCACCCGGATATCCAAGCGGATGGTCTGGCCCTCCAGCGAGAGCACCGCGGGGTACACCCCCGGGTCTTGTAGGGCCGGGACCGGCAGGAGCACCCGGTTCTGCTGGATTGGGTAGTCCTCCCCGAGGAAGCGCACCTGCCCGCTCACCGGCTGCGGCGCGATCAGGCGAAGCACCGCCACGTTGCCCTGGACGGTCTGGCGGGGCCACTCCAGCGCCTCGATGGGCGCGGGTAGATCGGTGCGGCGCAGAGCGGCGGGGAGGCTGGGTTGGCCACTCAGCCGGAGCACCTGGCCCACCCGGATCTGGCCGGGGTTGGCCAGGCCGTTGAGGGCCTGCAGGGCCTCCACGGTGGTGCTGTGGCGCTGAGCGATGGAGAATAGGGTATCGCCCCGCTGAACCGTATAGGTGCTCTGGGCCTGGGCCAAGGCCAGCAGCCCGGCCAGAAAGATCAGGCGTCTAGGCACGCCGCCAAGATACTACGAACTCCCCCCTGAGATACAGCCAGCACCCAATCCAGTTAGGATAGAGCCTAAAGAGGGGTCTATGGTGCTGATATTGAACGGGCCGAACCTCAATATGCTG
Organism: Meiothermus sp.; assembly: GCA_040290145.1. Lineage (GTDB taxonomy): Bacteria > Deinococcota > Deinococci > Deinococcales > Thermaceae > Allomeiothermus. The sequence continues at coordinate 40,798 of PSML01000006.1, read as the reverse complement.
GGCCGCCGCGAACCCGAGATTTACGGGCGCGCCACCCTGGAGGAACTCGAGGAACTCTGCGAGGCCTGGGGGGCGGAGCTGGGGCTGGGGGTAGTGAACCGCCAGTCCAACTACGAGGGCCAGCTCGTGGAGTGGGTGCAGGGGGCCGAGGCCGAAGGCTTTATCGGCATTCTCCTCAACCCCGGGGCGCTCACCCACTATTCGGTGGCCCTCCTCGATGCCATCAAGTCCCAGCCCCTCCCGGTAGTCGAGGTTCACCTCTCCAACATTCACGCCCGCGAGGAATTCCGACGGCACTCCCTCACCGCCCAGGCTGCCCGGGGGCTGGTCTCGGGCTTCGGCCCTCTTTCCTACAAGATGGCCCTGATGTACCTGGCCGAAGTGCTCGAGGTCGGCGCGTAGAGCTTAGCTGCCTCAGCAGGCTCCCTCCCGGTCCTCCATTCACTCGAATTCGGGGATGGAAGCAAGGTTTCCGGCCCTATTCAGCTCTATTTGCGGCATGGCCGTGAAGAGAACCTTGGGCCTGAGGCTTAAGCTTGGCTTCAGCCAATGGGCCTAGCCTGGTTCAGGGACGACCCGGATTCTGCTTGTAGAAAGGAGTATCGGCATGGCCCGACCACTCAGCTATCCAGACGCAATCCATCTGCTGCGCCGTGCGGCGGCCCGCGGACGTAAAGAGGAGGCGCAAACGTTAGCCCAGATGGGGCTCGAGGCCGCCGTGGACTCCCTCCTCCAAGACCCCGCCCCGGCTCCCCCCTACCGCACCGCCGCCACCGCCAAGGAGAAAGGGCTACAGCACCTGGAGATCACCCAGCTCTGGCTCTCCCACTGGCTCACCACCCCCACCCCCGCCGCCGAGCGGCTGGTGCTCTTCTGGCACGGCCACCTCACCTCGGGGTTCCGCGAGACCCAGGGGGCTCAGGGCATTGACTTCTGGAACCAGTTCGCCACCTTCCGGCAGTTCGGCTATGGCCCTTATGGCGAGCTGCTCCGCTCCATCGCCAAAAACCCGGCGATGCTCCTATACCTCAACAACGCCGAGAGCAAGAAGGAGCACCCCAACGAGAACTGGGCGAGGGAGCTGATGGAGCTCTACACCATTGGCCCGGGTCACTACACCGAGCAAGACATCCGCGAGTCGGCCCGGGCCTTCACCGGCTGGACGGTGCGGATGCCCCAGGGGGCCCCCCGGGGAAAAGACCGTGACCCCAACGTGGGGCTCGAGTACGTGTTCAACCCCCGCTGGCACGACCCCGGCGACAAAACCTTCATGGGCCGGCGGATCAAGACCGGCGACGAGGTGCTGGAGATCCTGATCGCCCACCCCGAGACTTACCGCTTGGTGGGCCGAAAGCTGCTGGCCTTTTACCTCAACCCCAACCCGCCCCAACCCCTGGTGGAAGAGGCCGCCAAGGTCTTCCGCGATGGGGGAACCCGCGAGCTGCTGCGCTGGCTCTTCACCCGCGAGGAGTTTTACGCCCCCCAGCACCGGGCTTCCATCGTCAAAAGCCCCATCGAGTACCTGGTGGGTTTGCACTACGCGGCGGGTGAGAGCAAGGTCACCCTGGGACAGAGGGACAAAGATGAAGGGAAGACCAGCGCGCGGGTGATCGGCGCGCTAGCCGCGATGGGTCAGATCCCCTTCGATCCGCCCAACGTCAAAGGCTGGGACGGCGGGATGAGCTGGCTGGCGGAGTCACCGCTTTTGGTACGGCTTAACCTGATCGGGGCTTTCGCCGGGCGCGAAAAGGGGCTGGATCTGGAGGTCTTCATGGATGGGGCCGACGGCCCGCTCTCGCTGGTCAAACCCGAGGCGCAGTTGCTGTAGGAGATACACCATGGACAGACGCGACTTCATCAAAAAATCGCTGCTCACGCTGGCCCTGGGCCAAGCCGCCCCCTCCCTGCTCTCGCGCAGCGCCCTGGCCGCCCAGTCCAAAGACAAGATCCTGGTGGTGGTTAATCTTTTCGGCGGCAATGACCAGCTCAACACCCTGGTGCCCTTCAAGAACGACCTCTACTACCGGCTCCGCCCGAACATCGCCATCAAGCGGGAATCGGTGCTCGACCTGGGGCAAAACGGCCAGAACCTGGGCCTCCACCCCGAGCTGCGCCCCTTGATGAGCATGTGGGACCAGGGGAGTCTGGCCCTGATCCCCCAGGTGGGCTATCCCAATCCCAACCGCAGCCACTTCATCTCCACCTCGATCTGGCACACCGCTGACCCCACCCGCAAGGAGGAGATCGGCTGGTTGGGGCGCTGGGGGGATCTTCAGGACGACCCCTTCTGCGACACCTTTATCGGCGGAGTCTCACCCCAAGCCGTCACTGGCCACCAACGCACCGCCCCGGCGGTCTCCGGGGTGGATAGCTTCACCATCCGCATACCCAAACCTTTCGCGGAAGCTTTAGAGAGGGAGCTAGCCCAACCCCGCTCCGGCCCCGCCGAGGGGGTTCGCCAGGCTATGCTCAGCTTGCGTGGGGCGCTGGACAGAATCGGCAGGATCCGCGCCTATAGCAACAAAGCCCAGTACCCCGACAACCCCTTTGGCAAGGCTATGGCCGACGTGGCCCGCATGATCGCTGGGGGATTGGGTTCCTCGGTCTACTACACCACCTTGGGTGGCTGGGACACCCACGCGGCCCAACCGCCACGTCAGGGGGAGTTGCTGGGCTACCTAGCCCAGACGCTGGGCGCATTCCGCCAGGATATGAGAGCTCTGGGCCGCGATCAGGACGTGATGATCATGGTCTTCAGCGAGTTCGGGCGGCAGGTGGCGGAGAACGCCTCCTTCGGCACCGATCACGGGCAAGGTGGCCTGATGCTGGTGTTGGGTGGCGGGGTGAAAGGCGGGCTCTACGGCGGCGAGCCCGACCTGGAGGACCTCGAGCTGAATGCCCTGAAGTACAAAACCGACTTCCGTAACGTGTACGCGGCCTCGCTGCGCTGGATTCAGGCCGACATTGAGCGGGTCTTGGGGGCGAACTTCCAACCGCTGGGCTTGATCTGAGGCCAACCCCACTGAGGCGCCCTTTTTTGCTTGGCTGGCCTCGAGCAGTCCCCGGCGCGGCTTACCCTCGCTCAATCGAAGGGCAAATGAAGGGCAAACCGTTCTACACTGGTCTTGCAAGGAGGCGCTATGGCTAAGCGGGTCTGGCTCTATCCGGCGGATCACCTCTCGGAACTCGAGCGGGTACAGCGACTAGAGCACCACCGTCCTCGAGGCTGGCGCACCCGAGCCTTCACCCTGGACCGGTGGACCTGGAGGCCGCCGAGGCCCTAGATGCAAGAATTGGCCGGGGTGAACCCGACCAAGCCGGAGGTGTTTCTGATCCCCGCTCATCGCGTTCAGTACGCCCTGCTAGCGGAAGGGCAGACCGACAGCGATAAAGGCTCTACGGACATGTAAAGCCCCGATGGGGATTTCACCGCCCCAATTGCACCCGGGACTCCTGCGGCCATGCCGGCTCATTATGTTTTTGACATAACGATGGGTTTCAGGGTATAATGACTTGTTCGACCGGAAGCGCGTGCTGCGCTTTTTTTATGGAGGTCTATGTCGCAGGTTTTACCCATTGAGATCACCGAGGAAGTCAAGCAGAGCTTCATCAACTACGCCATGTCCACCATCGTGGACCGGGCCTTGCCCGACGTGCGCGACGGGCTCAAGCCGGTACAGCGGCGCATCCTCTACGCCGCCCAGCAGGAGGGCCTAGTACCCACCCGCAAACACTCCAAGAGCGCCGGGATCGTCGGCGAGGTGATGAAAAAGTACCACCCCCACGGCGACGCCGCCATCTATGACACCCTGGCCCGGCTGGCCCAGCCCTGGAACCAGCGCTACCCCCTCATTGACGGTCAAGGGAACTTCGGCTCGGTGGACGGCGACCCCCCCGCCGCCCAGCGCTACACCGAGGCCCGGCTCTCGAGCATCGGCTACGAGATGCTGCGGGACATCGACAAGGAAACCGTCAACTTCTACCCCAACTACGACGGCACCACCCTTCAGCCCGAGGTGCTGCCCGCGGCCATCCCCAACCTGCTGGTCAATGGCTCGACGGGGATCGCGGTCGGCATGGCCACGAGCATCCCGCCGCACAACCTGAGCGAGGTCATTGACGCCTTGGTGGCCCTCATCGATCAACCCGGGCTCACCCTCGACGAGATCATGAAGCTCCTGCCGGGGCCGGATTTCCCCACCGGGGCCCGGCTCTCCCGCAAGGGCGTCCGCGAGGCTTACGCCAGCGGGCGGGGCAGCCTCAAAGTCCGGGCCAAGGTGCGCAACGAGGACAAGAACGGGCGGGCCATGCTGGTCTTCACCGAGATCCCCTACCAGGTGAACAAGGCCGACCTCATCGCCCAGATCGCCGGGCTGGTGAAGAACAAGGTGATCGAGGAGATCGCTGCTTTGCGCGACGAGTCCGACCGTCAGGGGATGCGCATCGCGGTCGAGTTAAAGCGCGGGGCCAACCCCCAGGTGGTGCTCAACAAGCTCTACAAGCACAGCCGCCTCCAGGCCAGCTTCACGGTGAACCTGCTGGCCATCGTGAACGGCGAGCCCAAGGTGCTGAGCCTGCCCGAGCTGCTGCGCCACTACCTCAACCACCGCCGCGAGGTGGTGTACCGGCGCACCCAGTACGAGCTCTCCGAGGCCAAAAAGCGGGCCCATGTCCTGGAAGGGTTGCTCATCGCGCTCGACCACATCGACGAGGTGATCGCCCTCATCCGGGGCTCGGCGGACGCTGGCCAGGCCCGCGCCGGGCTCATCGCCCGCTTCGCCCTGAGCGACATCCAGGCCCAGGCTATCCTGGACATGCGGCTGCAGCGGCTGGTGGGCCTGGAGCGGGAAAAGCTGCAAGAGGAGTACCGCGAGCTTCAGGAGACCATCGCCTACCTCACCGCCATTCTGGAAGACGAGGGGCGGCTGTGGGGGGTGGTCAAGGGGGAACTCCTGGAGATCAAGAACAAGTACGGCGACCCCCGGCGCACCCAACTCACCGACTTCGAGGAGGGCTTCAACCCCGAAGACCTCATCGAGGACGAGCCGATGGTGATTACGCTGACCAGCCAGGGCTTTTTGAAGCGCACCCCGCTGGAGGCCTACCGGGCTCAAGGAAGGGGCGGCGTGGGCGCTCAGGCCGGTAAGACCAAAGAGGAGGACGAGGCCGTGCAGGTCTTCGTGGCCTCGATGCACGACGACCTCCTGTTCTTCACCAACCGGGGCCGGGTCTACCGCGAGAAGGTCTTCGAGCTGCCCGAGGCCAGCCGCCAGGCCCGAGGTACCCATGTGGTGAGCATGCTCCCCTTGGTCGAAGGCGAGGAGGTGGCGGCGCTTTTGGGCGTGCGGAGCCTCACCGAGGCCGGATACTTCGTCTTCGCCACCCGACAGGGGCTCATCAAGCGCACCGAGATCCAGGAGTATCAGAACCTCTCTTCGGCGGGCCTGATCGCCATCAACCTGCTGGAGAACGATGCCTTGATCGGGGTGGGGATGGCTCAAGACGGCGATCAGATCATGCTGGCCACCGCACACGGCCAGGCCATCCGCTTTGATCTCGAGGATGTGCGCTCCACCGGGCGGGCCAGCCAAGGCGTGACCGGCATCCGCTTCAAGGACGAGGGTGATCAGGTGGTCTCGCTGGTCATCCTGCCCAAGGGCTATGAGGGTGAGGTGCTGGCGGTGGGCACCAAGGGCTACGGCAAGCGCACCAGCGTGGCCGAGTACCCGGTACAGGGCCGGGGCGGGCAGGGCGTGATCACCTTCAAGACCACCGATAAGGTGGGCAAGCTCGCCGCACTAATGCGGGTCGCGGGCGATGAAGACCTGCTGGTGCTCTCGCGGCGAGGGATCGCCATCCGCACCAAGGTCGGCAGCATCTCGCTGTATGGGCGGCCTACCAGCGGGGTCAAGATCATGAACCTGGCCGAAGACGACGAGGTGGTCTCGGCCTTTGTGATCCGCCCGCAAGACTAGCTGGGCGCGTATCCAGCCGGGCAAAACCCCTGCCGCGTGCGCCCAAAGGGGTAGGCTGGACCTGCGCTTAGGAGGTCTATATGTTCGAACCAGGACTGCTCAAAGATAAGGTGATCCTTGTAACCGGCGGCGGCACCGGGCTAGGCCGCTCGATGAGCACGCGGTTTTTGCAGCTCGGGGCCAAGGTTGCCATCACCAGCCGCCGAGCCGAGGTGATCGAGCAAGCCGCCCAGGAGATGATGGCCGAGACCGGCGGCGAGGTCTTGGCTACACGGGTGGATGTGCGCGATGCGGAAGCGGTAAAGGGCATGCTGGACGTGGTGGAGGGCCACTTTGGCCGGGTGGACGTGTTGGTCAACAACGCCGCCGGGAACTTCATCTCCCCCACCGAGCGGCTCTCGCACCGGGCCGTGGATGCGGTGTTGGGGATTGTGCTGCACGGGACTATATACTGCACGCTCGAGCTGGGCAAGCGCTGGATTGCCAGGAAGCAGCCGGGGGTGGTGCTTAACATCGCCACCACCTACGCTGAACGGGGTTCAGGTTACGTGGTGCCCTCGGCGGTCGCCAAAGCCGGGGTGGTGGCCATGACCCGCTCGCTGGCCGCCGAGTGGGGCAAGTACCGAATTCGCCTCAACGCTATCGCCCCCGGCCCCTTCCCCACCGAGGGGGCCTGGAGCCGGCTGATGCCCACCCCGGAGATCCAGCGCCTCTTTGAGCAGCGCATCCCGCTCAGGCGGATGGGCGAGCACCTCGAGCTGGCCAACCTCGCCGCCTACCTGGTCTCCGACTACGCGGGCTTTATCACCGGGGATCTGATCTACATCGATGGCGGTGAGAGCGCTTGGAACGCGGGCGAGTTCAATGTGCTGGATGCGGTGACCCCCGAGCAGTGGGACGCGCTCGAGGCCGCGCGAAAAGGGGGCTGATCCCACCCGATTCAGTTTTGCTTTAGACTCGAGGGCATGGAGAGGGAACCTGCGCTGGAACTGGCGATCGTCGGTCTGGGAAGAATGGGCGGCAATATGGCCCGCCGCCTGGTGCGGCTGGGGGTGCGGGTGGTGGGCTGGAACCGCAGCCCAGAAGCGGTGCGCGAGATCGCTGCGGAAGGGATGGTGCCGGCTGAAAACCCCGAAGCGCTCCCGGCACTCCTCAAAGCCCCCCGGCTGGTCTGGGTGATGCTCCCGGCGGGGGAGGCCACGGAGCAAACCTTAGAGCGGCTGGCCACCCTTCTCTCCCCCGGCGACCTCATCGTAGACGGGGGAAACGCCAACTACAAGGACTCCCAGCGACGGGGGCGGTGGCTCGAGGAGAAGGGCTTTCTCTTCGCCGATGTGGGGGTATCGGGCGGGGTCTGGGGCTTGCAAAACGGCTACGGCCTGATGGCCGGAGGAAGCCCTGAGGCCCGCGCGCGGCTCGAGCCCTTCCTCAAGCTCCTGGCCCCTGCGCCGGATAAGGGCTGGGTCTGGGCCGGGCCGGTGGGGGCCGGGCACTTTGCCAAGATGGTGCATAACGGCATCGAGTACGGGATGATGCAAGCCCTGGCTGAGGGCCTGGCCATCATCCGCAAGAAGGAGGAGTTCGCCACCAACCTGGCCGAACTCACCGAGGCCTGGCGCTACGGCACGGTGATCCGCAGTTGGCTTTTGGACCTCACCGCGGCAGCGTTGGCCGAGGACCAAGACTTAGCCGGCATCGCCCCGGTGGTAGCGGACTCCGGGGAAGGCCGCTGGACCGTGATGGAGGCGGTCGAACTGGGCGTAGCCGCCCCGGTCATCACCGAGGCCCTCTACGCCCGCTTTGGCAGCCAGGATCAGGAAGGCTACGCCTACAAGCTTCTGGCCATGATGCGCAAAGGCTTCGGCGGGCACGCGGTGCAGAAGGCAGAAGGCCAAGGATGAGAGGGAGTAGCCAATGGCCGAGCGCGGAAGCGATCTGCCTCTTCTATCCGCCACAGGCCCTCTAAAAGCCCGGAGGGCTTCCCATGATTGACCTGGTGATTTTCGGTGCGACCGGCGACCTCACCCGGCGCAAGCTGCTGCCCGCCTTATACCAGCTCGAGGCGGCCCACAAGCTGCCCGAGGGCTTGCGGATCCTCGGGGTGGGGCGCAAGCCGGTGGAGCCTGGGCGGTTCCGCGAGCAAGCCCGAGAGAGTCTGGAAAGCTTCGAGGGAAAGATCGAGCCGAGGGTATGGGACCGGCTTTTGGGGCGGCTCGGCTACGAGGTCTCGGATTACTCGGTGGAAAGCTTGCAAGCCATGGGCCGCCGGTTGGCCCCCTCGGTGCTGTTCTACCTGGCCCTGCCCCCCGACGTCTTCCCCACCGTGGCCGCCAACCTAGGCCGGGCCGGGCTCTCCAAGGAAAGGGGGGGATTCCGCCGATTGGTCGTCGAGAAACCCTTTGGCCACGACCTCGAGAGTGCCCTCGAGCTACAGCACCAGCTTCTGCAGCACTGGGACGAACCCCAGATCCTGCGCATTGACCACTATCTGGGCAAGGAAACCGTGCAAAACGTGCTGGTCTTCCGCTTCGCCAATGCCTGGCTCGAGCCGTTGTGGAACAATCTGCACGTCGCCCAGGTCCAGATCACCGTAGCCGAGGAGATCGGGGTGGAGGGGCGGGGCGAGTTTTACGACGGGGTGGGAGCGCTGCGGGACATTGTGCAGAACCACATGATGCAGCTCCTGACGCTCTCTGCCCTCGAGCCACCCCCCAAGATCGAGGCGGACCTCCTGCACAACGAGAAGGTCAAGGTGCTGCGTTCGATCCGGCCCCTAAGCGGCGAAAACTTGGTGCGGGGCCAGTACGTGGGCTATCTGGAAGAGGCGGGGCTCGAGTCCTCTTCCACCGAGACCTTCGCCGCGCTCAAGCTCTACCTGGACAACTGGCGCTGGAAAGGGGTTCCCTTCTACCTCCGCACCGGCAAGCGGCTGGCCAGGAAACACACCGAGGTCGCTCTGCAGTTCAAAGGCCCGCCCCAGCGGCTGTTCGAGGACACCGACTGCAACCCCGAACCCGGCTGGCTGGTACTGGAGGTTCAGCCCCATGAGGGGATGCACCTCGACGTAGAGGTCAAGACCCCGGGGCTGCAGCTTTCCTCCCGCCGCACCTCGCTGCGGGCCTCGTACCGTTCAAAGAACGATGGTGAGCTTTCGGCCTATGCCACCCTGATCCTGGATGCCCTCTATGGCGACCGCTCGCTCTTCCTCCGCTTCGACGAGGTGGAGTGGGCCTGGCGGGTGCTGGAGCCGGTGCTGCGGCCAGTGGATCCGCCTGAGCTTTACGCACCCGGAAGCTTTGGCCCTAAGAATCAGTTTAACCTGCTCGAGAACGGCCATCGCTGGCGCAAACTGGGCTAGCCTCTTAAACTCCAAGTTGATGAACCACCCCACGGCTAACGCCAAAGACCCTATGGACCGCTCCGACTGGGCGCCTGATTCGGCCAAAGTACGCCCCCCCTCGGCGAAAGTACAGCTCCAGGTCTTCGATACCTACGAATCCGTGGCCAGGGCCGCGGCTGACCTTCTCGCCGAGCGGTTGTCTGCCGGGGGCCGTGCGGTGCTGGCCGGGGGGCGTACCCCTCGGCTGGCCTACGCGCTCTTCGGCAAGGCCGACCTCCTGTGGCACCGGTTGCAGCTCATCCCCTCCGATGAACGCTGTCTGCCCATTGAGCATCCTGAGCGTAACGACCGGGCCATTGCCCTAGCCTTAGGGACAAGGGGCTATACCCTGCACCGCTTCCCCGCCGAGCTAGGGCCGGAACCAGCCGCCGAGCAGATGGAAAGGGCGGTACGCGAGCTGCTGCCTTTTGACCTGGCCCTGTTGGGCCTGGGTGAGGATGGGCATACCGCGAGCCTCTTCCCAGGGAACCCGGCCCTCGAGTCTGTCCGCCTGGTGGTCCCGGTTCATCACGCCCCCAAAGCCCCTCCCGAGCGGGTCAGTTTGGGGCTTTACGCGCTCTCACAGGCCCGTACCGTCATCTACTTGGTCGCCGGTGCGGAAAAACAAGAAGCCCTACGGCGGTTGCTGGCCGGTGAGGACATCCCTCCCAACCGAGTTCAGGCCCACGAGATCATCGTGTTGGCGGACCGGGCCGCCAGGGGTGAAGGATGAACCTGGTCCTATTGGTCACCGTCCCCGACCTCGAGACCGCCCGCCGCATGGGGCGAACCCTGGTCGAGGAGCGGCTAGCCGCCTGTGTCAATATCGTGCCGGGGCTGACCTCGATCTATCGCTGGGAGGGAAAAGTAGCCGAGGACGGCGAGCTATTGCTGCTCATCAAAACCCGCGATGAACGCTACGCGGCGCTCGAGGCCCGCATCAAGCAGCTCCACCCCTACACCCTGCCCGAGGTGCTGGCCCTCTCGGTTGACCATGGCTCGGTGGACTATCTGCGCTGGATCGCCGCGAGCGTGAACGCGCTGGAATGAGTTGGAGCCTCGAGCCCCCGTATGATCCGGGTCAAGCGCCTTTCCGACGGCTCTCCTTGTGGCCCCTTGGCGGAAGGGGCCTGGGTGGACGTGGAAGCCCCTACCGACGGGGAACTTGCCACCCTCAAAGAGCGCTATAGGCTAAATCCCCTGGCGCTCGAGGACGCCCTCGAGATCGGGCACTGGAGCCGCTTCGAACGCTATCCCGAACACCTGTTCCTCATCCTGCGCACCCTCGAGACCCCCCAGCTTCCCAAAAGCCGCACAGAGCGGGTCTCCTACTTCTACTTTCCACAGCAGGAGGTCTTGCTCACCTTTCGCAACGAGCCCGTCAACTACTTGGAGCAGGAATGGAATGCTTTTTACCCCTGCCCTCCCATCGTGCTTTGGCAACGGTTGTTGGGCCGGGGAGTGGAGACGTTTTTCGAGTACGTGGATGGTCTGTCGGACCGCATCGAGCAGATGGAAGAGGAATCACTCCCAGGAGATACCCCGACCCTACCCCGCACGGTCTTCGAGGTACGGCGCGAGGTCCTGGCGACCCGGCGTCTGGCCTCACAGGCCCGTGAAGCCCTGAGCCATCTCGAGCGCCTCCCTGAGATCGGCCCGGAGGCTTACTTGTTCCGCGACCTCACCGACCGCATGGTACGGGTATATGAAGGCCTGGATGCGGCTCGAGAGAGCTTGTCAGGGGCGCTAGAAGTTCATCTTTCGGCGCAGAACAATAGGCTCAACCAGGTTGTCCAGCGCCTCACCGTGATCTCCACCCTCTTCCTCCCGCTGACCCTCTGGGCCGGCATTTACGGCACCAACGTCAAGCTGCCTGAATATAACTGGCCGGAGCCTTTTGGGGCGATCTTTTTATGGAGCGGCCTGCTCCTCATCGGTGGAAGCCTGGCCTGGTGGATGAAGCGACAGGGTTGGTGGTAAGCGCCGCGCATCCAATCTGCCCCCTCCGGGCGTATTGCTCCATAGGAGAAGGCGCGATCCGCCTCTTACCTTCCTCACGATTATCTAAACTTTTAGGTTTACAAAATGGCGGAATCGTGATATCCTTTACCCAGGAGGAATAAGCATGCCTACCAGCGTCCTAGACACCATAAATTACCGCGCGGGTGAGATCATCCTCTATCCGGGCATACCCGGCCCCAAGGATGGGCTCTACCGGGTAAGGTCGGGGCTGGTGCGCCTCCAGAGCGTAGATGAGGAAGGCAACGCGCTTACCCTGCGCTTTGTGCGCCCCGGCGAGTTTTTTGGCGAGGAAACCCTCTCCGGAACCGAACGCGCCTACTTCGCCGAAGCCGCCACCGACACCCGCATCGACACCCTCTCCCCCGCGTTGCTCTCGCCCGAGGAGACCCAGCAGCTCACCGTGCACCTGGTTACGGCCCTGGCCCAGACCTACAAGACCATCCAGCGCCTGACTGGCCAGCGCCTCAAAAACCGCATCGCGGCGGCTCTCCTCGAGCTTTCCCAGACCCCTGCGGCCTTCCGGGAGCCCGGCGGTCGCATGGGGGTTCGCGCCACCCACGACGAGATCGCCTCAGCCGTCGGATCGGTGCGGGAGACCGTCACCAAGGTCATTGGCGAGCTTTCCCGCGAAGGCTACATCCGCAGTGGCTACGGCAAGCTGATGCTCCAGAATCTGGAAGGCCTCGAGGACTTGGCCCAGCAGGCAGCCTAAGGCCAGGGCGATTTTGAACCCTCGAGCCCGCTCGAGGGTTTTTCGTTGGCGAACCGCCAGGGGCCACGCGTGACCCATCCTTGCCAGGTCTTCCTTCCCGGCGTAAGCTGATGGCGCACAACCCGTGGGGCTCTCTGAGCGCGAGCATATTTATGCTGGGCGCCCATTGTGCTATTGTGTTGCCATTATGCGGACGGACGTGACCATTATCGGCGCTGGCCCAGCGGGTCTTTTTGCGGCTTTTTACGTGGGGATGCGCAACCTCAGCGTGCGCATCATCGACCCCCTTCCCGAGCCCGGCGGTCAGCTCTCCGCCCTCTACCCCGAGAAGTACATCTACGACATCGCTGGCTTCCCCAAAGTGCTGGCTAAGGACATCGTCGCCAACCTGGTGGAGCAGCTCGAGCCCTTCAAGCCGGTGTATAGCCTGGGTGAGCGGGCCGAGCAGCTCGCGGAGGACAACGGCGATTTCCTGATCCAGACCTCATCGGGTCACCACTACCGCACCGGCTCCATCGTGATCGCCGCCGGGGTAGGAGCTTTCGAACCGCGCAAGATCGGCTGCCCCGGCGAGAGTGATTTCGTGGGCCACGGAGTCTACTACGCGGTCAAGAACCCCGAGGAGTTCCGCGGTAAGCGGGTGCTCATCGTGGGGGGCGGGGATAGCGCGGTGGACTGGACGCTCGGGCTCAAGGACCGGGCCCAGGTCACCACCATCCACCGGCGCGACGCTTTCCGGGCCCACGGAGCCACGGTCAATCAGATGCGGGCGGCTGCCGAGGCTGGGGAGATCCGGCTGCTCACCCCCTATGAGGTCAAGAGGATCGAGGGGGATGGGCAGGTGCGGCGGGCCACGATCTTTCACAACGGGACCAAAGAGGAGACCACGCTCGAGCTGGACGCGGTGATCATCCTGGCCGGGTATCTCTCCAAGCTGGGGCCGCTGGCCGGCTGGGGGCTGGAACTCGAGGGCAACAAGATCAAGGTCAACTCCAAGATGGAGACCAGCCGCCCCGGCATCTTTGGCTGCGGAGACATTGTGACCTACCCCGGCAAGCTGCCGCTGATCGCCCTGGGCTTTGGGGAAGCCGCGATTGCCGCCAACCACGCCGCCGCGTATGCCAACCCGGCCCTCAAGGTGAACCCCGGCCACTCTTCAGAGAAGGCCGACCACGTCCCGGCCCTGGCGGAAAAGGCCGTCGCGGAGTAGAGTTGCGCCTTCTATGATCCGACCAAGTCCTGGGGGGTCGCCACATAGGCCGGGCGCTCCACCCCGGTCTTGGGCTCGTTAAGGATAGTGATGCGGCCCTCGACCTTGGGTTCCCAAGCAGGCTGGGTGCGCAAGTACTCGAGGAAGCTTTCGGCGTCAGAGAAGCCCGTATCCACCCGGTAGCCTTTGGCCCCTTTGAGGCTGTCGAACCCGTCACCGCCGTTGGCTATGAAGCTGTTGACCACGGTGCGGTAGGTCGCACCCGGATCAAGCGGCACAAACTGCCCACCCTGAAGCACCTCTACCTTGCTAACCCTGCTGCCCGCCGGCCGAGAGAGGTCAAAGGTGTAGCGCAGGCCGGCCACCCCGGAGAGGAAGCGCCCGGCTCCTTGCTCCCATTGGGAAACGCTGTTCTCGAGCGCCGCCAGAATCTCGCTTCCCTTCAGGTCCAGCACCACCAGGGTGTTCCCAAAGGGCAACACCTCGTAGACTTTGCCCACGCTGATGGGCCCGGCTGGGATAGTAGCCCGCACCCCCCCACCGTTTTGCAGGGCGATCACGGTCCCCGCGGTACGGGTTTTCCACAGCATAGCGTCGGCGATGAGGTTGGAGAGATTGCTCTCGCGGCGGCGTACCACGGCGCGATCCCCCTGGAGGTCTACTCGGGCTTGGGATACCACCTGAGCCTGCAAAGCCGCGATGGGCATGGCGTAGACCTTGAGGGCCTCGAGGGCGAAACGCTCGTCGGGGATATCGGCGGTGATCAGGATCGGGCGGCCTTCGTATCGAACCAGTTCCCCGGCTTGGTTCCACTCCACCTTGAGCTGTCCCACCACCTTAGCCCACTCCCAAGCCTGCACGATCAGCACGTCCTTGCCCTCGGGGTTCTTGACCACCGTGGGGTAGGGGCCGGCAGGTTGAAGCTCCCTGACCTCGGGGAAGCTCCCCAAAAGGGTGTGGGAGTGACCACCCACGATGACCTGCGCTCCTACCACCTTCTTGGCCAATTCCTGATCTTGCAAGTAGCCCAGGTGCGAGAGAATGACGATTTTTTTCACGCCTCGGCCCATCAGTTCCATGATCGCCCGCTGAGCAGCCTGTGCCGGGTCGGTGAAGGTAACGGTGGGGCCGGGGTTGGCGATGAGCGAGGTGTCGGGGGTAGTGAGGCCGATGACCCCGATGTTCTCCCCTCCCACCCTCACCACCGCATAGGAGCGGATCTTCCCGGCCAGCTTAGGTTCTTTGGAGACGTCGGTGTTGGCCGAGAGGATGGGAAAGCGAGCTCCGTCCACAAAGGGCTGAAGGCCGTCCGGCCCGTTGTCGAACTCGTGGTTACCGATGGCCATCACCCGCACCCCCATGCGGTGCAGAAAGTAGCGGTCGGCCAGACCCCGGTATTGGTTGAAGTAAAGGGTGCCTTGGAACACGTCCCCTGCATGCAAAAAGAGCACGTTACGCTCCGAGGCGCGGAAGCGGTCGAAAAGCGAGATCACCCGGGGAAAGCCTCCCACGGGCTGGTTTGGCTTGCCTCCCAGGGTGAGTAAGGTGGGCTCCAGGTGAGCATGGGTGTCGTTGGTGTGGACGATGGTGAGCGAAAAGTTTCCGCTCGAGGCCCCCTGGGCGCGCACCACACCGGCGGCGGTCAGACCCGTGACGAACCCCGCTTTGAGCAAGTCTCTGCGACGCATGGCTCCTCCTTGCGCCCTATCATAGCCGGTCGGCATTCAGCGGTGTGTCAGGCCAGGATGGCGGTCTGGCCCACAGGATGGCCTCAGCGAGTCCGGCTAGGCTGGTGGTATGAAACGATTCCTGTTCATCTTGGCCCTGGCCGGTGTGGCGCAGGCGCAGTCGCTGACCTTTACCCCGGTGGTGCAGGGTCTCCAGCAGCCCCTGTGGCTGACCTATGCCCCGGGGGATGCCAGCCGGATGTTCGTGCTCGAGCAAGGGGGGCGGGTGCGCATCGTGCAGGACGGCAAACTGCTGCAAGAGCCCTTTCTCGACGTGAGCGACCTGATCTCCTGCTGCGGCGAGCGGGGTCTCTTGGGGCTGGCCTTCCACCCCAACTACCGGCAGAACGGGCTGTTCTTCCTCAACTACACCCGGCGCGGCGACGGCGCGACGGTGATCGCCCGCTACAAGGTTTCCAGCAGCCCCAACCGGGCCGACCCCCAAAGCGCCCAGGTGCTCCTCACCATCAATCAGCCCTACGCCAACCACAACGGCGGCATGATCGCCTTCGGGCCGGACGGCTACCTCTATATCGGCATGGGCGACGGCGGCTCCGCCGGCGACCCGCAGAACAACGCCCAGAACCTGGGGAGCCTGCTGGGCAAGATCCTCCGCATTGACGTCAACCGCTCGGAGGGCAGCCGGGCCTACGCCATCCCCCAGGGCAACCCTTTGGTGGGCCGTCCGGGAGCCCGACCGGAGATCTGGGCCTACGGGGTGAGAAACCCCTGGCGCTTCTCCTTCGACCGCGAGACCGGCGACCTCTGGATGGGGGACGTGGGCCAGGGGCGCATCGAGGAGGTGAACTTCCAGCCGGCTTCCAGCAAAGGTGGGGAGAACTACGGCTGGCGGCTCAAAGAGGGCAGCCAGTGCTATAACCCCCCATCCGGCTGCGAGCGCCCGGGGCTGGTGGATCCGGTGCTCGAGTACGACCATTCCCAGGGCAACTCCATCACCGGCGGCTACCGCTACCGGGGGAGCCTCGCGGCGGCCCTCGAGGGGGCTTACCTCTACGGCGACTTCGGCAGCGGGCGGATCTGGGCGGGGCGCCAGCAAAACGGCCAGTGGACCGCCCGGGTGGTCGCCGACACCGAGTACAACATCAGCTCCTTCGGTGAAGACCTCAATGGGGAGTTGTACGTGGTGGACTACCGCGGAGCGATCTACCGGATCGGCTCAAGGTAAAGCCAAGCCCCAGGTGGATCCGCTGGACCCGGCCCGCGGCTCGCCAAACGGAGTGCTTGGTCCGGGTGAAGCATGCCCCCAAGACCGGGGTGAACTCGAGAGAATCACCCAGTGCCCCGGGAAACTCGAGCCAAGTCGGCTTAAACCTCCCCACTCGGCGCTTATACTGGGGCTGCCATGCCGCAGACCAAATCCGACATCTTAAGTATTTTGCGCGGGGAGCACGTGCGCTTCCTGCGGCTGCAGTTTACGGACATCCTGGGGCTCAACAAGAACGTGGAGGTCCCGGCCTCGCAGTTCGAGAAGGCCTTGGACGGTGAGATCATGTTCGACGGCTCCTCCATTGAGGGCTTCACCCGCATCGAGGAGTCCGACATGCTCCTTAAGCCCGACTACAACACCTTCGTGGTCTTCCCCGATGAGCTAGAGGATCCCCGGCGGGGACGGGTAGCCCGGCTGATCTGCAACGTGGCCAAGCCCGACGGCAAACCCTTTGAAGGCGACCCCCGGGGAATCCTCAAAGGGCAGATCGAGCGGCTGCAAAAGCTGGGCTTCGATAACCTCTACGCCGGGCCGGAGCCGGAGTTTTTCCTCTTCACCCGCACCGCCGACGGCCTGCCCACCGTAAAGACCCACGACGCGGCGGGGTATTTCGATCTGGCGCCGATTGACAAGGGCGAGGAGGCCCGCCGCGACATGGTGAACGTGCTGGTGGCGATGGGCTTCGAGATCGAGGCCTCCCACCACGAGGTCGCCCCGGGGCAACACGAGATCGACTTCAAGTACACCGACGCCCTCAAGGCCGCCGACAACATCACCACCTTCAAGTTCGTGGTCAAGCGGGTGGCGCTCAACCACGGGTTGCACGCCACCTTCATGCCCAAGCCCATCGCCGGGATCAGCGGCTCGGGGATGCACATGCACCTCTCGCTCTTTAGGGGAGGGGAAAACGCCTTCTATGACCCCAAGGGGCAGTACGGGCTCTCCAAGACCGCCCTGCACTTTATCGGGGGGCTTTTGGAGCACGCCGATGGCATGGTAGCCATCACCAACCCCCTGGTGAACTCCTACAAACGCCTCACCCCCGGTTACGAGGCCCCCACCAACATCGCCTGGTCGGCCTCCAACCGCTCGGCCATGATCCGGGTTCCGGCCCGGCGGGGGGTGGGAACCCGGGCCGAGCTGCGCATGCCCGACCCCTCCTGCAACCCCTATCTGGCCCTGGCGGTGATGATCGGGGCCGGTCTGGACGGCATTGAAGGGCATATCGAGCCGCCACCCCCCATCCAGCGCAACATCTACCAGATGTCGGTGCGCGACCGGCGCAAGCATCGGGTGCGCGAGCTACCGGGAACCTTGCGGGAGGCGCTCGAGGCGTTGCAAAAAGACCGAGTGGTGAGAAACGTCCTGGGTGAGCACGCCTACGAGCACTTTCTTAGGGCCAAGCGCATCGAGTGGGACTCTTACCGCATCGCCGTGCACCGGTGGGAGTTGGATCAGTATTTGGCGGAGTATTGAGGGGCTCGGTCCAAATTGTATAGAAAACATTAAGGGTGGGCCTGGCCCCTGCAGTGGGCTCGAGAAAAGTCTTTGAGCCACGGGCTTTGGTCAGGGCGGGCGGGGGGTTTGGCAGCCCGCTAAAACTGACCGGTCAGCCAAGGAAACGTTTTGGCCGTATCGAAGCGCCAAACGCCGTTGACAAGAGGCCGGACAACCTGTATAGAATGAGCCCGCAACGAGCGCGCAGCGGAGGATTGCTCTGATCGAAAACGCCGCACACACAGTCACCGCGCGTTCAAAGTTGAAAGTTGGTGGAGGAATCAGCATGAAGAAAACCCTTATCGTCGCAATTGGCGCACTGGCCCTGGGGCTGGCCTCGGCCCAGTCCAACGTGATCAAGATCGCCACCCAGTCGCCGCTGTCGGGTGGGCAGGCGGCCTTGGGTGAACAGATCAAGCTGGGGGCTCAGGTAGCCGTGGAGGAGGCTCAGGCCCGGTTCAAGGCCTTGGGCTTTGACCTGCAACTGGTCCCCTACGATGACCAGGCCAACCCCGACACCGGCGTAGCCAACGCCAACCGCATCATCAACGACAAGGACATCCTGGGCGTGGTCGGCCACCTCAACTCCGGCGTAGCCATCCCCGCCTCCGAGGTCTATGCCCGCACCGGGCTGGTGATGGTCTCTCCGGCCAACACCAACCCCCGCGTCACCGACCGCAACCTGCCCAACGTCAACCGTGTCTGTGGACGCGACGACGTACAAGGCCCGGCCGGGGCTGAGTTCGCCTACCGCGATCTCAAACTGACCAAGGCCTTTGTGCTCCACGACAAAACCGCCTACGGGCAGGGCCTGGCCGAGAACTTCGCGGCGCGCTTCAAGGCCCTCGGCGGAACCGTACTGCAGCTCGTAGGCACCGAGGAGAAGAGCAACTTCGCCTCGCTGATCCTGCAGATCCAAGCTGCCAAACCCGACCTGATCTACTTCGGCGGCATCTACGACCAGATCGGCCCCTTCGCCAAGCAGCTCCGCGAGCGCGGCATCACCACCCCCATCATGGGCGGCGACGGCCTCGACTCCTCCGAGTACGAGCGTCTGGCCGGTACCGCGGCGGCCAGGAACACCTACTTCACCACCGTCGCTGGCCCGGTGAGCCAGTTCCCCAAGGCCGCGGCCCTGGCCAAGGTTTTCGAGCAGAAGTTCAACAAGAAGATCGAAGGCTTTGGCATCTACGCCTACGACGCGGCCAACGTGATCATCACCGCCATCGAGGCGGCCATCAAGGCCAACGGCGGCAAGAAGCCCGATGTCAAGCAGGTCGCCCAGGAGGTCCGCAAGGTCAAGCTGGCCGGCCTCACCGGTGAGATCGAGTTCGACAGCAAGGGCGACATCAAGGTCGCCGACTACTTCGTGCTCTACATGGAAAACGGTAAGTACGCCGACGCCAAGCTGCTGAAGAAGGTGGCGGTCCCAGCCCCTGCTCTGCGCTAGCATCGGGCAGATCTCGAGGGGTGGCCTCCGGGCCACCCCTTAAATAATGAAGCCCGACCAAAACCCTTACCCAGGGCGTCAAATCAGGATATAGTGGTCCTGATTATCGCGTCGCCAGAAAATCGTCTATCATCCGGTGATGAAGCTTGCTGGTCTAAACCATCCTTGAAGGAGGCCTCGCTTGCTAGATGCTCTGTTGCAGCTCTTACCCCAGGTGTTCTTCGAGGGGCTGCTGCTCGGGTTCGTGTACGCCATGATCGCCCTGGGCTACACCATGGTCTACGGGGTGCTCGAGCTGATCAACTTCGCCCACTCGGAGATCTTCATGATCGGGGCGGTGGCCGGGGTGGAAGTTTTCCGCTACCTGGTCCCGGTCGTCCCCAACGCCCTGTTGCTGCTCCTGATCGCCTTGGTCATAGGGGCCGCCATCTCGGGAATCGTGGCGGTGCGGGTGGAACGGCTGGCTTACCGCCCCCTGCGCAAACGGGGTGCGGTCAACCGACTGGTGCCGCTGATTACGGCGATCGGCGTCTCCTTCGTGCTGCAAGACCTGGTGCGGCTGATTGAGGCCATCTGGCACAATGAGTTCTTTCTGCGCATCAACAGCCTGCCCGCCCTCGAGCAGTCCTTTTCCCTGCTGGGCATCTTCGTCCAACTCAAGTCCGTCATCCTGGTGGTGGTCTCGATCCTGATGCTCTTGGGGCTCAGCTACCTGGTCAACCGCACCAAGCTGGGAACCGCCATCCGCGCGGTGGCCCAGGATATGAACACCGCCGCCTTGATGGGGATCAGCCCCGACCAGATCATCTCGCGCACCTTCCTGATCGGTGGAGCTTTGGCGGGGGTGGCGGGGGTGCTCTTCGCCGTGCAGTACACCACCATCTCGCCCTACGTAGGCTTTTTGCCAGGGCTCAAAGCCTTCACTGCCGCGGTGCTGGGCGGAATCGGGAACATCCCTGGGGCCATGGTGGGGGGATTGGTGCTGGGGCAGCTCGAGACCCTAGCCGGGACCTACATGCCCACCCTCACCGGTGGCAAATTCGGCACCGAGTACAAGGACGTGATCGCCTTTTTGATCCTGATCCTGCTACTCCTCTTCAGGCCCCAAGGGCTCTTGGGCCAAGTGGTCAAGGAGAAAGTATGAGCAAGAACCAGCCCTTGCTTAGCTCGGGGAAGCCCCCCTTCGCCAACGGCCTGGTGCTGGGAGCAGCGGCGGTTTCGTTGTTGCTGTTGCTGCTGGCCCCGGGCGTCTTGAGCGGGTTGGTGGTCATCGCCGCGGTGGGGCTTACCGTCTATCTGCGGGCTTCCATGCCGGCGCGGGCCCTCTCGCTGGCCCTGCTCACCTTGGGTTGCACCCTGGGGCTGGCCCGGGGAGCCGGGGGGGACGTGCTCTTTATCGGCTTGGTGGCCGTTTTGGCCTCGCTCATCACCATCCCTAACGTCCCCGGCTGGATCAAGGGGCTCTTGGGAGCCGCCATCCTGCTCATCTCAGTGCCCATCGCCGGGTTCAGCAACTCCTTCCTCTTCGAGCTGGGCATCCAGATCGGCATCTACGCGGCGATGGCCCTGGGTCT
This sequence comes from Meiothermus sp., assembly GCA_040290145.1. Classification (GTDB taxonomy): domain Bacteria; phylum Deinococcota; class Deinococci; order Deinococcales; family Thermaceae; genus Allomeiothermus. Next base: position 20,024 of record PSML01000006.1, on the reverse strand, counting down.
CAACGTGGTGGTGGGGATGGCCGGGCTCTTGGACCTAGGCTACGCGGCCTTTTTCGCCATCGGGGCCTACACCTGGGCCATCTTTGGCTCACCCCAGGCCAACCACTTCACCGGCGGGGGCTTCCCCCTAAACGGGAACTTCTTCTATCTCTTTATGGCTTTGGCGGTCATCACCACAGCGATCACCGGCGTGCTGATCGGCCTGCCTGCCCTGCGGCTGCGCGGGGATTACCTGGCCATCGTGACCCTGGGGCTGGGCGAGGTGGTGCGGGTGCTGGCCAACAACCTCGACCACCCCGTCAACATCACCAACGGCCCCCAGGGCATCACCCCGGTAGAACGTCCCGGGATAGACTGGTTCCGCGCGATCGTAAACCCGATCTTGGCTCCTTTTGGAACCCAGCTGGATGCCCGCACCGATTATCAGCTTTTTTTCTACCTGTTGGTACTGGTGATCATCGGCATCGTGATCACGGTCAACCTGAATCTGGGCAACTCGCGCTTCGGGCGGGCCTGGGTGGCCATCCGCGAGGACGAGACCGCCGCCAAGGCCATGGGCATCCCCATGCTGGGCACCAAGCTCTTGGCCTTTGCTACCGGGGCGGCCTTCTCCGGGGCGATGGGGGTGATCTTCGCCGCGCAGCGCACCTTCGTGAGCCCGGAGTCCTTCACCCTGCTGGCCTCGATCACGATTTTGGGGATGGTGGTGCTGGGCGGGATGGGCTCGATCCCCGGGGTGGTCCTGGGGGCCGCCGCCCTGACCATCCTTAACATCGACCTGCTCAAAAGCTTCTCGGAATACCTCAACGCCCTGCGGCAAAGTGGGGCAACCGTGCTGGGCTTCAACCTGGCCAACCTACCCAACCAGCTCGAGCCCGCCAAGTACGAGCGGCTGGTGTTTGGGATCGTGCTGATCCTGACGATGATCTTCCGGCCCGAAGGGCTCATCCCCGAACGGCGGCATAAGCTCGAGGCTGAGGAAGCCCAGGAGGGGTCATGAGTGCACCCCTTACCTCCCCCCCCGCGGTACGTGGCTACTCGCTCTCGGTTCAGGGCGTTTCCAAGCGCTTCGGTGGGCTGCTGGCGGTCAACGACGTGAGCCTGGAGGTCCGGCCCGGGGAGATCTTCTCGGTGATCGGTCCCAACGGCGCGGGAAAGACCACGTTTTTCAATCTGCTCACCGGTATCTACGCACCCGATGGAGGAAAGATCCTACTGGATGGCGAGGACATCACCGGCTTATCGCCCGATCGAGTAGCGGCTAAAGGGGTGGGTCGTACCTTCCAGAACATCCGGCTGTTCGGAGCCATGACCGTGCTCGAGAACGTGCTGGTGGGCCACCACATCCACACCCACACCTCCTACCTGGCCTCCATCCTGCACACCCCCAGCTTCCGCCGCGAAGAGGCCAGGGCCAAGGCCCGGGCCATGGAGTTGCTGGCCTACATGGGCCTGGCCAACCGAGCCGGGGAGCTTTCCCGCAACCTGCCCTACGGTGAGCAGCGCCGCCTGGAGATCGCCCGGGCGCTGGCGCTCGAGCCTAAGCTGTTGCTTTTGGACGAACCCGCCGCCGGGATGAACCCCCAGGAGACCGACCAGCTCAAAGCCGACGTGCAGCGGCTGCGCAAGGAGTTGGGACTGACCATCGTGCTGATCGAACACGACATGAGCATGGTGATGAGCATATCGGACCGGATTACGGTGCTCGAGTACGGCTCGAAGATCGCGGAGGGCTTACCGGCGGAGATCCGCAGCAACCCTCGGGTGATCGAGGCTTACTTGGGCAAGGGTGCGGCCGGGGGTGCGGCATGAGCACCATCCCCATGCTCGAGCTCAAGGACGTCCACACCTACTACGGCCACATCCACGCCTTGCAGGGAATCTCCCTCCAGGTCAACGAGGGAGAGATCGTGACCCTGATCGGAGCCAACGGGGCCGGCAAGAGCACCACCTTGCGCACCATCAGCGGGATGGTCAAGGCCCGGCGCGGCGAGGTACTCTATCAGGGCAAGCCCATCCAGCGCCTCGACGCGCACAAGATCGTGGCCATGGGCATCGGGCACGTTCCAGAAGGGCGGCGCATCTTTCCCCGGCTCACCGTGGAGGAGAACCTCGAGATCGGGGCCTTTCTGGAGAACGACAGAAAAGTGATTCAACAGCGCAAGGAGCACGCCTTCCAGCTCTTCCCCCGCCTGCACGAGCGCCGCAGCCAAAAAGGCGGAACCCTCTCCGGCGGTGAGCAGCAGATGCTGGCCATCGCTCGGGCGCTGATGCAAGACCCCAAGTTGCTGCTGATGGACGAGCCTTCGATGGGGCTGGCCCCGGTGCTGGTGGACTTCATCTTCGAAACCATACAAAGCCTCAACCAGGCCGGCAAGACCATTCTCCTGGTCGAACAAAACGCCCGCATTGCCCTGCAGATCGCCCATCGGGGCTATGTACTGCAGACCGGCCGCCTTACCTTCTGGGGTGCGGCAAAAGACCTGGCGGCCCGGCCTGAGATTCAAGAAGCCTATCTGGGGGGTCACTGACCGGCCCATTCTCCGCCGTCGGGGGATTGTAGCGAGGGCGAAGCTCAGCGTATACTCTGGTGCGTGTAAGGAAAGGAGTGATGGAATTGAGAAAGCGATGGCTAGCGCTGGCAATCGCCACTTTTGGTACGCTTGGCTTTGCCCAGAAGACCCTGGTGTTCGGGTCGAATGGTGAGCCGGTAAGCCTCGAGCCGGGCAACATCACCGATGGGATCTCGATCTACGCCCAACGGCAGATCTACGACACCCTGGTGGACTTCAAGGCGGGCTCCACCGAGCCGGTGGCCGGGCTGGCCACGAGCTGGTTCGCCTCCGCTGATGGCAAAACCTGGACCATGCGGCTGCGCCAGGGAATCAAATTCCACGACGGCACCGACTTTGACGCCAACGCGGTGGCCTTCAACGTCAACCGCTGGTGGGACCCCAAAGACCCCACCCGCATCAACCAGGGGGCCAACTACGAGATCTGGGGCGAACTGTTTGGTGGGTTCAAGGGAGATAAAGGCTCTTTCCTCCAGAGCATCACCGTCGTAGATAAGAACACCATCCGCTTCACCTTCGCCAACCCCATCCCCTACTTCCCGGTGGCCATCGGCTCGGGCTACTTCGGCATGGCTAGCCCGGCGGCCATCAAGGCCCAAGGCGCCAAGTACGGCACCGCTGCCGGGGGGGCGGTGGGTACCGGCCCCTTCAAGTTCAAGGAGTGGCGGGCGGGGGACCGGCTGATCCTGGACAAGAACCCCAACTTCTGGAAGAAGGGCTTGCCCAAGGTGGATCAGGTGGTGATGCGCTTCATCAAGGACCCAGCCGCCCGTCTGGCCGAACTCAAGGCCGGCTCGATCGACTTCACCACCGACATCCCTCCGGCCAACCTCAAGGACGTGCAGGGCGATCGTAACCTCGACGCGGTGTTCCGCCCCTCCTTCAACGTCGGCTACCTGGCCCTGAACCCCGCCTACAAACCGCTCTCCGACGTGCGGGTACGCCAGGCCATCGCCATGGCCATCAACAAGAAGGAGATCGTCCGGGCCTTCTGGGGTGACCTGGGTACCACCAACGGACACTTCACCCCGGCCTCGATGAAGAACTTCTGGTCGAGCAAGGTCAGCGACTACGAGTTCAACCCGCAAAAGGCCAAGCAGATGCTGGCCGAGGCGGGATACCCCAACGGCTTTGATCTGGAGCTTTGGTACATGCCGGTCTCGAGGCCCTACTTCCCCACCCCCAAAGAGATCGCCGAGGCCATGAGCGCCGACCTTAGCACCATCGGCATCCGGGTCAAGCTACAGACCAAGGACTGGGCCACATATCTACAGGATCGCAAAAAGTCCCCTGGCTTCCAGGCCTACATGCTGGGCTGGACCGGCGACTACGGCGACCCCTCCAACTTCTTCGACCCGCACTTCGCCTCGCCCATCAGTGACCTCTTCGACGCCTCCGGCAAGCCACTGGACGTCAAAGAACTCAACGACCTGCTGCTCAAGGGGTCTTCCTCCTCCAACCCCGCCGAACGGGTCAAGATCTACCAGCAGGCGGACGAGCTGACCTTCAACCTAGCCCTGCGTATCCCCATCGTCCACAGCCAGCCGCTGGTGGCCAAGCGCAAGAACATCAGCGGTTGGGTGCCCTCCCCCTTGGGTTCAGAGTCCTTCGAGGACATCAACAAGGCTAGCTCTTCCGCCGACCGGTAAACGGTCCTCGCGCTAGCCCCTCTCCCGGCTGGAGAGGGGCTTTTTGCTGGCTTGCTGCTTCTTTGGTGGGATTCACAATCCTGACCTGGCCAGATATTATCTGAAGGTATCGGTGCGCCCACCCCAGGAAGGTCGGCTAAGGGCGCCCTCTAGCGATACTGCACATGTGGGCTTACACCGGACGACGTCTACTCGGCCTGATCCCGGTACTCCTGGGGATCTCGCTGCTGGTTTTTTTGTTCTTGCACCTGATCCCCGGTGACCCGGCGGTGGTACTGCTCGGGGAGCGGGCTTCCCCCGAGCAGGTGGAGGCCCTGCGCGAGCGGCTGGGCCTCAACCAGCCGCTGCCCAACCAGTACATGCTGTTCTTGCGCAATCTGCTCACCGGCGACCTCGGCACCAGCCACTTCAACCTGCTCCCCATCCGCGACCAGCTGGCCAGCCGCTGGCCCGCGACCTTCGAGCTGGCCCTTTCGGCTATGCTCTTTGCGGTGATCTTGGGGGTCCCGCTGGGCATCCTGGCCGCGGTGCGCAAGAACAGCCTGTGGGATAACGCCTCCACCATCTTCTCGCTGATTGGGGTCTCGATGCCGGTGTTCTGGCTGGGTCTTTTGCTCATCTACCTCTTCGCCGTCAACCTCCAGTGGCTTCCCCCCAGCGGCCGCATCTCGATCGAAGGGGGTAGTGGGTTCAAGCTCATCAGCGGGTTTTTCCTGCTGGATGCGCTGCTCCAGCGCAGGGCCTTGGGCGATGTGCTCTCTCATCTCATCCTCCCCGCGCTCACCCTAGGGACCATTCCGCTGGCCATCCTCATGCGCATTACCCGCAGCGCGATGCTCGAGGTCTTATCCCAAGACTATGTCCGCACCGCCCGGGCCAAGGGCTTGGCCGAGCGCGTGGTGATCTTCCGCCACGCCCTCAAAAACGCCCTGCTGCCGGTGGTCACGATCATCGGTTTGCAGTTTGGAACCCTGCTGGGCGGGGCCATCCTCACCGAGACCATCTTTAGCTGGCCCGGCATCGGCTCTTGGATCTACGAGGGCATCCTGAACCGCGACTACCCGGTGGTGCAGGGGGGAGTGGTCTTCGTGGCGTTGATCTTTGTCGTGGTTAACTTGCTGGTAGACCTCTCCTATGCCCTCCTGGACCCGAGGATCCAGTACCGATGAACGTCATACGCCAAACGTCCGAGGCCAGAGGTCGGCTTTTGCCTACGACGTACGACGAGGTTTTATGGCAAGCATAGCCGAGGCAGTCAACCCCAAACCCTCCAACGAAACCCCTACGCGTCTAGCGGTTCGACGCTTCAGCCGGTCCACTTCGGGCAAAATTGGATTGGCGCTGGCCGTCTTCCTGATCGTGATGGCCCTGTTAGCCCCGGTCCTAAGGCCCTACGACCCTACCACCGACCGCAACTACATCGAACGGCTCAAACCACCCTCCGCCGAGCACGTTTTCGGTACGGACAACCTGGGCCGCGACGTGTTCACCCGGGTCCTCCACGGCAGCCGCATCAGCCTGCGGGTGGGACTCTTGGCGGTGGGCATCAGCTTGCTGCTGGGGACTTTACTGGGGCTTCTGGCCGGGTATTTCCGCGGAGGGCTCGAGGTGGTGATCGGCTGGCTCACCGACATCCTGCTGGCCTTCCCCAGCACGCTCCTGGCCATCGCCATCGTGGCGGTGGTGGGGCCCAGCCTGACCAACGCCATGATCGCGGTCTCGATCACCCAGATCCCGGTGTACATCCGCCTCACCCGCAGCGTGGTGCTCTCGGCGCGGGAGCTCGAGTACATCCAGGCGGCGAACGCCCTGGGCGCTTCCAACCCCCGCATCCTGCTGCGTCACCTCCTGCCCAGCGCCCTTCCGCCCATCATCGTGCAGGCCACCCTCTCGATCGGCACCGCGACCCTGGAGACCGCCGCTTTGGGTTTCTTAGGGCTGGGCGCCCAGCCCCCTGCTCCTGAGTGGGGAGCCATGCTCTCCGACGCCTTCCGTGGCGGTTACGCCACCAACTCCCCTTGGACCATGATCTTTCCCGGTCTATTCATCATGCTCACCGTGCTGGCCTTCAACCTGCTGGGGGACGGCCTGCGCGATGCGCTGGATCCCCGGGCTCTGCGCTAAGGGGATATTCATCTTTCCTCGAGCTTCTCAAGGTTGATCACCCTTTCCTTGAGCATCGCTTTATCCGATGGACGCCATCCCCCTGACCCTTTAGGATGGGCGTATGCGGCGAACTCTCGAGGCATTGATGGTGCTGGCCCTGGCGGGCTGCGTGCCACAGAAATCCCCGGCCTACCAGGTGAGCGAGGTCCAGATCCTCTTCAGCGACGCAACCGAGCGCTGGGATTACTTCTACGGCGACCCGCAAACCATCCAAGTAGGTACCCAGAGCGTGCGCCTGACCCCCGCCGATCCCAAGGCCGCCTGGGCAGTGCCCGAGTCCCTAGGCGCCGATGGGCAGCCGCTGCTGCGCACCTTGTACCCAGCCCAGCCCAACCCCCTCCGGGCCAGCCGGTCGGGGCCGGGCATCGTGGTCCAGGGGCAAAAAGAGGTGCGCGCGGCCTGGGTGTACGAGGGTGGCTGGGCCGAGCTCACCTCCCAGGGCGGGCAGAATGTGCTCATCCCCGGCACTCCGCACCTGGGCGGGCTTAGCGACGCGGAGAACGCAGTGGTGTTGCAGGAGGTGCTGGCCCGGCGGGGAGGGCGGACGGTGGTGCTCTACGAGCTATCCCAGCCGGTGCTGCCGGCCCTGACCCTGGACCCCGCCCCGCAGAGCTATCGGATCACCACCCTGGAAGTCCAGTATGGCCTCGAGAGCAAGGGGGGTACCGTGGATCAAGGCCCTGGAGCCGTACGGATACTACAGCAAGGAGCCAACTCCGCCTATACCGGCTCCTACCCCCAGGCCTTCCTGGCGACCTCGGCCCGCAGCTTTGCAGCGGTGTGGGCGTTGGTGGCGGGCAACTTCCTGCCCCGCCCCGAGCAGCCCCAGGTGGACTTCGGCCAGTACAGCGTCGCGGCCTTCTTCATGGGCCAAAAGCCTACCGGAGGATACGGGGTGCGTCTGGTGAGCGCGACCTCGAGCGGGGGCACCTGGCGGGTCACGGTCGAGCTTCTCCAGCCCGCGCCCGGAGCCATTCTCACCCAGGCCCTGACCAGCCCTTACCTCCTGCTCGAGCTGCCCGTCCCGGCGAGGCGGGTAGAGTTTGTGGATGCCTCCGGGAGGCCCCTCGGCGCGGCCTCGGCCCGCTAGGGCGCGCCAGCCTTCAGCATCTTCCCTACCAGGTACAGCGAGCCCGTCACCAGCACGGGCTCGCCGTCCTTTTGGGCCGATCGCAGGGCGTCCTCGAGGGCCAAGGCAGGCTCCTCGAAGTAGGGGGCGGGATAGACGAGCTCTAGCGGCGCAGCCCCAAGGGCCCCCTCTGCGGCCCGGGCGTACCGCACCGAGCGGGCCTTGGGGAGCAAAAACCTCAGCACAGCGGAGTAATTCTTGCGCGCAAAGGCCCCGTAGACCAGGTGATAGCCGGAGAACTCCTCAGCCAGCGCTCGAGCCGCGGGGGGGTTGTGGGCCCCGTCGAGGACCACCCGCACCCCCTGGCGCTCGAGCTCCTGCATCCGCCCGGGATGAACCGCCGTCCGCAAGCCTTCGGCGATGGCCGGCTGGGGAAAACCCAAAAGCCGTAGGGCCGCGGCAGCCAGCCGGGCGTTTTGCACCTGGACCCGGCCTTGGAGGGCGGGGGGAGCGGGCAACTCAAAGAGGGGGTCAGCCGGCTCGAGGGCGTACAGCGGGGCCTGCCGAGAGCGGGCGATCTCGCGGGCCACCGCCAGACCGACCCCCTCCGCCGCCGTCACCACCGGAACCCCCAGGCGGAAGGCCCCGGCTTTGTCCCGGGCCACGGCCTCGAGCGAACCCCCCAGGGTCTCGAGGTGATCCTCTCCCACATTGGTCAGGATGGTCAGCCGCACGTCGGGGAGAACGTTGGTGGCGTCGAGCAGCCCACCCACCCCGGCCTCCACCACCGCCAGTTCGATCCCCACCCGGGCGAAGTGCTCGAAGGCCAGGGCCGTCGCCAGGTCGAAGAACGCCGGGGGTTCGGAGAAATGCTGCTCCCGGGCCCACCCTGCGAACCGCGCCACCTCCTCCTCTGGGATGAGGCCCCGGTGGGTGCGGATGCGCTCCCGGAAGTCCACCAGATGCGGGCTGGTGGTCGCCCCGTAGGCCATCCGGCTGGCCCGGAAAGCCGCCTCCAGGTAGGCCACCACGCTCCCTTTGCCGTTGGTTCCCAACACGTGGACGGCAGGGAACCCTCGCTGGGGATGCCCCAGGCGCTCGAGCACCTCCTCCACGCGCCGCACCCCGCGGGGCGCCCCCGAACGGGTCTGGTTGTACAGCCACTCGAGGGCCTGCGGATAGGTCACAGAGCAATTGTAAGGACCGGCTGGTGAAATCTCCGTTAGCTGGTGGGCCGGAAGACCTGGACCTTGGCCGGGTCGGCCTCGAGGTAGGGCCCACCGATGAGGTCGAGGCAGTAGGGGATGGCCGGGAACACCGCCTCCAGACATAGCCGGATCGAGCGGGGCTTGCCCGGTAGGTTCACGATCAAGCAGGCCTTGCGAATTCCCGCGGTCTGACGTGAGAGGATGGCGGTGGGGGTCTGCTCGAGCGAAACCTTGCGCATCAGCTCGCCAAAGCCCGGCATCATCCGGGTACAAACGCCCTCGGTGGCCTCGGGGGTCACGTCGCGGGGCGCCGGGCCGGTCCCGCCGGTGGTCAGGATCAGCCCACAGCCGCCCTCCTCCATCTCGATGAGGGTCTTCGCGATGAGGGCCTGTTCGTCGGGGATCACCCGGTAATCCACCTCGAAGGGTGTGGTGAGGACCTCGCTGAGGTACTCCTGGATCGCCGGGCCGGAGAGGTCTTGGTACTGGCCCCGGCTGGCTCGGTCTGAAACCGTGAGGATGCCGATTTTGGCCGATGGGGTTTTGCGCTCGCTCATGCCTCAATTATCCGCCCCGACGCTGCGGATGGGTACGCCCCCCTTACCCGCGCGCGTACTGCAACTCGTAGAGCTTGGCGTAGTAGCCACCCTGGTCCAAAAGTTCCTCGTGCGAGCCCTCCTCCACCAGCTTTCCCTTGCGGAAGACCAGGATGCGGTCCACGTAGCGGATCGTGGAGAGCCGGTGGGCGATGATGATGCTGGTACGGCCCTCCATCACCCGCCAGAGGGCAGCTTGGATCTTGGCCTCGGTCTCGGAGTCCACGTTGGCCGTGGCCTCGTCGAGGATGAGCAGGATATCGGGGTTGTGCACAATCGCTCGGGTGAGCGCCAAAAGCTGCTTCTGCCCGGTCGAAAGCCCCCCGCCCCGCTCGTGCAGCACGGTCTGGTAGCCGTTGGGCAGGGCCGAGATGAACTCGTCAGCCCCCACGAACCGGGCCACTTCCTGGATGCGCTCGAGCGGAATCCCTTGGTCCCCCAGCCGCAGGTTCGACTCGATGGTCCCGCTGAAGAGGAAGGGGTCTTGCAGCACGATCCCTATGGAGCGCCGCAGGTCCCGCTGGCGGTAGTCGCGTACGTCGGTGCCGTCAATCTTGACCGAGCCCTGCTGCACGTCGTAGAAGCGGGCCACCAGGCTGATCACGCTGGTCTTGCCGGCCCCCGTCGCCCCCACCAGGGCGATCTTCTCACCGGGCTGGATCTTGAAGGAGACCCCACGCAACACCCAGTCCCAATCCGAGTCGGGTTGTGGGCGGTGGGCCAAGGGCTGCGAGACCGAGGGGGTCTTCCCATCTGTAGCCTCTTTGCCTCTCCCCCCCTGCTCTGGCTTGTGCCCAGGGAAGCCCACCGTTCCATCCGGCTTGGACTCCCCCCGCTTGCCGTAGGCGAACCACACGTCCTCGAAGGCGATCGAGCCCCGAAAGCGCAGGACGGGCCTGGCGTCGGGTTTGTCCGAGACCTCCTCGGGGGTGTCCAACAGCCCGAAGATGCGCTCGGCGGAGGCCATGGCGGCCTGGAAGATGTTGAACTTGTCGGAGAGGTCTTGCAGGGGCTGGAAGAGTTGCCGCACGTAGTCGGTGAAGGCCACCAAAAGCCCCAGGGTTAGCGCGCCCTGGATGACCTGACCCCCGCCGAACCACACCACCGCGGCCACCGTGAACTCGCCCAAGAAGCCCACAATGGGGAAAAACAGGGCGAACCAGCCCACGATCTGCACCCAGGCCGAGCGCAGGTCCAGGGAGAGCCGGTTGAAGCGGGCTTCGTTCTCGGGTTCGCGGTTGAAAAGCTGGGTGGTCTGGACCCCGGCCAGGTTCTCCTGCAAGGAGGCGTTGACCTTGGCCAGCCGCAGGCGCATGGTGCGGTAGGAATTGCGCATCCCGCCCCGGATCCAGGTGGTCACGCCCAGGAAGATCGGCATGATCACCAGCACCACCAGGGCCAGCTTCCAATCGAGCGCCAGCATGAAGCTGACCAACCCTAAGATCAGGAAAACGTCGGCGATGAGGCCCACCAGCCCCCCGGTGATGAACTGGTTGATGGCGTCTACATCCGAAGTCACCCGGGTCATCAGGCGGCCCACCGGGTTCTTGTCGAAGTACCCCAGGTGCAGGCGTTGCAGCTTGGCGAAGATCTCGCTGCGGAGGTCGTACAAGACGTGCTGCCCGACCCAGCTGATGAGGTAGGTCTGGGCGTAGTTGGCGATGAAGTCCACCCCCCGCACCAGCAGGAAGAGCGCCGCCACCACCAAGAGCACCTGGTAGCGCTGGGCGGCCTCGAGCGCCACCTTGGGCGCGATGGCCCCGTCGATGGCGTACTTGAGGAAAAGCGGGGTGGAGGCCGCGGTGAGGGTGCTCACCACCAGCGCGAAGAGTGCCCAGGCCACCTGCTTCCAGTACGGGCGGACATAGACCAGGATGCGCCGGGCCAGCCTGGCGTCAAAGGATTTCTTGAAGGCCTCTTCCTCATGCATGGGGGCACCTGGTGGATGGCTGACGGCCAAGCGATGGACCGCTGAGCATCTAATCGACCTCCGCCTGAAGCCGCTGAATCCGGTCGAGTTCGGCGTAGAGCCCACCTTGTCCCAAGAGCATCTCGTGCGTGCCCTCCTCAGCGATGCGCCCGTCCTCGAGCACCACGATCCAGTCGGCGTAGCGCAGGGTGCTGGTGCGGTGGGCCACGAGGAGGGTAGTCTGCTGGCCCAGCACGGTCTTGAGCCCGCTTAGGATGCGGCTTTCGGTCTCGGTATCCACCGCGCTCATGGCGTCGTCGAGGATCAGCACCTTGGGGCGCTGGGCCAGGGCCCGGGCCAAGGCCGTGCGCTGGCGCTGCCCGCCGGAGAGGGTCACCCCGCGCTCGCCCAAGGAGGTGTCATAGCCTTGGGGGAAGCCCAGGATGTCCTCGTGGACCCCCGCCAGCTTGGCGGCCCACTCCACTCGGGCACGGTCCACCTCCGGCAGGCCAAAGGCGATGTTCTCAGCCAGGGTGTCGGAGAAGAGAAAGGGCTCCTGCGGCACCATGCCCACCGCCTGGCGCAGCGTGGCCAGCGGCAGATCCCTCACATCGTAACCACCCAGCAACACCCGCCCCCGGGTGGGGTCTAGGAGCCTGGGGATCAGGCTCACCAGCAGGGTTTTGCCACTCCCGGTGCGCCCGGTGATGCCCAGCGTGGTCCCCTCGGGGATGGTCAGGGTGATGCCATCGAGGATCCTCCGCCCGCCGAGCTCGAGGCTCACCCCGTCGAAGCGGACCTCGCCAAAAAGGGCGGGCGGCTGCCTGACCTGGGCAGACCTTATCCTCGGCTGCTCATCCCAGAACTGCTTGAGCCGGCGGTAGCTGGTGGCCCCGCGCTGGAAGAGGGTGAGCGTATAGCCCAGCCCGATGATCGGCCAGGCCAGCATCATCACATAGGCGTTGAACTGCACGAACTGCCCGGCGGTGAGTTCGCCGCGGATCACCATCCCGCCCCCCATCCCCAGCACGATCAGGGTGGCGAAACCGATCAGGAGGCCCATCAAAGCCCGTAAGGGGCCGTCCACGCGGGTCAGCGCCAGGCTCTTTTCGATGTAAGCACGGTTGAGCTTCTGGAAGGCCTCGAGTTCGCGTTCCTCGAGGGCGAAGCCCTTCACCACCCGGATCCCCGAGAAGTTCTCCTGGGCTTTGGTGGAGATCTGATCGAAGACCTCCTGGCTCTCCCGGTAGCGCCGGTCGATGAGCCGCAGCACGTAGCGCATGATCAGGAAGATCGCCGGGAAAACCAGGGAGAGCGCCAAGGCCAGCCGCACATTGACCAAGTACATCGAAACCAGGGCCAAGATCACGAACATCAGCAGCCGCGAGCCCATGTTGACGCCCCCGCCCAACATCTCGCGCACCGCACCCAGATCGGTGTTGAACTTGTTGACCAGGTCGCCGATGCGACTCTTGCCGTAAAAATAGCGGTCCAGCGAAAGGGCCTTGCGGAAGAGGTCCATCCGGATGTCGTGCTCGATGTAACGGCTGGCGACGATGAGGAGTTGGCGGTTGGCCCAGGAGAACAGCGCCGACAACAGGGCCGCTCCCACCATCGCCCCCACCCACAGACGGTAGTCCTGCCCCAGCCGGATGGCGTCGATGGCGTGGCGTAGGAAATAGGGCGAGACCACCCCCATCCCCACCGAAAGCACCCCGGCGATGATCCCGCCGATATAGGGCCGGGCGTAGCGCTTTAGATAGGGGGCCAGCCCGTACAGGGAGTCAAATACTGACTGGTCAGTTCTCATCGTCCTCTACAGTAGCATCTACCGGGGCAAAAGGCTCGGTGGTCTAGGTGGACAGCTCGGGGGCCAGGGCTTCAAACGCTGGGCGCCAGTCCTCCAGCAGCCCCACCAGCCGCCAGGGTTTAGCTCCCTTGCCCGCCCACTTACGCAGCGCCGCGGGTAGGGGGGCGTATTCCTCGTCGGCCAGCAGCACCAGCCCGCCGACCCGGCCCAAGCGGGAGAGGTAGCGCAGCATCCCGGCCGCCTCGAGGTGGGTGGGGAGGTCTAGTTCGGCCACCTGGCGGCCCTCCTCGCGCAACTTGGCGGGGGGAAGGTCAGCGAAGAAGGGGCTGAGCCCCGCCCCCTCGAGCCCCGCCACCAACCGACGGTGGATCTCGGGATCGGCCAGCACGTAGGGCTGGGCCACCACCCCTACAATCCGCCCGCTCGAGGGGTTGTGCACCCGTGGAGGTGCGGGGTTCAAGAGGTACTTGGTCCGCTCCAGAGCCCGCCGGGTGACCATGGGGTTGCGGGTCAGGCCCTGCCCGATCTCAGCGGCCAACCCCAGGAGGTCGGGGTTGAGCTCAGCGGGCACCGTCAGGCCCGGGGGCATCCTCACCACAAAGCGCGATAGCGCCGCCTCGAGGTCCACCAGCCAGGGCGTCTGGCCCTCCGCCCGGGGGCTCTCCACCCCCAGTTGCAGGTCGGGGAGGAGCAGGTAATCCACCCCCTGGGCCTTGAGGCTGGCCACCTCTGCCACCACCGTGCGGGCCGGAGCGGGTAGCTCCAGACCCGGCAACTCAGCCTCGTCGCGGGAATGGATAACCTCGAGCCCCAGTTCACGCAGAAAAGCCTCCCAGAAGGGCACGTAGCGTTCTGACAACCAGCTTTGCAGCACACCAATCCGCACGACTAGCATCGTATCGTGTTTTTGGGCCGCAAAAAGGGTGTTCGATCGGCCCCGCCGGATCGGGGCCTCACGCCAGTTCTGACTCGGTCCGGCGCCGATCCAGGCTCTCCAGATACCGCAAAAGCTCTTGCTGGCGGCCAAAGCGTCGGGTCTCCCCGCCCTGCACCGGGGCCAAGGTCGCCCGCACGCCGCTCGAGCCTTGCCAGATACGCAGGACAAACACCTCTTCCATGGGTACACCTCCTCTGGTTCTTGCCGTCGCTACCCTGAAGAACCAAGCCGAGGTTAGCTCAGGGGGGTTGGACCAGCGTTACGACGCCGGGCCGGAGCCTAACCCTGACCGGCCAGCCGCCGCACCAACTCGGCCAGGGCCCGCTGGCCAAGCAGCAAGGAGTCCGGCTCGACCCACTCCTGCGGAGTGTGAGCCCCTCCGCCCCGGTACACGCCGAAGGCCAGCGCCGGGATACCCTGCTCGACCCCGGCGGAGGCATCGGTGGAGCCGGGGGTGATCTGGGCCTCCAGCCCTGCCCCTTTGAGGGCGTCCTTGGCGGCTTGGATCATCTGCGGGGTGGCGCTGTGCCCGGCGGGCCGGCGCCCCAGCACCTCCAGCTCGAGGCCGGCCCCGTAATGCCCGGCGGCTTCCATCAAGATCTGGCGCGAGCGGTTCTCCAGGGTCTCGAGCACCAGGGGATCGGTAGCCCGTAAATCCAGCTCCAGGCCCACCTCGCGGGGGATGGCATTGATGGCCTCCCCGCCAAAAACCCGCCCCACGTTGAGGCTGGCGTTCTCCGGTTTGGCCAGCCGGTACAAAGCCGAAAGGGCCTGACCCAGCGCTGGAACCGGGCTTTTTTGACCTCGGTCGCCCCAGGCGTGCCCGCCGGGTCCGGTGAAGACCGCGCGCAGCCGGGTCGAGCCCACCGCCTGCACCACCACCGAGGGCAGGTAGCCGTCCACCGCCACCACCGCCCGGGGTTTGAGCTGCGCCACCAGGGCCCGGGCCCCCCGCAGGTTGCCCAACCCCTCCTCGCCCACGCTGAAGGCCAGGGTGACGCCCCGCGGGATGAGCCCCTCCCCAAAGAGGGGCGTCTGCGCCAGGGAGAGCAGCACCGCCACCCCGGCAGAGTTGTCCCCCACCGCCGGGGCCCACCAGCGCCCATCCTGGGCCAGGGGCTCAGTGGGGGTGAGCACGGTGTCCAGGTGGGCCACCAGCAGCAGCGAGCCCTCTCCGGCCCAGAGGTTGCCCAGCTGGTCCTGGCAGACCCCCAAGCCCAGCCCGCTCAGGTAGCGGCCCAGCCACTGGGCGCGGGGGCCATCCCCCGCCACGCCGGCAAAAGCCCACAACAGCTCGCGGGGATCACCCATCGCGCCTACTCTTCGCCCGATTCGGCCAGCCCCTCGCGCAGCGCGTAGAGGGCGGCCTGGGTGCGGTTGTTGAGGTGGAGCTTCTGGAAGATCTCGCTGAGCCGGTTGCGCACGGTCTTCTCCGAAAGCTGGAGTTCCCCGGCGATCTCCAGGTTGGTGTAGCCCTGCGCCACCAGCTTGAGGATCTGCACCTCGCGCTCGGAAAGCTCGGCGTGGGGTTTGGGGGTGGCCTCGCGCTTGGCCTTGAAGTCTTGGATGATCTGCTCGGCCAGCTCAGCGTCAAGCAGAACCTCGCCGCTGTTGACCCGGCGGATGGCCTCCAGGAGGTCTTTGGCGTCGGCGTCCTTGAGCATGTAGCCCCGCGCCCCAGCCTTGACGGCTTCAAAGACGTAGGCATCCTGGCGGTACATGGTGAGCATGATGACCTTGGCCTGGGGCCACTCCCGCAGGATCTCCTGGGTGGCCTGGACCCCATCCAGGCCCGGCATCTGGATGTCCATGAGCACGATGTCGGGGCGGGCCTCGAGGACGTGCCGCAGGGCCTCGCGCCCGTCTTTGGCCTCGCCCACCACCCGGAAATCCGGTTCGGCCTCGAGCAGGCTGCGTAACCCCTGGCGAAACAGAAGATGGTCGTCGGCCAAAACGATGCGGATCATACCCCTATCCTATCGTGTTCTTTTCCGAGCTTGCCGCATAAACCCCCCGTTGGGCCCCATCCCGAAGCGGCTGACATTCTTAGGGTATGCTCTTAGCAGCGTGAATCCCCGGGTCAAAAAACAGCTCGAGCGAGACTACCGTACCCTGCTCACCCCGCTCGCCAGCGGAGCCGAGGCCCGCACCTTCGCCGGGGACAGCCTGGTGTTCAAGATCTACCCTCCCCAAGCGGCCTGGCCCAATCAGCCGGCGGGCATCTATGCCGCGCGGTTGGAAGCCCTCAACATGACCAAGGCCGGGCTGGGGGCCTGGGTGGTGGAGGTGCTCGAGATCGCCGAGCACGGGGTTCTGATCACCCGCCGCTATCCCGGCCAAAACTTCCGACCCGAGCGGTTTAGCCCAGCCGCTCTGGGGAACCTGGCCGAGTTTTTCCGCCGCCTGCACCAGATCAAAGAGCCCGGCGTGGTGAGCCGAACCCGCCTGGAGGACCGCCTGAGCCAGTTCGGCGGCACGTTGTGCGACCTTGGCCAAGCCTGTGCCCTGGTGGAGGTTTTGCGCCAACACATCGATCAAATCGCGGGAACTCCCCAGGCCTTCTGCCACCGCGACCCCCACGCCGGCAACATCCTGCTCAAAAATCCCGGCGTGAATGGTCAAATCCCCGAAGCCTTGGTGGTGGACTGGGTGCGAGCCCAGCCCGATGACCCCGCCCGCGACCTGGCCATCCTCACCACCGGGACGCTGGACTTGCTGGGGGAGCAAGCCGCGCTCGAGGCCCTGCGCTACATCGTCCGGGGCTACCCGGATGGCCAAACCCTGTGGCCGCGGCTGCGCTTTTGGGTGCCCCTCACCTACCTCCACGACATGCACTGGTTCCGCACCAAGGAACCTTCCGGCTTCGAGGCCGCCGTGGCCGACAAGATGCCTAAGGCCTGGCGGTTTTACCAAGACTTTCCCGGGTTATCCGATCCCCAAAAACCGCTACCCTAAGGCGTAGGGAGTGGAAATCCAGGCCGGCTTATGTTTCCCCCCCCAGAAGGGCTTTGGCCGGGGGAGATTGCCAAAAGCCGCCCGCAACCCACCCCCTAGCCCGTCCCCTCCCCCGGTGTTACGATTCTCCCGATGAACGTCACCGTGGTAGACCATCCGCTGGTGCAGCACAAACTGGCCATCCTGCGCGACAAGAACACCGGCTCCAAGGACTTCCGCGAGCTGATGGCGGAGGTCAGCATGCTCATGGCCTACGAGGCGATGCGCGACCTAGAACTCGACCCGGTGAGCATCGAAACCCCCCTCGTCCGCATGGAAGCCCGCATGCTCTCGGGGAAAAAGCTAGCCCTGGTGGCCATCCTGCGGGCTGGGCTGATCATGGTAGATGGAATCCTGCGGCTGGTGCCGGCGGCCAGGGTGGGCCATATCGGGCTTTACCGCGATCCCCAAACCCTGAACCCGGTGGAGTACTACGCCAAGCTCCCCGACGACATCGGCGGGCGCCGCGTCTTTCTCGCTGACCCCATGCTGGCTACCGCCGGAAGTGCGGTGCACGCCATCCAAGTGCTCAAAAATAGCGGTGCCCAACACATCAAGCTGATGAGCATCATCGCCGCGCCGGAGGGGATCGCCCGGGTTGAGCGCGAACACCCCGACGTGGAGGTGGTGGTCGCGGCCATCGACGATCACCTGAACGATCACGGCTACATCGTACCGGGGCTGGGGGACGCCGGAGACCGGATCTATGGAACCAAGTAGGGCCGGACGCGGTTCCAAATTAGGACGTAAGGCGCATGACAGACCTCCTCAAATCCCTCGGCATCGCTGACCCCAGCGGTTCTGGCTGGCTGATCGTCATCTTCACCTTCGTGGTGGCCTGGGCGGTCACCTGGCGTTTCATCCCCCGCGTGCGGCAGTTCGCCCTCAAGGTGGGCTGGGCCGACCAGCCCAATGCCCGTAGGCTCAACAAAGAGCCCCTGCCCAACGCCGGAGGGCTGGCCATCTTCGCCGGGGTGATCGCGGCCCTCATCGTAGCCACCGCCCTTCGCCCAATCCTGATCCAGGAAGTCCAGGTACAGGTGTTGGCGATCCTCTTGGGCGGGGCCATCCTGGTGATGGTGGGCTTTATCGACGACCAGTTCGGCCTCCCCCCCCTTTTCCGCATCATCGTCCAGCTCCTCTCGGCGCTGTTGCTGATCGCGGTGGGGATTCGCTTCGACGCGGCCTTCGGCACCGCCTTGGACCCGGCCCTATCGGTGTTTTTGAGCATCCTCTGGATCGTGGGGATCACCAACGCCATCAACCTGATGGACGGGGTGGACGGGCTGGCCGGGGGGATCAGCTACATCACCGCGATGTGCCTGCTGGCGGTGTCGGCGCAAAGACCCGAGTGGGCTGCCGGGACGCTGGTGCTGGCCGCGCTCGCAGGGGCTGCGCTGGGCTTTTTGCGGCACAACTTCCACCCCTCCAAGATCATCATGGGCGACGCCGGAGCGTATTTCTTTGGTTACGTGCTGGCCGCTACCAGTCTACTGGGCAACCTCAAGCTGACCACGGGGTTCGGCTTGATCCCCACCGCCCTGTTTTTGTTGCTGCCGATCCTCGACACCTCCCAGGTGGTCATCCGGCGTTTGCTGCGCGGGCAAAACCCGATGTCCACCCCCGGCAAGGACCACATCCACCACCGGCTGCTCGAGCGCGGTTTCTCCCAGCGGCGCACCACCCTTACCCTGTGGATCCTGACCCTAGGCTTCAACCTCATCGCCATGATCGCGCAGCCCAGCGTGCCCGGGCAGGTCGTGGTGGTGACCGCCTTGGTCACGGCGGGGTTATTGGCCTATACGGTGTGGCGCAAGCTGCGAGCGGTTTGGCGGGAGGCGCAAGAGCCGAGGGTGGAGGGCTAAAATGATCCGTCGTGTGGCCTACGCTGCAGGTCATACGTCAAGAGGCGTGGCGTACGGCGTAAGGCGTTCGACGTAGGACTACTACTTATGAAACGCGTCGTCCTGGCTTTTGGAACCCGACCCGAGGCCACCAAGATGGCCCCCGTTTACCACGCGCTCAAAGGGCACCGTGGCCTCGAGCCGTTGGTGCTCCTCACCGGGCAGCACCGCGAACAGCTGACCCAGGCCCTTTCGCTCTTCCAGGTGCCCGCCGAGCGCAACCTGGAGGTGATGACCGAGCGGCAGACCCTGCCCGAGCTGGCCGCCCGGATTCTGCCGCAGGCGGCACGGGCGCTCGAGGACTTGGGGGCCGACTATGTGCTGGTCCACGGCGACACCCTTACCACCTTCGTGGTGGCCTGGGCGGCCTTTTTGGGGAAGATCCCGGTGGGGCATGTGGAGGCCGGGCTGCGCAGCTTCAACCTGGCCGAGCCCTTCCCCGAGGAGGCCAACCGCCGCCTCACCGACACCCTCACCGACTTAGACCTGGCCCCGACCCCGCTGGCCAAACAAAACCTGCTGGCCGAGCGCAAAGACCCCCTTCGGGTGCTGGTCACCGGGCAGACCGGGATTGACGCGGTGCTCTTTGCCGCCCAGGTGGGGCGGCTTCCCGAAGGGATACCGGGCCAGAGGCTCGTCACCGTGACCCTGCACCGCCGCGAGAACTGGGAGGCGCTGGGCGAGCTGGCCAAAGCCCTGGCCAAGGCCGCCCACGACCACCCCCACCACACCTTCGTCTTTCCGGTTCACCTCAACCCGGTGGTGCGCGAGGCGGTGTGGCCGGTGCTCGAGGGAGTATCCAACTTCGTGCTGACCGACCCGCTCGAGTACGCTCCCATGGCGGCCCTGATGAGCAAGAGCGACCTCATCGTCACCGACTCCGGCGGCTTGCAGGAGGAAGGGGCCGCCCTGGGGGTGCCGGTGGTGGTGCTGAGGAACGTCACCGAGCGGCCCGAGGGGGTGGAGGCGGGGATTTTACGGTTAGCCGGGACCGACCCCGAACGGGTTTACCGGATGGTGAGCCGGCTTTTGGCCGACGAGGCCGACCGCAAGAGGATGGCGATGGCTAAGAACCCCTACGGAGACGGCAAAGCTGCCCAGCGCGTAGCCCAGGGGGTGGCCTGGCGGCTGGGCCTGGCGGAGCGGCCAGAGGACTGGCAGCCGTAAGCCTAATCCGAAGCCGGGGAAGCCCCCACCGGGCGCAGGCTG
>PSML01000097.1:328-8580 GCA_040290145.1 Meiothermus sp. | reverse complement strand
CCGCCGTACTGCACGCGGGCCAGGCCCTCGGCGCGGAGGGCTTCCAGGGCGTACTCGAGCAGCGCCCGCCCCACGTCCTGCTCCCGCCCCGGCTCCACCAGCAGGAAGCTGATCCAGGCGTTTTTGGGGTTCTGGCCCGGCCAGGCCGGCGGGTGGGCCGGGGTCTTGAGGCTCACCGCCCCCACCACCCGGCCCCCTTCCTCGAACACCCGGGCCAGGTCGGGCCGGAAGTGCCGCGGGTCGCCTGCGGTCTGCTGCTCCCAGAGGGCCTGGTCCAGGGGGAAGCGCTGGCCCCAGCGGCGGTTCCACAGCTCGAGCAGGGCCGCGAGGTCCAAGGGAAGCACCATGCCTACCCAACATACACCACGGAGCAGCTTTGCGGGCGGTGTACTAGGATGGAGGCGTGGATCTAGCCCGGTTCATCGACCACACCCTGTTGAAGCCCACCGCCACCCCCACCGAGATCGAGGCCCTTTGCGCGGAGGCCCGCCAACACCAGTTCTTCGGGGTCTGCGTGCAGCCTTGCTACGTGCGGCTCGCCCAGGAGAGGCTTTCCGGCAGCAAGGTCAAGGTCGTGACGGTGATCGGCTTCCCGCTGGGGGCGGCCCTGAGCCAGACCAAAGCCCTCGAGGCCGCCCAGACCGTGGCCCTGGGCGCCGACGAGGTGGACATGGTGATCCACCTGGGGGCGGCCAAGGCCGGGGACTGGAAAGCGCTGGAGGCCGACGTCCGAGCGGTGCGCCAGGCGGTTCCGCACCACGTGCTCAAGGTGATCCTCGAGACCGGCTACCTCACCCCCGCCGAGGTCAAGCGGGCGGCCAAGGCTGCCGTAGCCGCAGGGGCCGACTTCCTCAAGACCTCCACCGGCTTCGGACCGCGGGGGGCCAGCCTGGAGGACGTGCGGATCCTGGCCGAAGTGGCCGGGGGCAAAGCCCAGGTCAAGGCCGCCGGGGGCATCCGCGACCGCCAGACGGCCCTGCAGATGATCGAGGCCGGGGCCACCCGCCTGGGCACCAGCAGCGGAGTTGCCCTGCTCCAGGGCCAGACCGCGAAAGGGTACTGATGGCCCGTCGGCGCCGCAACGCCCCCCCTAACGGGGCCAGCCTCTCCCTCCGGCTGGCGCTGTTCGCCCTTTCCCTGCTCTTTGAGTGGTGGCAGAACCGGCCCAAACCCCTGCCGGTGGACGGGCGCTGCGAGCGGGTGGTGACGGTCACGGTCTGCTACGACCGCCGCACCGCCTTCATGCACCACAAGTTCGTGATCCCCGACGAGCTGGGGGTCTGGACCGGCAGCACCAACCTGACCTGGAACGCCTTCGCCCGCAACAACGAAAATAGCCTCTGGCGGACCTCGCCAAAGCCTACCGGGCTGAGTTCGAGGCCCTGTGGAGCGGGGTAGAGACCGGGCGGGGGCAGCCGGCCCGCTTCGCCTTCCCGGACCTGGCCGGCACCGTCTACTTCAGCCCCGAGGGGGGCCAAGACGGGCGGCAGGCCATCCTGAACCGCCTGCGCGGGGCCAGACAAGAGGTCTGGATCGCGGCCTTGGTGCTCACCGATGGCGAGATCGTGCGGCTTTTGGAGGCCGCCGAAAAACGCGGGGTCCTGGTGCGGGCCGTGCTCGAAGGGCGCAACCTCTCGGCCTCGAAGGATCAGGAGATGAAAGACGCCGGGGTGGAGGTGCGCCAGGACGCCAACCCCTACACCCTGCACCACAAGGTGATGGTCATCGACCGGGAATGGGTCATCACCGGGAGCTATAATTTTTCCAACCACGCCTTCCGCGACAACAACGAAAACCTGCTGGTCTTGCAGAGCCTGCCCCTGGCCCAGCGCTATGCCCAGGGGGTGGAGGCGATCTGGAGGGCCGGGAAGCCGCTGGACTGAGGCCGGATCTCATCCACTTCAGCAGCCCAGACCCGATATCTGATAGTCTGGGCTGGTTTGAGGCGGAAGGACCCCTCGAGCCCACCATGTCCGACCTGAGACCCACCATCGTGCTGGCCTCGGCAAGCCCCCGCCGGGCGGAGCTGCTCTTTCGGCTGGGTTTACCCTTTGTGGCGCGGGTTTCGGGGGTAGATGAATCGGGGCTCGAGCACCTATCCCCCCCTGAGCAAGCCCTCGAGCTGGCCCGGCTCAAAGCCCGCTCAGTATGGCAAAGAGGTGAGTGGGTGCTGGCCGCGGACACGGTGGTGGCGCTGGCCGGGCAGGTCTTAGGGAAGCCCGCCGACCCAGCCGAGAACCGCGTTTTCCTGCGGCTGCTCTCCGGACGTCAGCACACCGTCTTCACCGGCCTTGCCCTGCTCAACCCGGCGGGAGCGGAGTACGCCCTGGTCGAGCCCGCCGAGGTGTTCTTCCGCGCCCTGGCGGACTGGGAGATCGGGTGGTACGTAGCCTCCGGCGAGGGGATGGACAAGGCGGGGGGCTACGGGGTACAGGGAAAGGGCATGGTGCTGGTCGAGCGGATCGAGGGCGACTTCTACACGGTGATGGGGCTGCCGATGGCGCGGGCCTGGGGCGCCTTGGCCCAAGCCGGCTATCCGCTGGCCGCTGGGGAGAGGTAAAAAGCGATGGCTGAGCGGGTACTGCGGAGGCTCTTGCTGTTGGGGTTGATGGTCCTGGCCTTGGTGCTCTCGAGCCTCACCCGCTCCTACACCCCCACCCTCCCCGGTGAGCTGGCCGCCCGCATCGCCCCGCTGTTCGGATGGAGCTACCGGGTGGGGCAGAACCTGCGGGGGGCCATCGCCACCGTCTTCGACCGCCGCGACCTGCGGGCCGAGAACCGGGCCCTGCGCGAGAGGGCGGGCCGGCTCGAGGAGGAGAACCTCCGCCTCAGGGTGCAGGTGCGCCAACTCGCGGCCGCGCTCAAGGTCCAGGCCGAGCAAGCTCCCCAGGTGGTAGCGGTAGCCCCGGTGGTGGGTGAGGATCCCTCCGGGCTCTACCGGCGGCTCTTCTTGGGGGTGGGCAGCAACCAGGGCCTGCGGGTGGGGATGCCGGTCACCTCAACCGACGGGCTGGTGGGGGTCATCACCGAGGTCACCCCGGGCGGCGCGGTGGTGCGAACCATCCTCGACCCCGAGTCGCGGGTGGGGGTGCGGCTGATGGATGGGCCAGGACGCGGAATCGCCTACGGGCAACCCCCCGGCAAGCTGCGGGTAGAGTTCGCCGCCGAGGCCAAGGTCAAACCCGGTGACTGGGTGCTCTCGGGGGCCTTGCAAGGCCTCTTCCCGGCGGGCATCCGGGTGGGGCAGGTGGAAGCGGTGATCCCCCACCCGCCCGGGGCCTTGCGCCAGGAGCTGGTGGTGAAACCGGCGGTGTCGCTCTCCTTGCTCGAGGAGGTGGTGGTGCTGCGCTCCCTATGAGACCGATCCTGCTGCTGGTGCTCACCTTCTGCCTGCAAAGCCTGATCTCGGGCTTGCTACCGGGCTGGGTCTCGCCCCCTGATCTCCCCTTTCTGGTCACGCTGGCCGTGGCCTCCACGGTCTCGCCTTATGCCGGGCTGCTGCTGGCCTTCGCGGTTGGCCTGCTGATGGACCTTTCGGCGGCGGGCTATCCAGGGCTCAACGTGATGGGCTACCTGCTGGGGACCTACGTGTTCTACCGGCTCTTGCGGGCCTTCCACTGGGACGAGCCCTTGGGCCAGTTCGCGGTATTGGCCGGGAGCCTGCTCACCAAATGGCTGGGTTACTCCCTGATGGTGTACTGGCTGCGGGGCGAGCCCTTTGGCCTCGCTACCCTCGCCCCGGTTTTTGTCTCTGAGGGCATCCTGACCCTGCTGGTAGCCCCTCTCTTCCTGAGGCTGGCCAGGGGTATCCTGGGAAACCCCCGTTATGAAT
This sequence comes from Meiothermus sp., assembly GCA_040290145.1. Classification (GTDB taxonomy): domain Bacteria; phylum Deinococcota; class Deinococci; order Deinococcales; family Thermaceae; genus Allomeiothermus. Next base: position 4,748 of record PSML01000097.1, on the reverse strand, counting down.
AGCCGCCTGCTCCTGCTACTGCTTTTGGTCTACACCGTCTTGGGCCTGTACGGCCTGCGGCTGTGGCAGCTCCAGGTGGTGGAGTACGAGCAGTACGCCACCCAGAGCCAAGGCAACTATGTGCGCACCGAGCCCATCACCGCCCCGCGGGGGCGCATCTTCGACCGCAACGGCAAGCTCATCGCCGATAACCGCATGGCGGTGGACCTGGTCTACAAGGGCGGCGAGGTGGAGTTCAAAGACCGCATCCTGGCCCTGCTGGGGCTCTCCGAGTTGCCCCAGCCCGAACGCGGCCAGGAGGTCATCGTCAAGGCCAACCTCCCCGAAGCCCTCATCCCCACCCTGGCCGAGCTCACCGCCGGGCAGAAAAATCTGCTGTTGAAGGAGCGCCTCGAGCGCAGCTACCCCCGTCCCATCGCGGGCTCGGTGCTGGGCTACGTACAACTGGCCAACGCCGAGCAGGTCAAACAGGGTTACGACCCCGATGAGCTGGTGGGGGTCGCGGGGCTCGAGGGCGGCCTGGAGAACAGCCTGCGGGGCACCCGCGGAGCCCGGCTGGTGGAGGTGAACGCCCGGGGCGAACGCATCCGCAGCCAGGTGATCCACCCGCCCATCCCCGGCCAGGACGTCTACCTGAGCCTCGACTACGACCTGCAAAAAGCCGCCGAAAAGGCCCTGGCGGACTCGCTCGAGGACCTCCACAAAGGGCGCAAGCGCTACGGGTTGCCCCTCGACCAAAAGCCCAAAGGGGCCATCATCGCGGTGGATCCCAGGAGCGGCGAGGTGCTGGCCATGGCCACCGCTCCCACCTTCGACCCCAACCTCTTCGCCCGCCGGCCCACCCCCCGCCGGGAGATCCAGCAGCTCATCGGGGATCCCGATAGACCCCTGTTCAACCGAGCGGTTCTGCCCTATGCGCCGGGTTCGACCTTCAAGCTGGTGACCAGCAGCGTGTTGCTGGAAAAGGGGTACGCCACCCCAGGAACCACCTACGCCTGCACCGCCGCCTTCACGGTGGGCCGCTTCACCATGCGCAACTGGGCCCAGCGCGACATGGGCCCCATGACCGTCAAGGAGGCCATCGCCAACAGCTGCAACACCTGGTACTTCCAGTCGGTATGGAACGCCCCCCCCGGCTCAGCCCCCCTGGTGGACGACATCGCGGCTAGGGCCAAGGAACTGGGCATCGGTCGGCCTACCGGGCTCGAGATCCCCGAACGCTCGGGCTTCTTGCCCACTCGAGCCTGGAAGCGCGCGACCTTCGACGAGCCCTGGTACCCCGGCGAGACCCTGAGCGTGGCCATCGGGCAGGGCCCGGTGCTGGCCACCCCCGCCGAGATCGCCCGAATGCTCACCACCATCGCCATGTCGGGCCGCCAGCCCGAGCTCCATCTGGTGAGGCGCATCGGCAGCACCCCGGTCCAACCCCGGATCACCCAGGTTCCTGGAACCCACTGGTCCGACCTCCAGGCCGGGCTGCGCCAGACCGTGACCGAGGGCACGGCCAGCTTTCAGATGAAGGATTTCCCGGTGCCCACCGCGGGCAAGACCGGCACCGCCGAGATCCCCGGCAAGCGGATGGGCCTGTCCCACGCCTGGTACATGGGCTACGGCCCCACCGTGCCGGGCGACCCGCACCCCCCGCTGGTGGTGGTGGCCTTTTTCGAGAACGGCGGCGAGGGCAGCGGGGTAGCCCTCCCGGCGGCAAAAAAGGTGATGGCCGCCTTCTGGAAGGTGGATACCGGGGCGCCCGCCCAGCCCAGCCCTCCCCAACCCAGCCCCCCTCCGCCGAGCGCGGCTCGCCCCTAGAGGTCTTCCGCCCATCGCGGGGGCAGCCTCGGCGATGGTATAACAGACCCGATGCGGATCCGCGCTACCCTCAACGCCCTGGCGGTGCGGCTCGACGGGGGCGAGACCCCCGAGGCCCTGCGCAAAGCCCTGGCCGATGTTCCGAACCTGCCGCTCGAGGTCGAGGTCTCCGGCCCGGTGGGCATCGAGGTGCTGCAAGCCCTGGCGGAGATCGGCCAGCAGCGGGGCATCACCCTGCGCCCCCCGCGCGGGGAGAAGCCCATCCCCTACACCGAGGTGGTGGACCGCACCCTCCGGGCGGGCGCTCGCATCGAAAGCCCGGGTACGGTGGTGGTGCTGGGCGACGTGAACCCCGGGGCCGAGGTGGTCGCCGGGGGGGATGTGATCGTGGTGGGCAAGCTGCGCGGCCTGGCCCACGCCGGGGCGACCGGCCAGGAAGAGGCCGCCATCTGGGCCATGAGCCTCGAGGCCAAACAGCTCCGCATCGCCCGGCACCTGGCCCAAGCCCCCGAAGGCAGCTCTGCCCGCGGCCCTGAGCGGGCTAGGGTGGTGGACGGAGCCATCGTGCTCGAGCCCTGGGGCCGCAAAAAACCTTGAACCCTGCCTCCGCGAGCGCCCCTTGGGCAACGGTCGGGCCGTCTAGAAGCGGATCCCGCCGGCGCTCTCCCCATAGCGCTTGAGGATGATATCGATGACCCAGCCGGTCACGGCTACATAAAGCCAGATCGGCACCGTCCAGCGGGCCCAGGCCTTGTGGGTGGGGAAACGGCCCTTGAGGGCGTTGTAGATGAGCCAGATCACCAAAGGTCCGTTGAGGGCAGCCAGCAGGGTATGGCTGAAAAGCAGCGCGTAGTAGGCCCCGCGCCACTCCTCCGGCCCCACGTAGCGGGTCGTGCCGTAGAGGCCCCACTTGAGCAGGTAGAAGACCAAAAACAAGGCCGCCAGCACAGTAGCGGTGAGCATCACCCGGGGGTGCCACACCCGGTCCCCGCGCCGTATGAGCACCACCCCCACGATCACCGCCAGGCCCGAGAGCATGATCAAGGTCGCGGCGATATCCCCTAAAGTCTGTCCCACCGGTAGTTCTCCTCCTCAAGCGCCGAACTCTTCCTTGAGCTTTTCGGCGAAGCGCCGCACCCGGTCCTCGCGGGAGGTGCGGGCATAGCTGTAGCCGAGCATGAACGCCCGCTCCGCCTCGCGCGGCTGGCCCAGGGCTTTCTGGGCTTGGGCCAGGCGCAAGTAGGCCAGTCCGATCATCCCGTCCCGCTCGGGGCCAGGGCGCACGGCCTCCAAAAGCCCCAGCGCCTCCTTCAGGCGGGGAACCACCTCCCCTGGGGCCAGGTCGCGGGCCTCGCGGATCAGGTGGGCCGCCCGGTCGAGCAAGCGTTGCACGCCGGGAAGTATACGATAGCCTAGGGGTAGGCGTCTGCATCACCCGATACCTTATGGACCCCCTGGAAGCCTTTGAAACCCTCGAGCTGCGGGTCGGGCGGATCACCCGAGCCGAGCCCAACCAGGCCGCCCGCAAGCCCGCCTACAAGCTTTGGATCGACTTCGGGCCACTGGGCATCAAGACCAGCAGCGCCCAGCTTACCCATCTCTACACCCCCCAAACCCTGGTGGGCCGGCAGGTGATCTGTGCGGTCAATCTGGGGGTACGCAGGGTGGCCGGATTCCCCAGCGAGGTGCTGGTGCTGGGCCTGCCGGACGAGGAGGGGCGGGTGGTGCTGCTGTCCCCCGAGCGCGAGGTGCCGCTGGGAGGTCGGGTCTACTAGCCTTGGGGTGGGCCAGGGATTCGGCCCACGGTTTTTTTGGTGGAGCTGAGGGGATTCGAACCCCTGACCTTCGCAGTGCGATTGCGACGCGCTCCCAGCTGCGCTACAGCCCCAAGCGCTCCCTATCTTAGCGACGCGCTCTAAAACTGTCTAGCCCTCGCGCATCCGTACCTCGACCCGGTCCTTGTGGCCCTTGACCTCGAGCTTGGCCTTGGCCCGCCCACGGCGGTACTCGGCTTGGTAGCGGCCCCCTTTAGCCTGGTACTTGACCCGGGTCCATCCCCTGCTGCGCAGGTCGCGGTCGTGATAGGTAAAAGTGCTGTAGGGCTGGCTCGAGCGGTATACCACCACGATCCCCTGCGGTTCGCGCACCTGCTCAACCACCACCACGTTCGGCACCAGGCTCACCCGCAGCTCGCTCGTCACCACAACCACCGGTAGGGGGAGCTGAACGTCCACCCGGATCTGGGCCATTGCCAGCGAACCCCACAAAGTCAACAGGACCCACATCGAAGTCCATCGCATAACCCTAGGCTAGGGGGGGTGGCGGTTAATCCCGGTGTGGGTATCATCAAGGCGGTCTTAATTTTTTAGAAAACGGGGGAGCGCGAGGGGGCTGTAATCCCCCTCAATTGATTGAGGGGATACACGGACCCCCTCGCTACAGCATTTACAACCGTTTTGCGGAATTTTACCATGGCAGACGTGGACGGCCCCCTGGTCACGCGAAAGCGTACCTTGAATATCTACGAAAGGGCGTACCAGATATCTCCCGTGGTCACGGGCGTGCCCGTACCTTGAAGGGGAGTAGTGGCCGTGTGGCGCGGCCCGTGGTC
>PSML01000097.1:0-229 GCA_040290145.1 Meiothermus sp. | reverse complement strand
AGTGCTCCTTGCGTGCATCCGCTTGATGCGCCGCTTTCGCCGCGAAGCGGGGAGGATGCCCCCGAATTGATTCGGGGGAGGATGTCACGGTGTTCCGATCCATGGGGGCACCCCCTTGGGTCCATTGGAGGGCCCTCTTTTACACAAACGCCCTACCAAAAAACCGTTGTAAAAAGTTCTCGGCGCTTGAAAGGTGAGCTCTACACGCAGATCTTACCCCGGCGACCTG
>PSML01000096.1:0-8730 GCA_040290145.1 Meiothermus sp. | reverse complement strand
TGGCCGTCGGTTGGGGGCGCTGGGGTGGTTGCGGGCGGGGGAGTTCCGGCTCGCCCAGATCGGGCGGCCCCTGACCCCGCCGGAGTAGGCCCGACAGGGCCGGCAGGATCACGAAGAACACGAAGAACAGCAGTCCGATCAGGTTATCGAGCTGCATGGTCTACTCCCCTTCACCGCGGCCCGCCTTGTGCCTCGTCGGGGGTGGTGGCCCGGCTGATGCTCTCGCGCATGTCGGTGTCGGCCTCGATGTTCTTGAGCTGGTAGTAGTCCATGATCCCCAGCCGGCCCGCCCGCAGGGCGTCGGCCATGGCCAGCGGTACGGCGGCCTGGGCCTCGACCAGCTTGGCCCGCATGGCCTCGACCAAAGCGGTGTTCTCCTGCTCGGCGGCGACCGCCATGGCCCGGCGCTCCTCGGCTTTGGCCTGGGCGATCTTCTTGTCGGCCTCGGCCTGGTCGGTGCGGAGCTGGGCCCCGATGTTCTTGCCCACGTCCACTTCGGCGATGTCCACCGAGAGGATCTCGAAAGCGGTCCCGGCGTCGAGGCCCTTGGCCAGCACGGTCTTGGAGATGCGGTCGGGCTGCTCGAGCACCTGTTTGTGGTCGGTGCTCTGGCCGATGGAGGCCACGATGCCCTCGCCCACGCGCGCCACGATGGTCTCCTCACCCGCGCCGCCCACCAGGCGGTCGATGTTGGCCCGCACGGTGATGCGGGCGGTGGCCAGGAGCTGGATGCCGTCTTGGGCCATGCCCGCGACCATGGGGCTGGTAATCACCTTGGGGTTGACCGAAAGCCGCACCGCCTCGAGCACGTCGCGCCCGGCCAGGTCAATCGCCGCGGCGCGGTCGAAGGTGAGCCGGATCCCGGCCTTCTCGGCGGCGATGAGGGCGTCCACCACCCGGTCTACGTTGCCCCCGGCCAGGTACTGGGCCTCCAGGCGGGCCACCTCCACCGGGATCCCGGCTTTGAACGCCTTGATCATGGGGAAGATGATCCGGCTGGGCGGAATGCGGCGGAAGCGCATCCCGATCAGGCTGGTGAGGGGTACGCGCACCCCCGAGAAGTAGGCCGTGACCCACAGTCCCACCGGGACGAAGGTGAAGAAGATAAAGACCAGGATCAGGACTAAGCCGGCCAGGATGATCGGAAAAAAGGTCTCCATTATCCCTCCTCGTATCTCTCAGCTCTGCAGGGCGCGCACCACCACCCGGGGGCCCTCTACCTGGACCACTCGGATGCTCGAGCCCCGCACGATGAACTCCCCCGAGGTCACCACGTCCACCCGGCGCTCGCCGAACTGGGCCACCCCTGACGGGTGGAGGTCGGTGAGGGCTACCCCGACCGCCCCCACCAGGGCCTCGAGTTCGTTGCGGGGAGGGGCGGTCTGGTCAATCGAACTCTCGAGCACGAAAGCCTTGGCCACCCGGGTGCGGGGCACGAAGCGGAAGATCAGAAAAAGCCCCAACCCCAGGATTACGATCGAGTAGGCCCCTACCGTGAGCGAATCAGCACCGAAGGTGAGGTACACCGAGGCTATCAGCAGGCCGATCCCGATCACGCCGGGGAAGCCAAAGCCAGGGGCGATGAACAGCTCAAAAGCCAGCAGGAGCAGGCCGCCGAAGAACAGCAGCACCTCCACCACCCCGCTCGAGCCGGCCAGCACGCTCCCGGTGAAATAGAGCCCCAAGGCGATGATCCCCACCGTGGCCGGGATGAAGGTGCCGGGGGTGAAGAACTCCAGAACCAGGCCCAGCACCCCGATGGCCAGCAGGATCGCAGCGACGGTGGGGGCGGTCAGAAAGCGGGCTGCCTGGACCCGGGTTCCCGGCTCGAGGCGCTCGGTCTGGGGGTTGAACCCGGCCTTGGTGAGGGCGTCCTGCAGGCTTGCGGCCTGGAAGTCGGCCACCTTCAACTCGACCGCCTTCTGCGCGGAGAGGGTGAGGGGTTCGTCCTTGGTCTTGAGCCCCGGCACCGAGACCTCGGGGTCCACCATGGCTTCGGCCAGGTTCACCGGTCGCCCGCGGGCCTCGGCCACGGCCCTAAACTTTCCCCGCAGGGCCGAGATCACCTTGCGGTCGGTGGCCGAGACGGTATTCGTTACCGGGGTCACCTGGATGGGTAAGGCCGCCCCGATCTCCGAACCCGGCAGCATGGCGATCTGCTGGGCCGAGAGCGAGATCAAGGCCCCCGCCGAGAAGGCGTTTTGCACCACCGCGAAGATGGGCAAAGGGGAGGCCAGGATGCGGTCCGACATCCGCATGGCCGCGTCCACCCGCCCGCCGGGGGTATCGATGTAGAGCACCACCCCACTGGCCCCCTCGCGCTCGGCGCGGTCCAGGGACTGTCCCAGAAAGGTCGCCAGCGGCAGGTCAATAGCCCCCTCGATGGGGATGACATAGGTTTTGGCCAACCCCAGCCCCAGGGCCATGGTCAAAGCGAACAGAAGTCGTTTCACCGCCTATATCTTATCCGCAAAGTCCAGGGCCAGACTGTGGAGACAAGTGGAGTTTTTTCCTCCCTCAAGAGCCCGGGGCGGGCTTTCGGCAACCGATCGGGGGTCCCTTTGGTAGGCTTAGACCGTGAGCATCCGCCTCGGCCTGATCGGTTTTCCCCTGGCGCATTCGCTCTCCCCGGCGATGCACCGGGCGGCTTTGCAGGAGCTTGGTCTAGCCGGAACCTACGAGCTGCTGGAGACCCCCCTGGAGCTGCTCCCCCAGCGGCTCGCCGAGGTGCGGCAGGAGTTTCGCGGGGTTAATGTAACGGTTCCCCACAAGGAGCACGTCCTCCCGTTTCTGGACGACCTCTCCCCCGAGGCCGCTGCAATCGGCGCGGTCAATACCGTGGTGAACGAGTCCGGCAGGTTGGTGGGCCACAACACCGACGCTGCGGGGTTTTTACGCGGGCTCGAGGAGGCCGGGATCGCCTACCGGGGGAAGCGGGTGCTGATCCTAGGGGCCGGCGGGGCGGCGCGGGGGATCGCCTTTGCGCTCAAGCCGCACGCGGCGGAGATCTGGATCCAAAACCGCACCCCCATCCGGGCCATGGCGCTCGCCGAGGAGTTCGGGCTGGTGTTCGTGCCGGATTTTTCCCTCGAGGGGGCGGTGCGGGAGTGCGACCTGCTCATCAACACCACCAGCGTGGGCTTGAAAGACCCCCGTTCGTCGCCCCTTCCCCAGGGTCTGCTGCCCCAGTCCGGCGTGGTGGTGGACATCGTCTACAATCCCCCGCTGACCAAACTGCTGCAGGACGCCCAGGCCCGGGGCCTGCGGACCCTGGGCGGGTTGCCCATGCTGGTCTGGCAGGGGGCCTTGGCCTTCGAGCTTTGGACCGGGCAAAGACCCGAGGTCTCGGGGATGTACCGGGCGGCTCGAGATGGATTGGGTGGGTAGGCGAGATGGCGCTTACCCTGGCCTCTGTCCATACCCTCGAGCGCCTCATCCAAAGGAGCCGCTTCATCGCCAAGGCGGCACCGGTGGAAAGCCCAGCGGAGGCGCTCGAGTTCCTGAAGGCGGTCGGTGAGCCCCAGGCCACCCACAACGGCTGGGCCTACCGGGTCGGGCCGCTCTGTCGCTTCTGCGACGACGGCGAGCCGGGCGGGACCGCCGGGCAGCCGATCCTAAGGGCGATAGAGGGGCAGGGGCTGGACGGGGTGATGGTGGTGGTGACCCGCTACTTCGGCGGGGTCAAGCTGGGGACCGGCGGGCTGGTGCGGGCCTATGGCGGGGTCGCGGCGGAGTGTCTGCGCCAGGCGCCCAAGCGCGAGGTGGTGCCGCTGGCCCGGCTGCGGCTCGAGGCCCCTTTCGAGGCCGCAGGGCCGGTGTATGGGCTGCTCGAGCGTTGGGATCTGGCCCGAGCGTCGGAGACCTACACCGAAGCCGGGCTGGTGGTCGAGTTGGTGATCGAGCAGGCCCGGCTCGAGGCGTTCCGCCGGGCCGTGGTTGATGCGACGCGGGGAAGGGCGGTGTTGCGTGGGGTGGGTTGAGCACCCAGGGGCTGAAAAATGGCCCTGTTCTGTTCATGACAAAACGTAGTGGGTACAATGAGCGGGTGCAGCAGCAGAGCCTGTTCGAAACCGATCCCAAACCCCAAGGGAAAAAGGATTTGCCCCGCCCCGAGCGGGTGGTGCTGATTGACGGCCACCACCTGGCCTACCGCAACTACTTCGCCCTCGAGCGCCTCACCACCTCCCGGGGTGAGGGGGTGCAGGCCATCTTCGGCTTTATCCGCACCCTCTTGAAGCTCCTCAAAGAGGATGGGCACTGCGTGATCGTGGTCTTCGACTCCCCCGCCAAGACCTTTCGCCACGACAGCTTCGAGGCCTACAAGGCGGGCCGCGCCCCCACCCCCGACGACCTGCCGGGGCAGATCCGCAAGATCCAGGAGATCGTCGAGCTGATGGGGCTCAAGCGGCTCGAGGTCGCGGGCTACGAGGCCGATGACGTGATCGGCACGCTGGCCAAAAAGGCCGAGCGCGAGGGGTACCACGTGCGGATCGTGACCGGCGACCGCGACGCTTTTCAGCTGCTCTCGGATCGCGTCTGGGTCTGGCTGCCCGACGGAGGGGTGATGGGGCCTGGGCAGGTCAAGGAGAAATACGGGGTAGGGGTTGAGCAATGGACCGACTACCGGGCGCTCACCGGCGACCCCTCGGACAACATCCCCGGGGCCAAGGGCATCGGCCCCAAAGGGGCGGCCCGGCTCTTGGCGGAGTGGGGGAGCCTGGAGAACCTGCTGGATCACCTCGATGAGGTGAAGCCCGAGCGGATCCGCGAGTTGATCCGCTCGAGCCTGGAGGACGTGCGGCTTTCCTACGAACTCTCCAAGGTGCGCACCGACTTGCCCATCGACCTCGACTTCGCGGCCTGCCACGTGCGGGAGATGAACCGCGAGCGGCTGCGCGAGGAGCTGGAGCGGCTCGAGTTCGGCTCGATTTTGCGCGACCTGCACCTGCTGGAAGCGCCCAAACCGGCCGAGGAGGCCCCCTGGCCACCTCCCATGGGGGCTTTCCTGGGTTTCACCATGGACCGCGCCCAGCCGATGTGGGCCCGGCTGACCGGGCTGGCGGCGGCCTCGGAGGGCAAGGTGTATCGGGGCCCCACCGACCTCGAGGAACTCCGGGGCTTCCACGAACTCCCGGCCCTGGCGGCCAAAGACCTGGCGGTGCTGGCCTGTAAGGAGGGGGTAGAGGTCCCCCCGGGCGATGACCCCATGCTCCTGGCCTACCTCTACGACCCGGCCAACTCTGAACCGGCCAGCACGGTGCGGCGCTACGGGGCGGGCGACTGGGCCGACGATCCGGTGAGCCACGCCCAGGCCGCCTGGCTGCTGTGGGAGACCCTGAGCGGGCGCACCAAGGACGACGAGCGGCTGTGGTGGCTTTACCAGGAGGTGGAGAAGCCCCTCTCGGCGGTGCTGACCCACATGGAGTGCCGTGGGGTGGCCCTCGACGTGCCCTACTTGCGGGAGCTTTCCGAGGAGCTGGGCAGGGAACTCGGTTACCTCGAGGCCGAGATCCACCGCCTGGCCGGGCGCCCGTTCAACGTCAACTCCCGCGACCAGCTCGAGGCCATCCTCTACGACCAACTCAAGCTGCAGGCCGGGGGCAGAAAGACCACCACCGGCAAGCGCTCCACCGCCGCCAGCGTGCTCGAGGAGATGCGCCCGCTCCACCCCATCGTGGGTAAGATCCTCGAGTACCGCGAACTCGCCAAGCTCAAGGGGACTTATCTGGACCCCCTGCCCAAGCTCATCCACCCCAAGACCGGGCGGCTCCACACCCGCTTCAACCAGACCGTGGCGGCCACCGGGCGGCTATCCTCCTCGGACCCCAACCTGCAAAACATCCCGGTGCGCACCGAGGTCGGCCGCAAGATCCGCAAGGCTTTCGTGGCCGAAAAGGGATACTGCCTGGTCGCCGCCGACTACTCCCAGATCGAGCTGCGCATCCTGGCCCACCTCTGCGGCGATGAAAACCTCAAGCGGGTCTTCACCGAGCGCCGCGACATCCACACCCAGACCGCGGCCTGGATGTTCGGGCTCGAGCCCGAGAAGGTCGATGCCCAGCGCCGCCGGGCGGCAAAAACCATCAACTTCGGCGTGCTCTATGGGATGAGCGCCCACCGCCTGGCGGGTGAGCTGGGCATCCCCTACGCCGAGGCCACCGGCTTTATCGAGCGCTACTTCGCCAGCTACCCCAAGGTGCGCCTATGGATCGAGAAGACCCTGGCCCAAGGGCGCGAGCGCGGTTATGTCGAGACCATGTTCGGGCGCAAGCGCTTTGTGCCGGACCTCGAGTCCAAGAACCGCGCGGTCAAAGAGGCCGCTGAGCGCATGGCCTTCAACATGCCCGTGCAGGGCACCGCCGCCGACCTGATGAAGCTGGCCATGGTCAAGCTCTACCCCAAGCTCAAAGCGATGGGAGCCCACCTGGTGCTGCAAGTGCACGACGAGCTGGTGGTGGAAGCCCCGGAGTCTGAGGCCAAGGCCGTGGCCGAGGTGACCTGCGAGGTGATGAAAAACATCTGGCCATTGGACGTGCCGCTCGAGGTGGGGGTGGGGATCGGGGAGAACTGGCTGGAGGCGAAATAGCCCTGGGCCGGGAGGGGTACACTAGGCCTCGTGGAACGCCGCTATTTTGGAACCGATGGAGTGCGGGGGGTGGCCGGGGAACCGCCGCTTACCCCCGAGTTCGTGCTCAAGCTGGGTCAGGCCGCAGGATCTTACTTCAAGGCCCACACCCCCCGCCCGGTGGTGCTCCTGGGCAAGGACACCCGCGAGTCAGGGGACCTGCTCGAGGCCGCCCTGGCCGCCGGGCTTTTGAGCCAGGGGGTGCGGGTCGAGCACCTGGGGGTGCTGCCCACGCCGGGGGTGGCCTACCTGACCCAGCACCTGGGCGCTACCGCCGGGGTGGTGCTCTCGGCCAGCCACAACCCGTATCAGGACAACGGGATCAAGTTCTTCAGCGCCCGGGGGGAGAAGCTCCCGGATGCGGCGGAGCTGGAGATCGAAGACCTTCTCCAGCGGGAACTCAAGACCGCCGGGATCGGGATCGTCTCGGACTTCCACGAGGCTGAGCGGATCTACCTGGACTTCCTCACCGCCAAAGGCCCCCGCCTGGATGGGCTCAAGATCGCCCTGGACACCGCCAACGGGGCTACCTACCGGCTCGCCCCCCGGCTCTTTCAGCGGCTGGGGGCGGAGGTCTTCGCCCTCTTCAACACCCCCGACGGGCGCAACATCAACCGGGGCTGCGGCTCGACCCACCCCGAGACCTTGCAGCGGATGGTGGTGGAGATGGGCTGCGACTTAGGGGTGGCCTTCGACGGCGACGGGGACCGGGCGATGCTGGTAGACCGCAAGGGGCGCCTTTTCCACGGCGATCACCTGCTCTACCTGAACGCCCTGGTGCGCAAAGAGCGCGGGGTGGTGGGGACCTTGATGAGCAACATGGGCCTCGAGGTGAAGCTGCGCGAGGCCGGCATCGAGTTCCACCGCACCGCCGTAGGAGACCGTTACGTCCACGAAAAGCTCCTCTCGGAGGGGCTACGGTTAGGAGGGGAGCAGAGCGGGCACGTGCTCTTTCTGGACCACGCCACCACCGGCGACGGGATGCTCACCGCGATCCTGACCCTCTCGGCCCTTCAGCAGTCGGGCCGTGACCTCGCCGAGTGGCAAGAGGCCCTGCCCATGTACCCCCAGCTCCTCAAGAACGTGCGGGTGCGCGACAAGCAGGCCCTCATCAAGCATCCCCGCCTGCTCGAGGCGGTCTCCCAGGCCGAGGCCCGCCTGGAGGGGCGGGGCCGGGTGAACGTCCGCCCCTCGGGAACCGAGCCTTTGGTCCGGGTGATGGTGGAAGGCCCGGAGGAGCTGGTGAGGCCGGTCTGCGACGGGTTGGTGTCGCTGGTGGAGCGGCTCGATGCGGCGGGAGGCTAAAGGCGGGGGAGCAAAAGCGTCTTTTTCAGCCCCGAACCTCATTTATGGGTAAAGGTAAACTTCACCTGGAGTCCCAGATCGTTCGCACCCTGGCGGAGGTGCTCCACGACCTGGAAGACCCCCGCATCCCGCCCTTCGTGGGGGTGGAGCGGGTGGACGTGGCCCCGGACCTGGCCAGCGCGGTGGTGTACGTGGGCTTGGAGCCGGCTTCCCCCGCCCTGGCGGTCTTGAACCACGCCCACCGCCACATCCAGGACGAACTCGCCCAGCGCATGAGGCTCCGCCGGATTCCCCGGCTGAAGTTCGTCGCCACCCGTTCATCCATCCCGGAGGAGCCGTGAGGATTCGCCACCCGATCACCGTCCGCTACGCCGAGACCGACGCGATGGGGGTCGTGCACCACTCCTCGTACGTGCCCTGGCTCGAGGCCGCCCGGGTGGAGTGGCTCGAGCGCATCGGCCAGCCCTACCCCGAGATCGAACGACGGGGGATGGCCTACCCGGTGGTCGAGCTGGGGATCACCTACCGCGCCCCGGCCCGCTTCGGCGACCGGGTGGAGGTCGAGGCCTGGCTCACCGAGGTCAGCGCCCGCAGGGTGCGCTACCAGTACCGGGTGTGGCGGGGCGAGCAGCTGTTGGCCGAGGGGTTCACCCGGCATCTGGTCTCGGACTCGAGCGGCAAAGCCGTGCGGATGCCCCCCGACCTGCTGGCCAAGCTCAGCCAGCACCGCGACGCCAGCTCAGGGTGACGCCGGCGCAGAGGCCCGACCGCCGACGGGGTTCCGCGGGCCGCTGTGGAGG
>PSML01000095.1:0-8923 GCA_040290145.1 Meiothermus sp. | reverse complement strand
CCCGCCGCCAGCTTGGCCAGGGTGTTCGCGGTGCAGGGGGCGATGAGGAGCAGGTCAGCGCCCTCGCCCAGGCCCACGTGAATCACGTGGGCGTCCTCCTCCCACAGGCTGCTGTAAACCTTGCGCCCGGTGAGGGAGGCGAAGGTCAGCGGTGTGACAAAGCGCAGGGCCCCCTCGCTCAGGACCACGTCCACCAGGGCCCCGGCCTGGGTGAGCCGGCTGGCCAGGTCGGCGGCCTTGTAGGCGGCAATGGAGCCGCTCACGCCCAGCACGATGCGCTTGCCCTGCAGGGGGTTCATCGGTTCAGCTCCCAGATCAGGCGCAGGCCGTCCAGGGTCAGCCAGGGGGCGATGATCTCGATGACCGGCGTCTCCTGGGCGATGAGCTCGACCAGGCCGCCGGTTCCGATGACCTTCATCTGGGGCCCCAGCTCGGCGCGGAAGCGGGCCACCATGCCCTCGACCAGGCCCACGTAGCCGAACAGCAGGCCGGACTGCATGGAGTGCACGGTGTTGCGCCCGATGGCCGTGGGGGGCCGCTTGAGCTCGACCTTGGGCAGCTTGGCGGCCCGCTGGAACAGGGCTTCGGCGGCGATCCCGATCCCCGGCGCGATGGCCCCGCCCAGGTAATCCCCTTCGGCGGTGATGGCGTCGAAGGTGGTGGCGGTGCCGAAGTCCACCACGCAGGCCGGGCCGCCGTAGAGCTTGTGCACCGCGGCGGCGTCGACGATGCGGTCGGCCCCGACCTGCGCGGGGTCGTCGTAGCGCACCCGCACCCCGGTCTGGACGCTCGAGTCCACCACCAGAGGCTTCCTCCCCAGGTAAGCCTGCACGGCCTGGACCAGCGTCGCGGTCAAGGGCGGCACCACCGAGGCCAGGACCACCGCCTCCACCTGGGCGGGCGAGTGGCCGCTGAAGGCCAGCAGGTTGACCAGGCTGATGCCGTACTCGTCGGGCATGCGCCCTGGGTCGGTGGCGATGCGCCAGCGCGGCCCCAGCTCGTGGCCTTGGTACAGGCCCAGGGTGATGTTGGTGTTGCCGATGTCGATGGCCAGCAGCATAAAACCCCTCACACCCCCTCGAGCACCACATTATCGATCAGCCGGGTCCGGCCAAAGTAGGCCGCCAGGGCGATGAGCACGTCGCCGCGGAGGCGGGCCAGGGGCTCGAGGTTCTCGGCGTCCACAACCTCGAGGTACTCGAGCCGGCACAAAGGCTCGGCCTCGAGCATCTGCCGCATCCCCTCCAGCAGCACCGCGGCCTCGCGCTCACCTTCCAGCACCCGGTCTTGGGCCCAGAACAAGGCCCGGGAGAGCACCGTGGCGGCCTGGCGCTCAGCAGGGCTCAGGTACACGTTGCGCGAGCTCAGGGCCAGGCCGTCGCTCTCGCGCACGGTGGGGCAGACCACGATCTCGAGGTCGAAGTTGAGGTCGCGGGCCATCTTGCGCAGCACCGCAACCTGCTGGGCGTCCTTCTGCCCGAAGTAGGCCCGCCGGGGCTGTACCAGGTGGAACAGCTTGCTCACCACCGTGGCCACGCCCCGGAAGTGCCCCGGGCGGAAGCGGCCGCACAGCCGCTCGGAGAGGCCCTCCACCGTGACGTAGGTCCGGTAGCCCGCCGGGTAGATCTCGGCGGGCTCGGGGTGGAACAGGAGGTCGACCCCGGCGGCCTCGGCCAGGGCGCGGTCGCGCTCCAGGTCGCGCGGGTAGCGCTCGAAGTCCTCGCCCGGGCCGAACTGCGTGGGGTTGACGAAGATGCTCATCACCGTGAAGCGGTTCTGTGCGCGCGAGGCCTCGACCAGCGAGAGGTGTCCCGGGTGCAAGTAGCCCATGGTCGGCACCAGGCCGATGCTCCCGGCTGGGTGAACAGCCGCGCCAGCGGTCTGTCCCGAGTGGGGATCGTCCCCTGGGTGTACGGAGCCCGCTCCGTCCTGAAGGGGATCGTCCCCCCGGCGTTCTTCGGCCAGGATCTCGCGCAGCTCGGGGATGGTTCGGACCAGGCGCATTCAGACCTCCTCTGGGTGAACCGCCTCAGGTCTGTCCCCAAGGGGATCGTCCCCCGGGTGAACCGCCGCGCCCTCCAGGGCCTCGAGCACGGCCTCGTCCAGGCTGAAGGAGTGCCCTTCGGTCGGGAAAGCCCCGCTCTCGACGTCGTGGACGTACTGCCGCACCGCTTCGGAGCACAGCCCGTGCAGATCCTGGTACTTGCGCACGTGCCGGGGGTTGAAGCCGGGGAACAGCCCCAGCAGGTCCTGCGTCACCAGCACCTGGCCGTCGCAGCCCGGCCCCGAGCCGATCCCGATGGTGGGGATCTCGAGCCGCCGGGTGAGCCAGGTGGCGAGCTTGTGGGGCACCAGCTCCAGCACCAGCGCGAAGACCCCCGCTTCCTGCAAGGCCAGCGCATCCTGCAGGATCCGGCGGGCGGTCTCGAGGGTCCGGCCCTGCGCGCGGTGCCCCCCGAAGAGGTGGACCGACTGAGGGGTATAGCCCAGGTGCCCCATCACCGGAATCCCCGCCGCCCGGATGGCCCGCACGCTCTGTAGCACCTCCCGCCCCCCCTCGAGCTTCACCGCCTTACAGCCGCCCTCCTGCACCAGCCGGCCCGCCGCGCGCACGCTCTCGTACACCCCCAGGTGGTAGCTCAGGAAGGGCATATCGGCGATCACCAGAGCCCGCCGGGTGCCCCGCGCCACGGCTTTGGTGTGGTGCAGCACGTCCTCGAGGGTGACCCGGGTGGTGTCCTCGTAGCCCAGCACCACCATCCCCAGCGAGTCCCCTACCAGAACCGCATCCACGCCCGCCGCGTCGAGGATCTGGGCGGTGGGGTAGTCGTAGGCGGTGAGCAGCTTCAGTTTGCGGCCGCGTTGCTTGGCCTTGGCAAAGTCGGTAACCCTGACCGGTTCCATAAGTTTCGCCTAGATGTTACCCTTTGCTGCCGGTCTCGAGCCCTCATCCCCGCCCCTCGTCGAGGGAGGAGGCCACGGTGATCCCCGTGGCCTTAGCCCGGTACATGTGGGTGTCTGCCCCGATGAGGAGTTCGTCGGGGGCCTGGCCGTCCTCCGGGTAGGCGGCCAGGCCGATGCTCACCCCCAGGCACAGCTCCCCGAAGCAGATGCCCTCAATGGCCTGGGCGTAGCGGAAGGCAGCCACCAGGGCGTCCTCTTTAGAGGTATGAGGGAAGATGGCGGCGAACTCATCCCCACCCCAGCGGAAAAGGTGGTCTCCGGTGCGCCGCTCTTTGCTCAAAGCCTCGGCTACCTTGATCAGGGCCTGATCCCCGGTGGCGTGGCCCAGACGGTCGTTGACGGCCTTGAAGCCTTTCAGATCCAGCACCGCCAGGGAGAGGGGGTAGCCGTGGCGGATTGCCCTCGCCAGCTCCTCGGGGAGAAGACGGTCAAAAGCCCGGCGGTTGGGAAGGCCGGTGAGGGGGTCGGTAAGGGCCGCCGCCTCGAGCAGGCGGCGGGTACGGTTCTCGTGGAGGAGCGTAGCCAAAGGCGCGGAGAAGAAGCGAACGGCCCGGAGGCTATCCTCCCCGAAGGCCTGCGGGTCGCGCAGGTTGTCCAGATTCAGATAGGCCAGCACCTCCCCTCTGTAGAGCATGGGCTGACAGAGGTTGGTCTGGATCTCCCTCACCCGCCCGGCCGTGTCCATGACCTCAGGGGGGGCGGTCTGGTGGCTGACCTCAAAGATGGCCCGCTCCACGGTGCTTCGGGACGAACGGGGCGCATCGAGCGTCATGAGGCGGGGCTCTCCCCTATGGGCCTGCTCCTCCCCCAGCCCGTACCACAGGAGCGCCGCCTCCGGGCTGATGACCAGGGATTTCAGCCCCTGCAGGTCATAGCCCACCGCGGCCCTGAAGCGGTACCCCCCCTCCTCCAGCACCAGTAGGCTCCCCGCTTCGCTGCCCGGCACCTGTTGGATGGCTTCCTGCAGCACCCTTTGGTAAAGCTCCTCCGAAGGCCTATCCAGGAGTTCCTGCAAGAGCCGGTTGACCCCCTCGTGTCGGGCCCTCTCCAACAGGCGCTCAAACCCGACCCCAAGGGTGCGGCAGAAGAGGAGCAAGAGCTCCTGCTCGGCCCTTCGCCAGGGCCTCGAGCCCCTCTCCCCCACCACCAGCACAAACCGGCTCCGGGTGGATCCCGGGGTGGGAACGGGGTGGGCCAGGAAGGTGCGCCAGTCCATGGCCCTCAGGGCCAACACCCCCTGGGGATCCTCGGCGTAGGCCTGGGTGTAGTGGGGTTTCCCCGTCCGGTAGACCTCCCAGGCCAGGCCCTGGCCGTAGGGTAGCCCCTCGCGCAGGACGGCCAAAAGCTCCGGCTGCGTCACCCCCCGGTGGGCCAGGGCCTCCATCCGGGTGCCCCGGGCCTCCCAGACCACCCCGGCCTCCAGCCCGAGCCCCTTCAGCAGCAGCGAGAGGGCCATCCCCGCGGCTTCCTGCAAGGTGTTAACCCCCTGCAGGCCGGTGGCCAGATCCGAGAGCAGATGGCGCGCCTCCAGATCGGCCAGGCGGTCGAGTTGGAGGCTCACCGTCTCGGCAAAGCGGGTGAGGCCTTCGACCTCCTCCGGTGTGAAAGGCCGGGAGCGCTCGAGGTTCAAAACCGCCACCCCTTCCCCCCGCTCAAAGAGCGGCAAAGCCAGCTCAGCCCGCGTCAAAAGGCTGGGAACGGCGATGTAGCTGGGCTCGAGGCCCACATCGGGCACATGCTGGGGCTTCCCCTCCCGCAGGGCTTGGCCCACCACGCCGCTGGCGGGAATCTCCCCAAGCTCGAGCCGAGGTGCGCTGGCCAGGAGGCGCAGACCCTCCCCGTAGGGTACCCACACCCCTATGTGCCCTCTTTCAGCAAAGCTGGCCAGGCGCTCGGGGAGGCTTTGCAAAAGGGCCTCGCGGCGCCCTACCCTAGGCAGGATTTCCAGGGCCTCCGCCAGGAGCTGGTGGCCTTTGGCCAAGGTCCTCGCCCGGCGATGGGCCTTGCGCAGACCGTCCCCAATGCCGTAGGCAAGCCCGGCAGAGAGGAGCAGAAAAAGCCCATCCATAGCCCTGAACCCAGGAAGCGGGCCCAGCAGCAAAGCGGACAGCCCCGCCGCCGCAAACCCCCAGTACAGGCCGTATACGCTGGCGGTGGTGGCGGTAAAAATCATGAACCAGGGGAGGTCGTCGGCGGGAGCTTGGCCCAACAATCCCCCCAGAACCCCCAGCAGAAGGGAGCCCATGGCGATGGCGGGGAAGAGTAGCAGTCTACGCTTCAAGTGTCGTCTCGATATCTCCTGGTCGAGAAACCTTTTGGTCTTGGTGCCCTCCAAGATTATATCCAAACCTCGAACCATCCTCGCAACCGCCCCCTTAGACCTGACTTCAGAAGAGGCCAAGGCTTCAGCTTGACAGCCTAGGGAGGGGGGTTTACTCTACTGGATCAGCAGTTCACTCAACAAATAAGCGGTTCATCCAATGAAACCACCAAAGACCATCCCCACCCTGGAGCGCCCCCTATACCTGCTGGGTTTTTTCAGTGAGGAGCACCCCTACTGGGGGCTGTCAGAGCTGGCCCGGGCCAGCGGCTGGCCCAAGGCCACCTGCCTACGCAGCCTGCGGGCACTGGAGAACCACGGGCTGCTGGTAAGGGAGAACGAGAGCTACCGCCTAGGGACGCGGCTGGTGCACTTGGGCGCACTGGTCAGGGCAGCCTACCCAGCCCGCCAGGTCGCGCTGCCTTTGATGCAGGCTCTGCGCGACGCCACTGGGCAGAGTGTACAGTGGGTGGTGCGAGACGGGCTGGAGGGAGTGTACCTGGAGGTGCTGGAGGCCCGCTCACGGGTGCGTCTGTACATCGCCCCCGGTCGGCGGGCCCCCCTGTACGCGGGGGCTTCCACTCGGCTGCTCCTAGCCTTTGCCCCCAAGGAAGTGCAACAGGCAGTATTGGCGGGTGAACGCAAGCGCTACACGTCGGCTACGCCGGTCCACCTACCCAAGCTCAAGGGGTTGCTGGCCCAGACCCAGCGGTGCGGTTTTGCCGCCAGTTTTGGTGAGCTCGAGCCTCACTCCGCCGAGCTAGCCGCACCCCTACGGGATGGCGGGGGCGAGGTGCTGGCCGCCTTGAGCCTGGCCGGAGCTGAGGCACCCTACCGCGAGGAGGGCAGGCTGATGGGCTACTTGCAAGCCCTCGACCATACCGCTCAGGAGATCTCCCGACGACTGGGGTATACGGGGCCCTGGCAGGCTGATCTGGAGGGGTTTTTACGGACGCTTCAGGCGGTGGAGCCTTAGCGCAAAGGAGGGAAGAGCATGTACAAAAAAGCAGTAGGACTTCTCACAACCTTGACCCTGGCCCTGGCCCAGACCCAGACCTGGAACATGGCCACCCCTTACCCGGACAGCAATTTCCATACCCTCAACATCCGCGAATTCGCCAAGGAGGTAGAGGCCGCCACCCAGGGCCGTCTGGTAATCCGGGTGAGCAGCGGGGGCTCCCTCCTGCCACACCCCCAGATTCTGCCGGGGGTGCGGGGTGGTCAGATCCAGATGGGCGAGGTGCTCGTCTCGCTTTTGGCCAATGAGAACCCTATCTTTGCCCTGGACTCGATCCCCTTCTTGGTAGGTAACTACGACGACGCCCAAAGGCTCTACCGGGTTTCACGCTCCGAAATCGAGAACTGGCTTAACCGGCGTGGCATGACCTTGTTGTTCTCAGTACCCTGGCCGGGACAGGGACTTTATACCAAGCAGCCAGTTAACAGCATAGCCGATCTCAAAGGGGTCCGTTTCCGCGCCTACAACCCCGCCACTGCCCGCATCGCCGAGCTCACCGGCATGATTCCCACTCAGGTCGAAGCGGCCGACATCCCACAAGCCTTCGCCACCGGCATCGTGGCAGCTATGATCACCTCCCCCTCCACCGGGGTGGATAGCCAGGCTTGGGACTTTGCTCGCTACTACTATGACCTCAGGGCCTGGATTCCCAGGAACATGGTCTTCGTGAGCCAGCGAGCCCTGGACAGCCTAAGCCCTGCTGACCGCGAGGCAGTGCTGGCCGCCGCCCGACGGGCCGAGCAGCGCGGCTGGCAGGCCAGCCAGCAGGAGGCCAACAGCAAGACCGCCACCCTGGCCCAGCGGGGAATGCAGGTCCTGCAGCCCAGCCCACAACTCATGGCCGAGCTCAAGAAGGTGGGCCAGACTATGACCAACGAGTGGCTCAAACGGGCTGGGGCCACCGGGGTCAACATCTACCGAGCCTACCTGGGCCGGTAAGCATACCGCCCGAGGACAGGCTCAGTGGCCGGAAGGTTCACGGACGTATCCGGCTGGGTTCCACGGCTGATGGGCGGCTTGGTGACCCTTGGTCTGCGGACCGAGCGCCGTCAGGGATAAAACCTACATACTTTGCTGATTGGGGGCGGGGTGCGAATGCGTAAGTTACTCGATGGGTTGTACCGCTTCTCGAGCTTCATGGCCGGGTTGTTGGTGGTCTTTATCTTCCTGATCATCTTGGTCCAGATCGCCGGGCGTCGGTTCGGAGTAGCGATCCCCTCGGCCAATGAGCTCGCGGGCTTTGCCATGGCGGGGGCCACCTTCTTCGCCCTGGCCCCTACGCTGCGGGCCGGGGCTCACATCCGGGTGAGCGTTCTACTCGGACGGCTGCGGGGAAGGATCCGGCAAAGCCTCGAGGCCTTAGCTTGCACCTTCTGCTTGCTGGCCGCGGGCTATGCTACCTACCACCTGGGCGTGCTGGTCTGGAACTCCTACCGATTTGGCGATCTGGCCCCTGGACTGTTGCCTCTGCCGCTGTGGATCCCGCAGAGTCTGCTGGCCCTGGGGATGGGCGTCTTCACCCTCGCCCTGGCCGATGCGCTGTGGTCACTACTGCACGGGGAGTTGCCCCCGTTCCTGCGTGAGAGCCGGGGGGCGGAGTAGGCATGGAGCTGACCCAGATCGCGCTCCTACTGGTGGTGCTGCTGTTTATCCTACTGGGAAGCGGGGTATGGATCGCCCTGGGGCTGCTGGGCGTGGGATGGGTGGGTCTGGCGTTCTTCACCAACTCCCCCGCTGGAAGCAACGTCGCCAGCAGTCTTTGGACCTCGGTCTCGAGCTGGTCGCTGGCCTCCTTGCCAATGTTCATCTGGATGGGCGAGATCCTCTTCCGCACCCGGCTGGCCTCCGACCTATTCGAGGGGCTGGCCCCCTGGCTCTACCGGGTCCCGGGCCGTCTGTTGCATATCAATGTGATCGCCTCGGGCGTCTTCGCTGCCGTGATCGGCTCCTCGGCAGCCACCACCGCCACCGTGGGCAAGATTTCCCTGCCCGAGTTGCTAAGGCGTGGCTATCCCGAGCGGATGGCGCTCGGCTCACTGGCGGGCTCGGGTACGCTGGGGCTTTTGATCCCTCCCTCGGTGGTGATGATCGTCTACGGGGTGGCAGCCGATGTCTCCATCGCCCGATTGTTCATCGCCGGAGTACTCCCGGGACTCTTGGTAATGGCCCTGTTCATGGGCTGGATCGCCCTGTGGGCCCTGCTCAATGCGCGTCAGATGCCCCCCGCTGACCCCCCCCAGCCCCTAGCCCACAGGCTTCGTAGCAGCCTCAAAATCCTACCTGTCATGGCCCTGATCTTAGCCGTGATCGGCTCGATCTACACCGGGGTGGCCACCCCCACCGAGGCCGCTGCCCTGGGCGTGTTGGGTTCGATGGTCGTGGCCGCCTTCACCCGCACCCTGAACCGGGCCAGCCTGGCCGAGAGCCTCACCGGGGCCGTCCACACCAGCGCCATGATCGGCTTCATCCTGGCGGGGGCGTCGGTGCTGAGCACCGCCATGGCCTTCACCGGCATCCCTGCTGCCTTGGCTGAATGGGTGGGCGGTATGGGGCTGTCGCGCTACGCCCTACTGGCGGTGCTGATGGGGTTGTTCTTGGTGCTGGGTTGCTTTTTGGACGGC
>PSML01000094.1:0-8954 GCA_040290145.1 Meiothermus sp. | reverse complement strand
GGGGACGATCCCCACGCCACGCCATGGCGTGGCGTAGACAGACCGCTGGCGCGGCTGTTCACCCGGGTGATGCGGGGCTGACCAGCCAGGCCTTGGCTAAGGAGGTAGTGGCTTCAAAAAAACTACCCCCTGGCGGTCAAGGATAACCAGCCAGAGCTCAAAGAGCGGATGGAGTGGGCATGGATGAGCTACCCGCCTGACCCTGAGACGTCTCTTTCGCCGAACGTAGTGAGGGGTGCGGAGCGAGGGGTGGAGCTCCTGGCGCTTTGGCGTGGGCACTGGGACCTGCACCACCCCCACGACCCTGTACTGGGTGAGGACGCCTCTCGCAGCCGCAAGGGTGCGGCGGGGCTACGCCACGCCAAGGTGTGGCGTTTTGCGAGATGCGATCAATCTGCTGCGTCTCAATGGACTCCCTTTGCTACGCTCTGTGCACCGTTTCTCCACTAATGTCCATGAACTCTACAAGCTCCTATGTGGGTCGTGATAAAAGCCTGACAAACTCAGCCTAGACTAAGTCAGGCTATCTCAAAATGTAGCCTGGACCATGGAGGTGGATCCAGCCATGCGTTTCTCATTTTTTGGTCGTTGGTCGTTGGCATAGCCTTGTTGCTGGCTGCTTGTGGCTTGGACAAGATACAGGCACCCTTGTCAGGCGGTACGCTCGATGTGGTAGATCTGAGGTTACTGGTGGAAGCAGCCAAGCAGGATCGCGCCATCGAGACTGCCGAAGCCGCACTTCGGGCATCGGGGTTCACACTGTACTGGGATCAGGCTAAGGGGGGTTTTCGGAAAGACGTCAATGCTCTGATGGTGCCCACTCAAGATCCCAACCTCTTTGTAAGCCTGACATTTGATGGGGACGCCCTAAAGCTGGTAAATATACTCAAGTTGCTACCTATCCAGACGATGTATGTAGAACAATGAAGGCCACTATGAACTGGACTGTTCTAGTGGCCTTCTGCATTATAGACGATCTGCTCAAGACCCTCGGACACAAGGACGACCCCCAAAGCAAGACCCCCGCCAGCGTCGTCCTCACCCTCTGGATTCTGGCCGCCCTGGCTTTTGCTGGAAAGCATAAGCACGCCCTGATCTATGCCAAAGAGCAGGGTCTTTTCAGCTACATCCCCTCCCCCAGCCGCTTCAGCCGACGGCTGCACAGCTTGTCTGACTGGATACCGTTGCTGCTGCCCTTGAGCAAGACCTTATGGGAGCAACTGGCCTCGGTGGAACACTACGTCCTGGATACCTTCCCCCTCCCAGTCTGTGAAAACATCCGCGCCCCCCGCTGCCGCCTGGCCCCAGCCCGCGTATACCGGGGCTACATTCCCAGTAAACGCAGCTACTTCCACGGACTCAAGCTTCATCTGGTCTGCACGGATAGCCAGTTCATCACCGAGGTGCTGTGCACCCCTGGGTCTGTTGCGGATGTGCAGGGGCTGTACCTGATGCCGCTGGACTTGCCGCAGGGAAGCGAGCTGTACGTGGATCGGGGGTACACCGACTACCTGGCGGAGGACGACCTGGCCATGGCCGAGGGCATCCGGCTGCGAGCCATTCGCAAGGGGAACTCCAAGCGCTACCACCAGCCCGGTCAGTTCATCGCCACCCTGGGCAGGAAAATCGTTGAGTCGGTGGGTTCTGCCCTGACCGAACTATTCCCCAAGCGCATACATGCCACTACCCTGCAAGGCTTTGTGCTCAAGGTCTGGGGCTTCATCTTTGCCCACAACTTCAAGCGTCTGGCTGGTGTTTTGTAGGTAGCAACTTGGGTTATAGTACGTACACCATCAAGTAAGCCAATTAAGGAGGTTCGAGGGCCCTCGAACCTCCTTAAGAAGTCTGCATATCCATTTAGGGAGGACAGCATGGGTTCTTTTGACGGACAGCCGGTAAGGGTGCTGGCGGGACAAGACCGTTTCGCACGCCAACGCAAGGTGTTCGGGGTAATGCCCTTCGCCATCAAACTCACCGCACAGGACGTGGGCGAGGGTTGGTTGATCCTCGAGCAGGCCAACGACTACCGGGGCGGTCCACCCCGGCACCTGCACCACGGCCAGGACGAGTGGTTCTATGTGATCGAAGGCGAGTACGTGGTGGAAATCGCAGGTCAGCCATACCGCCTCGGTCCTGGAGATTCGATCCTGGCTCCCCGCGAGGTTCCGCATACCTGGGCGCTGGTAGGGCAAGGCGCAGGACGGATGCTGATCGCCTTTCAACCCGCGGGCAAAATGGAAGCCTTCTTTGACGAAGCCACCAAGCTCTCCCAAATGCCGCCCTACCAAGAGGTTCGGGAGCTGTTCGCCACCCATGGCATGGAAGTTGTGGGGCCACCCCTCGAGGTCGATTAGCTGGCCACCTGGTGATCTTTCAGATGGCCACCCGATCTCGCCGATCCAGGCACTGGGGTTTGAGGGGCCTAACGCCCTATTCTCAGCCATGTAGCATCTTACCCAGGAAGTAAGGCAGCATCTTGCGCCACCAGGGCCAGTCGTGGTCCACGTCGTGGCCCCAGTAGTCCACCCAAGCCGGAATCCCCTTGGCCTTCAGGATCTGCTCCATCTCGCGGGTGTCGCGGAGGCATTCCTCTTCCCAACGCCCCTGACCTACCGCGAAGACGATCTTGGCCCGGCGATAGCGCTCCAAGTACCAAGGGTCGTCCATGTTCTTCAGGTACCACAGGGGGCTATTGTAGTAAGCATCCATGCCCCCCTCGTCGCCGGTGAAGCCTCCTACCTGGTAAAGCCCGGAGAGGGCCAAGAGGCCGTCGAAGTGGTCGGGGTGACGAAAGAAAAAGTTGGCTGAGTGAAAAGCCCCCATGCTGCACCCCGTAGCCCAGGCGATGTCAGAGCCGGAGTGCTCGCGCAGGATGGGGAAGAACTCCTCCATGATGTAGCGGTCGTAGTCGGTGTGGCGGCGGGCCCGCAGGGCAGGGGGAAGGCTTTGGTTGGTCCAGCTCTGCCAGTCAATGCTGTCCACGGTGTAGAGGCGGATCTGGCCGGACTCGAGCAGGGGCCGGGCCGCCTCCACCATGCCGAAGTTCTCGTAGTCGTAGAAGCGCCCGTTTTGCGCCGGGAACACCAAGATCGGCTGGCCCCGACTCCCATAGACCTTGAACTCCATGTCGTGGCCCAGGGCCTGGCTGTAGTGGCGGGGGTATTCGACGTTCATAGGGGCTCCGCAAGATCCTTTGCAGCTAGGCCATCCGCTTCCCGGCGCAGCACGTAAGACATCTCTAGGCCGCCTTTCGCTGGATCTGCTCACACGCCTCGAGCAGCGGACCTAGGTCGGGGTAGCGCAGGATATACCCGTAGTTGCCAATGGCCTGCGAGAAGATGCCGCTGATCTCCTCGTGGTGCACGATCATCGGGCCAAACTCGTGGAGCACCGCCTCGTGGGGCCACAGGTAGTTTTGGTTGTACTTACGGCCTACGTAGGCGCAGCAGTACGGACGGGGGGGAGGGGGAACGCGGGTTTCTCCCTTCACCACCATCTCCGCCCACATCTTGTAGAAGTCGAGGTCCCCGGCGTAGTTGAACATATCCACGGTGAGGCCGCCCGGGGGGCGCATGTTGACCTCCAAGGCCACCAAGCCCCCATCCTGGAGCCGGAAGAACTCGTAGTGGAAGGGCCGCTCCTTGACGCCGAAGACCTCGGTGATCCTGCGACCCGCCTCGTCCAGGTCCCGGGGGATCTCGCGGGTCATGTAGTAATAGATATCGGTGTCCTCGAGCACCGTCTCCATCACCCCTTTGGAGTAGATCATGCTCGAGGCGTAGACCACCCGGCCCTCACGGTCGGCCAGCCCATCGTAGGTGACGATGGTGCCGGGGATGAACTCCTCGAGGATATAGTCCACCGGGAGCTTGTCCGAGAGGTAGTGCTGGAGCTCCCAGTCGTCCATGATCTTGTAGGTCTTGGCCGCCCCTACCCCGATGTCGGGTTTGGCCACCACCGGGTAGCCCACCTCCTTCACGAAGGCTCGAGCGTCCTCCGGGGTGCGGCAGACCCGGCCCCGCGCCACCCGCAATCCCGCTTGCTGGAAGAGTTTTTTCATCTCGGACTTGCGCTTGACCTTGCTGATGCTGTCCTCGCGGATACCGTAGATGTTGAAGTCGGTGCGTAAAGCGGCTTCGGTCTCGAGCCAGTATTCCGAGAGCGAGTCGAGCCGGTCGATCTTGCCGTAGCGGTGGGTGAAGTAGCCCAAAGCCCGCAGGAGTTCGTCGTAATGGTGCAGGTCCGATACCCGGTAGTACTCGGTAAGGGCACCCTTGAGCTCAGCACGCAGCGATTCGTAAGGAACATCGGCCAGGCCCAACACGTTGGCCCCTACCTCGCGCAAGCGCACGCAAAAGTTGTAAAAGTTGGGGGGGAAGTGCGGCGAGAGAAACACCACGTTCATAGCTCCTCCGTGCTTATGTTTTCCCTAGTCTGCCGTAAACTTCGCCGCACGTCCAGATTTTGCCCCTCGAGGACCCCCACGCCCTCAGGGATGTGTCCTGCTGCGTCTCCTTGGCCGAGGGAGCCCCGGTCTTTTCAGTTGGGCCGACTGAAACAGGCCGGGTTGGTGGGATCCACCACCCGGGCGGCGTCCACCAGGCCGTAGCCGGTCTGCGGCTCCCAGCCGCCGGGCCCGTGCTGAGCAGCGCTTTGCAGACAGCGGCGGATCTCGGCCAGCCGATCTGCGGGGTTGGGTGGGCTCCCCAGGGCGGTCTTCTGGTAGAGGTACAGCGCCACCGCGCTGCTGATGAAGGGGGCCGCCAACGAGGTACCGAAGCCGTTGGCGTACTCTCCGGTGCGCGGCCCGCTGAGGGTGGTGACCCCGCTTCCGGGGGCCACGAACTCGAGGTCCTGGCCGTAGTTGGAAGCCGCGCTCTGGCTCCAGCGGGCTCGAGCCCCGCCCCCGTCGGTGGCCCCAACCGCGATCACCCAGGGCGAGGAGGCCGGGTAATCCACGGAGGCGGTCCCCTCGTTGCCACTGGACGCCACCACCACCAGCCCTCTGCGGGTGGCTCGCTCGAGCACCGACTCCAGGTAAGGATCTTGGAAACCTGCCGCTTCCAACGTGAGGGAGAGGTTCAAGACCTGGGCCGGGGTGGGGTTGACAAAGGTCTGAGCACCGATGGTGGTCGCACCCGCGGCGTACTCCACGGCCTGGGCGATCTGGAGGGTTCCGGCCCTACCCTGAGCATCAAAAACCTTGAGCGGGAGCACCTGGGCCAGGTTGTGAGCAGCCCCTGCCAGCCCCGAGCCCGGGTCGGTGACCGCCGCGATGACCCCCGCCACCGCGGTACCGTGGCTGCGTCCGGCCCAATCCCCCGGCATCACCCGACCCTGCACCGGCTGGGGCCGGGCCAGGTCATCCCCCACCACGTCCAGCCAGCTCGAGGGAGGGGTCAGGTTGGGGCCCAGATCGGGGCGCTCGGTGTAAAACCCGGTGTCGGCCACCGCCACCACCGGCCTGGCGCACCCCGCTGAGAGCTGTTTCCAGGCCCCCTCGAGGTTCATCTGGGCGAAGGTGGTGCGCTGGTTGAGCAGGTAGTCGGGGTTGTTGAGGGGCACCGCCAGATCGGCGGGGCGGTAGAGGTATTCGGGCTGCACGTAGCGGGCCCCGCCGCGCAGCAGGGCCTGCGCGGCTTCGGCCTCGGATCCGGCCCGCACCCTGTAGAGTTGCCAGCCGCCCTGCAAGGGCCAGACCCCCAAACCCTCGAGCTCAGGCTGCGACAGACCTTGGATCTGAGCCCCCTCCGGGTAGACGATGACCCGTCCCGCCACGTGCGGCAAGTCGAAGCGCCCCAACCCCTGCGCGGTCGGGCGGGGGGCTTCGCCCGTCAAGGCCGCCACCTGGCCCTCACCGAGCCCTAAGGCGTTGGCCCCCCTGGCACAACTCATCACCGGGGGCATGGCCGAAGAGCAACCCGCCAAGAGCCCAGCCAGGGCCAGCAACACCGCCCCTACAACCTTACTGGACCTGGGAGAGGGAGCCCCTGAATACCGGCATCGCCGGGCCGCCGGAGCGGCTTCACTACTCCGTTCCGCCCACACCAACTTCTTTGCAAAGTCGCGCACCCCGACCACCTCCGTAACCCACCTCTCGTGGTGGGGTGCAACCAGGCTGTCGTTCGGCCGGTTGCACCACTGGCTCCCTGTGCCCCTTGGTGCCCACGTTGGGTAGCACAGTTCATCGCCTCCGAACCCCCCTTCATACCGCTGGGGTCTGAGCCCAGCTTGCTATCCGGAGGGTTGGATTTGGGTTGGACCGCCTTCCGACCCCCCAGCTTCCCGGCGCCATCAACATCTCCGGCTCGTTTATAAAAGAGAGCATGGGGGGTATGTGGCTTTCCAAACGGCTCCAGGCCATCCGCCGACACCCCGGACCGGTCATCCTGGAGGGCGGAGGCGAGTGGGGGGCTCCTTACCTGATTGCCGCCCTGAACGATCGGCCCCTGGTCTGGCTCGAGCTCAACGCCCGCGACGCCAAGGACCCGGTGGTGCAGGGCAACAAGCTGGCCGAGGCGGTAGCCCGGGCGGTGGGGAGTCCGATTTTCGGCTACGCCATGCCCTATAGCTACGGGATCTCGGTGCTGCAAGACCACCTCGAGCTCCTGGGGCCTTTCACCTTCGCCCTCTCGGGGGCCGAGCACGGGGTCGGACTGGCCCGCTCCCTGCTGGGGCTCCATCGCTCGGGAAGCCGGGTGATCTTGCACTTCTCCCGCATCCCTCCAAGGTTCCACCCTCCCGCCGGGGGGATGCGACTGGGCCCTGAAGAACTCGCCCTCACCCCCCAGGAAGCCGCTGCGCTAGGGGATGGGCGAGTGAGCCAGGATCGGCTCGAGGCCCTCCTGGAAGCGAGCGGGCGGGCCTACGAGCGCTTCTTGCTCTTGCTCGATGCGGAGCGGAGGACCCCCGGTTTGCGCACCCGGCCCTCGCCGCGTGGCCCGCGCCCCCTCGCCAGCGAAACCCTCCTCGGCGCTGAGGCGTCTTTTCGCGGCGAGGGCCGGGAGGCCGAAGCGCTCTTTGCCGCGCTGGCGCGGCAGCGCCGCTGGATCGAGGCCCTGGAGCTGGCCATGGCCCGACTGCCCCATCTGATCCCTCAGGCGCTCGAGCCCGCGGCCCAGATGATGTGGGCCCGGGGCACCCTCGACCTGCTGCAGCAGCTGCTGAACCGGCTCCCCCCTGACCCTCGGGTGCTCCGCTGGCGCCTGGCAGTAGCGCTCGAGCAGGAGCAGGAGGCCGAGCTGCTCCCTCCGGTCGCGGCGGTGCTGGAGCAGGAGGAAGCGCCGGAGCTACGGGCTCTTTACGCCCTGGCCTTGTACCACCAAGGCGACCTAGACGCGGGGCTATACCAGGCCCGCCGGGCCGCCGAGGCGGCGGCCACCCCGCTAACCCTGCACCACTGGGGCTGGATCCGCGGGGTCCAAGACCCCGCCCAGGCCCTCCAGACGCTCAAGGAGGCGCTGCGGCTAGCCGAGCTGCACCAGGACCGTTATCACACCATTCTCTGCACCCTCTCCCTCTCCCAGACCCTCAGCGCGCTGGGGCGCTACGAGGAAGCAGCGGACTGGGCCGAGTGGGGACTCAACCTGTACCAAAACCAAGGGCTGGAGCACCACGGCTTGCGCCTGTACCTGCTCAACGAGGGAGCCTTCAACCGCATCCTCCTAGGCCAGACCGCCGGGCTCTACAAGCGTTTGGCGCAGGAAAACCTTGCGCTCGAGACCATCGGCTCGAGGCTCAAGTCCCTCTTTCGCAGCACCCTGGCCGATCTATACCTGAGTGAAGAACGGGCCGAGCAAGCCGAGCGGATCTACGCCGAGCTGGCCCAGAGCACCCACCGCCGCGAGCACTATGGCGCTTTGGCCAACCTCTGGGTGCGGGCTCTGTTGGAATGCGGGCGGGAGGAGCAGGCTTTGCAGGTAGCCCGCCGGGCTTTGCGGCTCGCCGAGGGGTTACCCCCCTTTTTTCGCCGACGGGCTCAGCTCGCCTATGGGATGGTCCTCAGCCTGCGCGACCCGGCCCAAGGGGTAGAGGTCTTGCAAGCGGTGCTGCCCGCCCTGCGAGAGCCACGGCTGGCCCCCCGGCTGGCCCAGGCTGGGCTTTACCTGGCCCGCGCACAGCTCTCTTTGGGCCAAGAGGCCGACGCCAAAGCCACTTTGGCGTCCGTTCGCGAGTTTCTGACCCCCAGCGGGGTGGGTTATCTGGCTGGACCCAAAGGAGCTTTCCAGCCAACGCTGGCCCTGCTGCGGGGGGAGCGCTTCGACCTCGAGCTAGACTTCCTGGGGGGCCTGCGGGTGACCCACGCCCGCCTCGGAAGCCCCTGCCGACTGCGCTACGCCGAGTTGCTGACCGTCTTGGCCCTACATCCCCAGGGATTGAACCTGGAGGCCCTTACCCTGGCGGTCTATGGCGAGAAGGCCAGCCCCCAAACCGCCAAGGCCGACCTCTCCCGGCTGCGGGGGGAGGGGGTGGAGATCCAGAGCCGGCCCTACCGGCTCGCCGGTCGCTTTCGAGCGGACTTCCTTGAGCTGGCCGAGCTGCTTCAACAAGGCCGGGTGGGCCAAGCCCTGAGGCTTTACCGCGGGCCACTCCTGCCCGGCTCGGAAGCCCCCGCGGTGGTCGAACAACGCGAAGTGCTCGAGGAAAGCCTGCGCCAGGCGGTGCTGGCCTCAGATGATCTGGAGGCGGTGTGGGTGCTGGCGCAGCGGATGGAACAGGACCTCGAGCTGTGGGAGCGGGCGCTCGAGCTCTGCGGCAGCGATCCCCGCCGGGTCTTGGCCAAAGCCCGGGTCGAGCGGCTGCGGCGTGAGTGGGGGGTTTGATCGCCGGTATTGACCCAGATCAGCACCCAGGTGCGCTCGAGCAACTCAACCAAACACTACCGTACTCAGGATGGCGGCCAGCTTTTGGCGGATCCTTTTGCTCACGGTTTTAGGGGCCCTGTGGCCTTTAAC
>PSML01000093.1:0-9064 GCA_040290145.1 Meiothermus sp. | reverse complement strand
CACGCCCCCTCTTTTCTATAACCGCCGGGCCGGGGCCTCGGCGGCCGAGTATCTGGTGAGCAAGCTCGGAGCGGGCTTCAGCGGTAAGGTGCTGGTGATCGAGGGGCTGGCCGGGAACGTGACCGGGGCCGCGCGGCGCGACGGCTTCACCGAGCGGCTCAAACAGGTGGCCCCGAACGCCCAGATCGTGGCCAGCCTGCCCGGCGACTGGGACCGGCTCAAGGCGGCCAACATCACCAACGACACCCTGCAGCGCCACCCCGACCTGGCGGCCATCTACTGCGCCAACGACACCATGGCCCTGGGCGCGGTGGAGGCGGCCTTCGCCGCGGGCAAGAAGGTGCTGGTGATCGGCACCGACGGCAACTCCGACGCGGTGAAATCCATCCAGGCTGGCCGCCTGAAGGCCTCGGTGGCCCAGCTTCCTTTCCTGGTGGGCTCGAGGGCCATCGAGAACGTGCTCAAGGTCATCCGGGGCGAGCGGGTGGAGGCCAAGATCATCGTGCCCACGCTGGTCATCGACCAGGCGATCCTCGAGGCCAACCGCGATCCGCTGCTGCAATACCTGCGCTAGCCCGCCCCCGGATGCAAACCCCCCTCCCTACCCGCGCCCCGCAGGCCCCCGCCATCCGGCTCGAGTCGGTGCTGGTGCTTTTGGGCCTCTCGCTGGCGATGGCCATCTTCGCGCCGAACTTCGTCAGCCTGGGCAACTTCCTGAACATCCTCTTGGCCACCTCGGTGATCGGGGTGCTGGCCATCGCCGCGACCTTGGTGCTCTCCTCGGCGGGGCTGGACCTCTCGCTGGGCTCGGTGCTGGCCGTGGCGGGGGTGGTGGCTGGGGTGCTGGGCGTGAACCTGGGGCTGCCCTGGCCCCTCGGGATCGCCGGTGGGCTCCTGGCGGGGATGCTCTTGGGCGCGGTGAACGGCCTGCTCATCGCCCGGGCGGGGATCCCCGCCTTCATCGTGACCCTGGGGATGCTGAGCGCTGGGCGGGGGCTGGCCCTCCTGGTCGCGGACGGCAAGCCGGTGTACGGCCTGCCCGCGGCCCTCACCTTCCTGGGCCAGGGCCGCCTGCTGGGCGTTCCCCTGCCGGTGTGGATCTTTCTGGCCCTGGTGGTGATTTTTCACCTGATCCTCTCGAGGACCCGGTTCGGTCGCTATACGTTGGTCATCGGGGATAACGAGATGGCCGCCCGGGTCACGGGGATTGACGTGGAGCGGCACAAGATCTGGCTCTACGTGCTCTCGGGGGGGCTGGCGGGGCTGGCCGGGCTCCTCTTCGCCGCCCGGGTCAACGCCGCCGACCCCACCGCCGGGGTGGGCTACGAGCTTTCCGCCATCACCGCGGCGGTGATCGGGGGGACCAACCTCTTCGGCGGGCGCGGGACGGTGGTCGGCACCTTGATCGGGGCGCTCATCATGGGCGTGCTGCAAAACGGCCTCAACCTGATGGCGGTGGCCTCCTTTTACCAGCAGGTGGCCATCGGGACGGTCCTGGTCTTGGCGGTGTGGCTGGACCGAATTCGCGATCGGAGGAAGCCGTGACCCTCCTCGAGGTCAAGAACGTCACCAAGCGCTTCGGCGCGGTGGAGGTGCTGGGGGGGGTGAGCCTTCGCCTCCAGCCGGGAGAGGTGCTGGGGCTTTTGGGCGACAACGGGGCGGGGAAGTCCACCCTGATGAAGATCGTCAGCGGGGTCTACCCGCCCGACTCCGGCCAGGTGTTCTTCGGCGGCCATCCCATCCCCTACCCCCAACACTCCCCCCGCCAGGCCCGCCGGCTGGGCATCGAGATGATCTACCAGGACCTGGCCCTGGCCAAGCAGCAGGACGTGGCGGCCAACATCTTCCTGGGCCGGGAGCCGGTATACCGCTGGTTGGGATGGTGGCCGATGGTGGACAAAGCCCGCATGGAGCGGGAAGCCCAAGCTGCCCTCGAGCGGCTGGGGGCGCGCATCCCCTCGGTGCGCTACCCGGTGGGGGCGCTCTCCGGCGGGCAGCAGCAGTCGGTGGCCATCGCCCGGGCGCTCAGCTTCAACCCCAGGCTGGTGATCATGGACGAGCCCACCGCCGCGCTCGCGGTGCGCGAGGTGGAGCACGTGCTCGAGCTGATCCGCGAACTCAAGCGGCAGGGCATCGGGGTGATCCTGATCAGCCACCGCCTGCCCGACGTGTTCGCCGTCACCGACCGGATCCTGGTGCTGCGGCAGGGCCGGGTGGTGGCCGACCAGCCTACCGCCCAGACCACCATGCAAGCCGTGGTGGGCCACATCGTGGGGGCGCACTAACCATGTCCTATACGGTAACGGAGGAGTAATGCCGAGATTCGGAGCACACGCTTTTATCTGGGCCGCCGAGTGGAACCCCCAGGCGGCGCAAAGGGTGATCCGGGGAGCCGCCGAGGCGGGCCTGGATTTTGTGGAAGTTCCCCTGTTGCGCCCCGCCGACTTCGACGTGGGCCTGACCCAGCGGCTGCTCGAGCGCTACGGGATAGGCTGCACCGGCTCGCTGGGGCTGCCGCCGGGCTCGAGCCCGCCCGAGCACCCCGAGGCCGCCACCCGGTTTCTGATCCAGGCCCTGGACTTAGCCCACCAGATCGGAAGCGAGGTGCTCACCGGGGTCACCTACGCCACGCTGGGGGCGCTCTCCGGACGCCCCCCCACCGAGGCCGACTACCAGGCGGTGGTGAGGGCCCTGAAACCCGCAGCCCGGCACGCCGCCACCCTGGGGATGCGGCTGGGGATCGAGCCGGTCAACCGCTACGAGACCTACCTGATCAACCTGGCCGCCCAGGGCCTCGAGCTGATCCGCCGCCTGGACGAGCCCAACGTCTTCCTGCACCTCGACACCTACCACATGAACATCGAGGAGAAAGGCTTCCGAGGTCCCATCGTAGGGGCGGGTAAACACCTGGGATACATCCACCTCTCGGAAAGCGACCGGGGCACACCGGGAAGCGGCAATGTTCACTGGGACGCGGTGTTCGCCGGGCTGCGCGAGATCGGCTTCGCGGGGGACTTGGTGATGGAATCCTTTGTGGCGGTGAACCCCGACATCGCCCGGGCCACCTGCACCTGGCGCGACGTGGTGGGCGACCCGGAGGCCCTGGTGCGGGAGGGGCTGGCGTTTTTGCGCAGCAAGGCCCGCGAACACGGCCTGCTGGGGTAGGTTCCACCCCTCGGCCCGGCCCGCCCTAGCCCGGTGGGCGCGGTCAGTCCTCGAGCAGCCCCACGAAGCTTTGCGGGTCGGGGTCTAAGCGCACACGGGCCCCGCGGATGTGGGGCAGGTCGCGGACCAGCTCGCCCAGCCGATCGGTGCTGCCGCGCAGCAGGAGGTGGAACACGAACTGGTTGCGCACCCGCGGGATTGGCGCGGGGACCGGGCCGTTGCCCAGCATCTCTCCGGCCTCAACCCGAAGCGCCAAAGCCCGCGCGAGCTGCGTTGCCGCGTCGCGGGCGACGGGCTCTTTGGGGTGGCTCACCTCGAGCTTGAGCATCCGAGCCGCGGGCGGGTAGCCGAGGGCCCGGCGCAAGGCCAGCTCGCTGCGGAGAAAGGCCTCCGGATCCCCGGCCTGCAGGGCCTGGTGGGCCGGGTGGGCCGGTTCGAAGGTCTGCAGGACCAAAAGCGGTCGGCGACGGGGGTGGAGTTCGGTGAGCTGCCACAGCAAGCGGTGGTAGCGCTCGCCGGCGCGAAAGTCGGACTCGAGCACGAAGCCGTCGGCGTAGGGCAGGAGCACCAGGGCCAGCTCGGGCAGCACCGGGGCCCGCAACACCGCGGTGGTCCCGACCAGCACACCCGGCTGGCCCCCCAGCAGGGGGCTTAGATCATCCTTGAGTTCAGCGCTGTAGCGGAACAGGGGCAGGCCCGGCAGGTGCTTCTTCAGCTCGTCCTGCACCCACTCCAGCCCCGGCCCCTGGGGGTCGAAGACCTCCGAGCCGCACCTCGGGCACAGCGGGGGGGCCTTCTCCTCGTGGCCGCACTGGTGGCAGACCAGGGCCCCGGCCCGGGCATTCAGGCTTTGCGAGCGGGCTCGAGGGCCCTTGTGGTAGCGCAGCGGCACCGCGCAGTTCGGGCACATCGCCTTCCAGTCGCAGTGGTGGCAGCGCAGCACCGCGCTGTAGCCGCGGCGGTGGGCCAGCACGATGGCCTGTCGCCCCTTCTCCTCCACCTGGCGCAGCAGGGCCACCGCGGCTCCGCTCAGGGGGTAGCCGCGCTCTTGGCTCAGGTTCAGCAGGTGCAGGCGCGGCCTCGGCGGGGGAAAGCCCAGACCCGGCTGCTCGAGGGTCTCCACGCTGGGCACCTGGGAGAGGTAGGTAAGGGGAACTCCCAGCAGGTGGGCGCGGCGCTCGGCCAGGCCTACGGCGTGCGCCCGGGAGCCCGCCGAGAGCTTGTAGGATTGGCTGGCCTCCTCCACCACCACGATCCGCTCTGGACTGAAGGGGAGCAGCAGGCCCTGGTAGGTGGCGAAGACCACCCCGCCGGTTCGAGACTTGGGGAACTCCTGCCGCCGCAGGTCGGCGGAGAGTTCGCCGTGGAAAGGCCGGGCCTGGGGGAAGTGCTCGAGCCAGCGCTTGAGCAGGGCCACCTCGGGGAAGAGCACCAGGGTCGGGCCCTGGGCCACAATCCAGGCCAGCATCCGCAGCCGGTCGTGGAGACGGCCCCCGTTGAGCCGGGCCGGGATCTCGGGCAGGGGGAGGGGCTCGAGCGGGCTCCCGGTGGGGCGCTCCGCCTCCAACTCGCGCCCGTCCCAGCCCGCGTAGCCCTTCTCCAGCAGGGCCTTGACCGCCCCCGGCCCCACCCCGGCCTGGCGGGCCAGCTCGGCCATGCTGGGGGCCTCGCCCAACTCCAGCAGGACGCGCAGGGCCACCTGGGCCTTGGCCGATAAGCCCCGGTCGGGCTCGCGCAGCGGGATCAGAAACCTGCGGCCCGGGCGATCCTCACGGACCTCCTCCTCCAGCACCCCGGCCTCGCGCAGCACGTCCAAGAGCCGGGGGTCATAGCCTCTGGCCTCCTGCCATTCCAGCAGATCACCCATCCCCGCCGGGAGCACGTTGGGCGAAGCCCCCGGCAAGAGCCGTACCCGGTGCGAGAGGGGGGGCTCGAGAAAGGGCAGCAGATCATCGAGCAGTGTACCCAAGGGGCAGAAGTAGTCCTTGGCCGCGACCTGGAGGAAGCCCAGCTCCTCCCGGCGCAGCCAGGGCTGCTCGTCCAGATAGGCCACGGCCTCGCGCAGGGCGAAGGCCTGCTGGCTGTCGGGCTCCACCGCGGTGACGATCCCCACCCGCAGCTCGCCGCGCCAGGGCACGGCCACCCGCCGCCCCAACGCCGAGCGGGCCTCCCCGTGGGGGGGGCGGTAGGACATGGGCTCCAAGGGCAGCGGCAGAGCAACCTTGAGGACGGTGTTCATAGGCTAGCCGGTGCTTACTCTACCGGGTGGACCCCCTCTCGCCAAAGGTCATCCGGCCTTGGCAAGCCATAGAATCGGGGCGTGGCTCGATCCGACTGGTATGCCCGCGTGCGGGAGCTGACCCGGCAACTGGTGGCCTGGGGGAGCGTGACCGGAACCGAGGGGGAGCGGGAGTTCGCCTTCCGGCTGCGCGATCTCCTGGGCGGCCTTCCCTACTTCGCGGCCCACCCCGATCTCCTGCTGTTGCGCCGGACCCTGGATGATCCGCTCGAGCGCCACACCCTCTTCGCGCTGGTGCGCGGGCAGGGCCCGAAGACGGTGATCCTGACCGGCCACTACGACGCGGTGAGCGTGGAGAACTATGGCCCGCTCAGGCCGTGGGCCTTCGACCCGGAGGGGCTTTTGCCCAGGCTCCTGGAGGAGGTCCGCGCCTCGGACCCCTTGGCCGCACAGGACCTGGCCAGCGGGGATTTCCTGCCGGGGCGGGCCGCCCTGGACATGAAGAGCGGGCTCGCCGCGGGGATGGCGGTGCTCGAGCGCTTTTCCACCGAACCCCAGCGCGCCGGAAACCTGCTCTTCATGGCCGTGCCGGACGAGGAGGGCTCCTCGCAGGGGATGCGCTCGGCGGTGCGACAGTTGCCCGAGCGGCTAGAGGCCTGGGGGCTCGAGGTGGCGGCGGCCATCAACCTCGACGCCCACGTGGACCCCGGCGACGGCTCAAAGGGGCAGAGGGTGTTTTTGGGCAGCGTGGGGAAGCTCTTGCCCACGGTGTTTTTCGTGGGGGCCCCGACCCACGCCGCAGACCCCTACAGCGGGGTAGGGGCCAACTTCCTGGCCGCCGAGCTGATCCGGCTCCTGGAGGCCAACCCCGACTTTGCCGACGGGGAGGCCCCGCCCCCGGTGAACCTGCGGCAGGGCGACTTCAAGGACCACTACGACGTGACCACCCCGCACACCGCCTTCGCCGCCTTCAACCTGCTGACCCACACCTGGGGGCCCGAGCAGGTGCTGCAACGGGTGCTGGCGGCTACCCGCCAGGCCATGACGGCGGCCCTCGAGACCCTGGGGGAACGGGCCAAAACCCGGGGTGTGCGATCTCCCCACCGACCGCCTCGGGTGTTGACCTTGGCCGAACTCGAGCAACGGGTGCGGACCGAGGCCGGCTCGGTCGAGGAAGCCTATCGGGAAATCCCGGCCTCGGATACGCTCGAGTTCAGCCGCCAGGTGACGGCGAATCTGCTGCGGCTCGCGGGCCTGGAGGGGCCTGCCGCGGTGGTGGGGTTCGGCTCGCTCTACTATCCCCCGGTGCGGCTGGGGGAAAGCCCCAAGGAGGCCCGCTTGCTCGAGGCCGTGAGCCGACAGGCCCAGGCCGTAAGCCGGGAGTTCGGCACCCCCATCGGCCTGGGCCCCTTCTTCCCCGGCATCTCGGATATGAGCTTTCTGGGCGGCCACGACACCCTGGGGGCGCTCGAGGCCATGGCCGCCAACACCCCGGCCTTCGGCCAGACCCTGCACTTCGATTACAGCCTGCCGGGGCGCCTCCAGATCCCGGTGGTGAACATCGGCCCCTGGGGCCGCGACTACCACCAGCGCACCGAGCGGGTCTACATGCCCTATAGCTTCGGGGTGCTGCCCGAGCTGCTGTGGCGGGTCTGCGGGGATTTGCTAGGGAGGGCACCTTGCGTATAGCCTGGTCGGGTGCGCTGGGCCGTGCTGCTCTCAGGGACGCTCCTGTACGCGGCCCTTTACAGCGCTGTGCCGCTGCTCCCGGCGCTCGAGCGGCTTTTCGGCACCGCCCCCGGCTCGGCAGGGCCGGGGATCAGCCTGCCCTTTATCGCCTTGGTGCTGCTTTCGCCCCTGGTGCCGCGCATCCGGCGCCCGGTGGGACAGGTCCTGGGCGGGGGGCTCTGGCTGGTGGGGGTGTTCGGGGTGATGGCGGCCTTGGCCCCCACGCTCGAGGTCTGGCTGGCCGCAAGAGCCTTGCAGGGAGCCGCCGCCGCCGCGGTTCCCGGCCTCTCGCTGGCCCTCATCCCCCGCCTTTTCCCCAACCGGGCGCAGGAGATGGCCGGGCTGTGGGTGGCGGGCAATGTCCTGGGCGGGGGCCTGGGACGGGCCCTGGGGGGATTTTTGGGGGATGCCCTGGGCGAACGCCTGGCCCTGCTGCTCCTGACCCTGCCCGTGGCGATTCCGGCCCTCTGGCTCTTGCGCGAGCGGAAAACCCTAGCCCTCCCAACCCCCACCTATAGCCTCAAGGCCTGGCCGCTCTACCTGATCGGGTTTTCGCTGCTGTTCATCAACTTCTTCACCGCCAACCTGTTGCCCTACCGGCTGGAGGCGCTGGGTCTGTCCAAAGCCCAGATCGGTGGGGTGATGCTGGCTTACCTGGCCGGCATTCCGGGGAGTGCATTGGCGGGAACCTTGGCGCGGCGGCTGGGCGAGGTGAGGGCCCTGCGGCTGGCCTTTTTGGTCGCGGTGCTGGGGCTTTTGATCCAGCTTCCCGATGAGCCCCTGGCCATCCTGCTGGGCTTCGTGGTGATGATGGCCGGGCTTTTCACCGCGCAGGGCATCGGCGGGGGGGCCTCGGGGCGGCAGGGGAGCGGGGTCAGCGGAACCTACGTGGCGGCCTTCTACCTGGGCGGGGCCGTGGCGGGGATCGCCTATCCGCCCCTTTTGGGCCAGAGCCCTGGGTGGGGTTTGGCGGTGGGGATCGCGGTGAGTCTGGCCGCATTCGCGCTGGCCGGGAGGGCGCTGCGCTGAACCCCAACCGAGCGGCTGCACAAAGAGCCTGGCCCCGGCGCGGTACGATGGGGGGCATGACCCGCACGGCTCGAGCCACCTGCCCCCTGGACTGCCCCGACGCCTGCTCGCTGATCCTGACCATCGACGACGGCGGCAACCGGCTGCTCAAGGTCGAGGGCGACCCCGCCCACCCCTTCACCCGGGGCTTCGCCTGCGTCAAGACCTACCGCTACCCCGAGCGCAACCACCACCCCCTGCGCCCCCTCTACCCCATGCGCCGGACCGGCCCCAAGGGCTCAGGAAGCTTCGAGCGGGTGAGCTGGGAGGAGGCCCTCGACGCCATCGCCACTCGGCTGCGCGAGGTCATCGACCGGTACGGCCCCGAGGCGGTGCTGCCCTACCACTACGCCGGCACCATGGGGCTGCACCAGTACGCCCATCCCCTGGCCTTTTTCCGCGCCATTGGGGCAGCGGAACTCGACGAGACCATCTGCGCCACCGCCGGTTCTGCTGCCTGGGAGGCCACCTACGGCGCGCCGCGCTACGGCATCGACCCCGAGGACGTGCCCAAGGCCCGCTTCATCTTCCTGTGGGGCATCAACTCCTTGCACACCAACACCCACCTCACGCCCCTCTTGAAGGAGGCCCGCCGGGGCGGGGCCAGGATCGTCCACATAGACCCCTACCAGAACCTCACCTCCCGCTTCGCCGACGAGCACGTCAAGCTGCGCCCCGGCAGCGACGCGGCGCTGGCCTATGCCCTGGCCCACGTGATCCTGCGGGAGGGGCTCTACGACGCGGCCTACCTGGAGCGCGCCGCCCAGGGCTTCGCGGCCTACCGCGCCGTGGCCGAGCGCTGGACCCCCGAGCGGGCCGAGGCCGCCACCGGCGTCCCGGCGGCCACCATCGAGCGGCTGGCCC
>PSML01000092.1:0-9150 GCA_040290145.1 Meiothermus sp. | reverse complement strand
TTCACTTTGCACAACCATCGCACCCAGCAGGTCAAACCCGCCTCTGGCCCCCTGCCGGTGAAGCCACTCGAGCTGCTCCTCAACGCTCTTGAGGCCGTGGCGCTTGCGCTTTTCGGGGTTGTGGGGGTCTTTGCGGGTGACGGTGGGGTTGGCCCGCAGGCGGAAGCGGAGCACCTGGCCGGGCTGGAGGTGCTCGAGGGGGATCGGCTTGGATTCCGGCCTTTGGGCGAAGTAGCCGGGGAAACGCTGCGTTAGTTTTTCCCAGTTTGGCGTTTCAACACTCTGTACCAACACCGTCGGGATTTTTCCCTCTTCAGCCCGCCATAGAAAACGCGGTGGGGTTTGGTTGGGTTCCGCAAAGGCATGACAGAGGGTGGCGTGAAGCTGGTAGGGGCTGGCTAGGTCGGTGCGGGCCTGTTTGCAACGGGGGTCAAGCTGGAGCCGGCTCAGGTACACGCCTCACCTCCACCGAATCGGCAATCACGAAGCGGGCCCCAAAGCGGCGCTCGGCGAAGGAGCCCAGGGGCTGGTCCATGCGCAGCGAGCCTTCGCTCGAGACAGGGTTTTCCAGCATCACCGTCAGTCGGGCCCGCTCGAGGTCTTTCCCGCCCTCGTCCTTCGGCCACTCTCGCCCAAGGTAGGGGTACTGCAGCGCCTCCCTCAGCGGGGCCTCGCGCAGGCCGTCCTCGAGGTAGACCCCTGGGCTCGGCAGGTAGCCCCTCCTGCCCAGGAAGAGGGGCCAGCGCGGGTTCTTGAGCGAGCGGTGAACGCGCTCCAGGAGCTCCCGATCCCCTCCCTCCAGCCCCACCAGGAAGACCGCGTCGGCCAGATAGTAGCGCCGTGAGACGGTGGTGGGGTGGATCTTGGACTCGTCGGCAGCGATCACGTCCTGGGCGGTCTGGTAGTCATAGCGCAGCACCCCCGGCTGGTCTACCCGCACGCCCATACGCAAAGCCGCCAGCTCGAGCACCCGCTCGCGCTCTTCGCGGTCCACGCCCAGGGCCGCACACAGCAGACCGATCACCCCGCTTTTGGAGGGGGTAAGGTCGGTGTCGCGTTCGTCGAAGCGGCTCCTGGTGCCCCAGGACTGCATAGGGCCGGCCAGGCGCAACAGCAAGGTGGGCATCCTACACCCCCAGCTGCTCGCGCACAGCCTGCAAGGTGTTCTGAATCAGGGCCTCCAGGCTCGCCACCCCCTCGCCCACGCGCCGCGCCTGGTCTTCGTCGTCGCGCCGGAACTCGGCCCCGTCGATCTCCGGGGCGTTGATGCGAAAGGTTTTGCCAGCCTCCCCGTAGCAGTCCTCCAGCCAGCGCCACTTCTGCTCCAGCCTCACCGCAGAGGCCGCGGTGAGGGAGAGGTCGCGGCTAGGGCGCACTGGCTTCTCGAAGGCGTTGGCCAGGTTGCGCGGGTCGGCCTCCTGGCGCACGGTGAAGACGGCGTACTCGGGGTCGTTGTGGGCAGCGAAGGAGTTCTGCTTGCCGCTGGGCTTGGCCTTGACCACCGCCCGCAGGAAGGCCTCGAGGCCCTTGAGCATCAGCTCGGTATCGCCCTGGAGGTTCTCACGGAGCTTCTCGAGGTCGAGCGCGGCGTAGCGGTAAAAGCAAGCTGAGTTGAACTCCACCGTGCCGATCATATCGGCTCCGGCGTTGTCGTCGGGCTTGAGGTCGTCCACCGCGGTGTAGAAGTCGAACTCGCGCTCCACGGCGTGGGTGGAGATGGCGTGGGCGACCTGGCAGGCGGCGTCCTGGTTTTTCTCGGGCAGATCGGCCAGCATGCGCCCGAAGAGGGCCACGTCCAAGGCCTTGCCGCCATCCAGCACGTGGTTCAGGGCCTTTTTGATCTCGTCGGGGACGGCTTCCCTGGCAGCCCTCTTGGCGTCCTTGGCCTTCTTTTTACCCCCCTCTTCCTGGGTCTGGGGGGCCACTAAGCCATCCCAGTGTTGATCGATAAGTTCGGCGATCCTGTCCACCTCCTGCCTACCCAAAAACAGCAGGTACTGGGTCTTGCCCTCTTCATCCACCCTCAAGCCCATGCCGCCCAGGGCTTGTTCCACCTTCTGCCGGGCTTCCTCCTTGGCCCTGCCCTTGGCCTCGAGCTGTTCGACCAATGCCTGAACCAGCCGCTTGGTGCGCAAGGCCAGTGCCTCCTGGGGCAGGCCGTTGGGATGATTGCGCACATACTCCCGCGCGGCCCGCTTGAGGCACTGGCTCGAGATGCGCGCCCGGCGCACCCCGCCAAAAAGGGCGTCCTTGGGGCTTCCGGTGTCGTCGCGGTTGAGGTTGGAGGGGGCGAAGTTTTGCAGGATATGGATCTCGAGCAGGTGTTTCATGCTGTGCTCCTATCGTGATTGATCAAGATTGATCTGTAGCCGAATCACCTTCCACCCCAGCCCTTGGCGCTCCATGATCAGGCCTTCGCTGGGGTTGTCCTTGAAGTAGACCAGCGCTTCGGAGAGACCACGACGTTTGATCCGCCAGTGGACCACGTTCTGCGTATCGGTGGCTTTCTTCGGATCCTCTCCGGTGCCAATGCTGGCCAGTCCCTCAGGGGTAATATAGATGTCTACGAGCTGGTCAATCATTGGCCCAACGAAAGCCAGGGCCAGTGCGCCAAATCCAGTTGTGTCCTTCCCAACTTCCTGGATCAATGCGCGGTTGAGATCGGATTTCAGGCTCTCTCGCACCTTGGGAAGATCCACATACCTTGAAATGGCGGAGGCGTTGTTGGTGGTTATAGCCCGCTGCAACCCGTAAAGGGCCAGATAGGGCGAGAACCAAAAATAAACAAACCCTAGCACCACGACGGCAATCAATGCCAACAGCCACTGTTTACTACGCATCTTTAACCTCCCTTGGGGTAGTTTTTGCTTCCTCTTCTGCAGTTTCTCTAGACACCGCGCGGTAGAAAGCCCTGGCCCACTTCTGCTGCACCGGCTTGCGCTCGCGGTTCCAGGCCAGCAGGTCGCGCAGGAGTTCGGCCCAGTGGATGCGGATGCCGTCCTCGGTCTTGAGCAGGCGCACCATCTGCCGGATCCGGTAGGGCAGCTCCTCCTCGTTGGCGTCCAGCAGGGCGACAAAGCGCCCCTCGATGCTTGGGGATTGGCCCCGGGCTAAGTAGAGCTGAGCCATGGCGTGGCCCAGCGTGCGGCGGTAGCCCGCCTCCACCGGCCCCTCTTCGGCTTGGGCGGGCTCCTCCTCCTCCTCGGCCTGAGAGCGAACCTTCAGATCAGACCAGGACACGCTGCTCGCCCACAGACCGGCCACCAGGTAGTAGCAAGTCCGCTCCCAGCGATCCTCGCGCTCGTTCTGAATACGCCCCAGGAACCCTTCGACCACGGGCACCACCTGCTGACCCGGATCGGCCCGGCCCCGGCGCAGCCGGGCCAGGTCGGCGGGCTCGCTCTTTTGGCGCAGGTGTCGGATGAAAGACGCTTCTCGGCTAGCCTTTTTTTGCACCTACTGCCTCCTTTCGCCCATAGATGCGCGAGAGCAGAAGGCCCTCGCTCTTGTGAATGGCCCGCAGCGCCCGGGCGTCGTCTCCGGCGGCCAGGGCGGCCAGCCTCCAAGCCCGCAGGGCTTCGCGCTGGAGGGTCTGGGTCCAGTCCTGCTTGATCTGGGCCTGCTGCTGCTCGAAACCGGGGCCAAGCCGGTTGATCAAGTTGGCGAACTCGCCCTCCAGCGCCGACCAGTAAGCGGCTTGGTGAGGAAACCCCTTCACCAGCTTGCTCACGTCGTCTCTATGAGGCTGACGATCCCCCATGGTCAGGAGCGCGCTGGCCAGGGCCCAGGCAGCCCTGTTCAAGGCCTCCCCCACCGCTTCGGCCTCTTCCAGGCATCCCTTGACGAAAACGTGCAGGTCCGCTTCGCCCAGAATGGCCTCGGGCAGGCGGTAGATCTCCCCCCGCCAGAGTTCGACCTTGGCCTGATCGTTGGCCTGCCCCGCCACCATCACGGGGATGCCCCGCCCCTCGAAGCGGCGCCCCAGGGCGCGGTAAACGCCGCGGGCATGCTCGGCCACCGCCAGGCCCTGGGCCGAGCCGGGCTGGGGCAGCAGGGCAGCGAAGTCCCGCCATAAGGCCCTGCCCTCGCGGAAGCCGAGGGGGTATGCCTTGGTGGGGTCTTTGGGGTCGGGGCGAACCGCCACCATCGGGTCGCGGCGAACCTGGCTCTCCTCGTAGCGAACCCCCGAGGCGTAGGCGATCCAGCGCACCACCGTCTCGCCCCCCTCCTCCTCGGGCTCGAGGCGCACCGCGCGCGCGAGCCAGGTGTAGCGGTGC
Source organism: Meiothermus sp. (assembly GCA_040290145.1). Classification (GTDB taxonomy): domain Bacteria; phylum Deinococcota; class Deinococci; order Deinococcales; family Thermaceae; genus Allomeiothermus. The sequence goes on along the minus strand of PSML01000092.1, from coordinate 4,873 downwards.
ACGATGCCTTTGGGAGTGGCCCTGGCCCGCTCGCAGTCCTCCAGGTCGGCGACCCGCAGGGGCTCCTGCTCCCAGGTGGCGAGGTCGCGCTCGCGCTCGCTTTCAGGATAGCCGACCAGGTTCAAGCACAGCGTCTGGTGGAGGTTCTCGCCCAGCATGAGGGCCAGTGCCGCCGTCGCAACCGGTGCAGTAGCGGTGTGGCAGAGCACGCTCTTGCCCGCGGAGAGGGCAAAGGTCTGGTTGGCCACCAGCAGGCGGGCGGCCTCGGCGGGGTACAGGGGGCGGGGCCTCGAGGTGACGGTATGGTCGAAGAGCACCTTGTTGTTGTCGGAGTTGAGTTCGGGGGCCAGCACCGTCCAGGAACGGCAGGAGCGCTCGAGGCCGAAGTCGGGCACCTGGTAGAAGGGCTGCTCGGGGTGGAAGAGGTCGAAGCGGTGGTGGTACCTGTGCAGATAGGCCCGGATCTTCCCGGCGTCGAAGCCCTCTTTGAACCATTCTGCCGCCTGCCAAGCATCGTCCGGGCCCTCCAGCGCTCGGTGCAGGATGGCCAGGAGCAGGCGGTGCAGGGCTGCCGTCACCAACGGGCTGGGGTCCTCGATGCGCTCGAAGCGGCGGGCCTCCAGGAGGGCTCCCTCGAGGCTCGCGAGCCGCAGCGCACCGCCTTCTCGCAGGGGGATCCAGGGCTGAGTGACCAGATCAAACGTGGGCAAGGTTTACCTCCTGTACACCACCCCAAGCTCGGGGTGAAGCTCGAGCTCGAGCCCCCCCAGCACCGCCCGGCTCCCCTCGAGCACCACCGGATGGGCGTGGGCCAGTAGGGGCGTCTTGCCCCAGGGCTTTTCCCCTAAGCCGTGGGCCTCCCGGTGGGCCTTCAGGGCCTCGAGGTCGTTTTGCACCAGCTCGTGCCGGCTGAGTCGGACCGAGCGGGCGAAGAGGCGCTTGGCCTCGGCCAGCTCGAGCCTGCTGTCCAGGCTCACCGGCTGCTGGCCCTCTTTGTCGAGGCAAAATTTACCGCCGACCTTGTGGAGCAGCACCACCGTCACGCTGGGGCGGCCTTTGCGGGTTCCCAGGCTGGGGTCGTCGTCGGGGTTGGGTTCGTCGTCGGGCAGCCTGGGGAACTCCTGAGGGTCGAGCCAGCCGGTCTCGTGGGGCTGGCCGAAGGGGGCATAGGCCGCCTCGTCCTGATCCCTGGAGTCCCGCCGGTGCATGCGTTCCCAGGCCTGCTCGAGGGCCTCTTGCCACTCGGGCGAAAGCCCCTGGGGCACAGGCTCGCTGTAGACCTCCTGCACCAGACAGTCGATCTCGCCGGGAAGCTTGATCTGGGTGCGGCCATGCAGGGCCAGCCAGCTTCGCAACAGGACGTAGCGCTCGTAAATCCGCTCGGCAGGGCCGAAATCGGGCACACCCTGGCACTCCAGGCCCGCCACCCACAGCGTAGGCGTGGTGTGGGCGTGGCGCTCGCGCGGGTGGCGGTGCAAGCGTCCCGCGCGCTGTAGCACCAGATCCAGCGGGGCCAGGTCGGTGAACATCACGTCGAAGTCGAGGTCGAGGGACTGCTCGACGACCTGGGTGGCGACCAGGATGGCCTTGGCCGGGCGCCGCCCCTCCTTGCCAAACCTCCCGAGAACGGCCCTCTCGCGCTCCAGGCGCTCCTCCACCGGATAGCGGGCGTGGAAGAGGCACACCTCGACATCCCCGCGCTCGGCTTGTAATTTTTCATAAAGCTCCTGGGCCCGCTGCACGGTGTTGACGATGCAGGCCACGCAGCCCCCCAAACGGGCCTGCTCGAGGGCTCCCTTTGCGACGGCCTCGAGGTCGAGCGGCAAGGCCTGCAGCCCCAGGGTGGGCTGTTCTCTGGCAGTAAAGGTGGTCACGGTGGGTTTAGGCTGGCCCTTTACAACCCGGGTAATGCGGGGGTATTCGGCTTCGGGTATCTCCTCTGCCCCAAAGGCCTTGAGCAAAGCCTCCCGCCTGGCCTTGGGCAGCGTCGCGCTCATCAGCACCACCGAGGAGTCCAGGGCCCACAGCCAGCGCACCAGGGTCTCGATCAGGCCGCTGGTGTAGGTGTCGTAGGCGTGTACCTCGTCCAGCACCACCACCCGGTTGCCCAGGCCCCACAGCCGCACGAACTGGTGCTTGGTGGGCAGGATGCCCAGAAGGGCCTGGTCCACCGTGCCCACGGCATACTCGGAGAGCAGACCGCGCTTGCGGTGGGAGAACCAGACCTGGGCCTCGACCCCTTCCTTCTCCTCTTCGGGCCTGTTGGGGCGCACCAGGATCTTCTGGTAAGCTTCCACCAGCTCGCTGGCCCCGTGCAAAAGTTGTAGGTCAAGGGGGCGGGATTCCCCGCAGCAGCCTAAGAACCCCTTGGCCCGCTCGAACATCAGGTTGCCGGTGGCCTGGGTGGGCAGGGCCACGTACATCCCCCGGTGGCCGTTGGCTGCTTGCAGCCGCAGATGGGCATAGAACGCGGCCTCGGTCTTGCCCTCGCCCATGGGGGCCTCGATGAGGAACAAAGCAGGAGCACCCACGCCCTCCAACAGGCCCTCGAGGGAGGTTTGCAGCGGGCGGGCCCTGAAGGGCTGTTCGGGCCGACCGAGATAGGCAAACACCTCCTCCAGAGACGGCGGCTCGGGCATCAGGGGCTCCCGCCTCAACCAGCCGATGCTGTCCAGCTTCTGCTCGGCCCGCGCTTTGGCCTTCCGGTAATACTCGGCCAAGTCGTCGCCCAGTGGGTGGAAGTCCAGGCTCGAGCCGATCCAGTCGGCAAAGCTGGTGAGGCCCGCTAGGCGTTCAAAGGCGGCGCCTCCATAAAGGCGAACCTGAGGGGCCTCCCCCACCTCGAGCACCCCAAGCACCGCCTCGAATAGCTCGCAGCGCACGCTGTCCCAATTCGCATTGCCTTTCTCACGGGTGGTCACTGCTTTTTCCAGGTCAGCCGCTGTGGCCCGGAAGCCATGGTGCGCGCCCAGCGCTGCCGCGACCTGCTGGGCGGCCCTGGGCTTCCAGCCCCTGTCCTCCAGGAGTCCGGGTAGCACTGCCTCGCTGATGACGTTGTGGGGAAGGTCGTCCGGTGGGTCTGGGAAGCAGGAAAGGCCGCTGGCCTGCACCCGCTCCAGGCCCAGCTCCCACTTCTGCTGGAAGGCCGGGCTGGCCTTGCCGAGGTCGTGCAGCCCCGCCAGGGCGCATATCCAGGCTTTGGCCGGCGGGGGCTCGAGGTTCAGGTCCCGGGCGTAGAGCTCGAGCGTCTTCGGGGGTTCGCGCTCGAGGATGGCCTCGGCGCTGGCGGCCACGTCGAGCAGATGGGCGATGAGCGGGTGCCAGAAGCCTTTATCCTTGTCCCGGTCGCTTTTCGCCCACAGGGCCTTGGCCCCCTCCGATAGGCTCACCGCTCCTCCTCTCCCCACTCCTGCAGACGGGCATGGCCCAGTCGCTCCGGGTTCCGGCCATACGCCGGGCTCAAGAGCGACTCCCCAGCGCGACCGCTCCAGGAGAACCACAGCGACCACAGCATCGGACCGATATCCAAAAGCGGATAGCCGGTCAGGTGCGATGTAGGCATCTTGCCCCGCTCGAGCTGGTCTGGTCCCCACTCCATCATGGCCTTCACCCTCCCCGCTTCGCGGCGAAGGAAGCGCATCCGTACTCGCTCAGCACTTGCTTGGCCTCGGAAAGCCAGCGCTCGCGGAGGCTTTGGGGCTCCAGCACCTCCACCCGGGGCCCCCAGCTTTGCACCCAGGACAAGATCTCCAGCGGGAAGTTCTCCTTGTCGGTGCCTGCTGTGATGCGCACCTCGAGCCCCCCGTCGGGGTAGTGCTGGGTGATGCGCAGATGGGGGTAGCCCCCTTCCTTGATGCGGTAAGCGGCTTCCCTCTTGAAGCGCAGCCTGACCTCCACCGGCTCGCCCCCGCTGGCTCCGATCACCCCCCAGGCGTTGGACAGATAGGCTCGGGGGTCGAAACTGGCCGGGATGGTGTAGGCCCCCTCCTGGCTAGCAGGGCGAAGGTTACGCATCCGGCTCAGCTTGTAGGTGCGTAGCGCGCGGTGAAAGCTGCGCTCGAACCCGATCACGTACACCGCTAAGTTGGTGCGGGCCACCTCCAGGAAGTACACCTCGAGCACGTTGGGGCGGGGCTTTCCGGAACCACCCGCAGAGAGGTAATCGAACTCGAGCACCCGCCGCTTGAACCAGGCTTCGGCCACCTGGGCCAACGCCTCCCCCTCGCCCCAGGTGGCGTATTTCCGCTTCTCCAGGTCCTCGGTGCTTTTGAGGGCGATGCTTTGGGCGGGCTCGAGCAGGCGCCGAGCCAGCTTGTGCAGGGCGGAGAAATAGACCGGATTATAGCCGGGGGAGTGGTGGTAGAGCATCCTCAGGGCGGTGTGGGTGACGAGAGCCTCGACGGGGCTCAGCTCCCTTTCCTCGAGAAGCTGATATTGGGGTTTGCCCCCGTCGGCCACGGCCACCGCGCCCAGGTCCTCGAGGTAGCGCAAGACCGTGCGCTTATCCACGTTGAGCACCTTAGCGAGTTCGCTGGCTGTATAGGGTTTGGCCTGTAGCAACTCGCGCGTTTGCAGGAGCCGCAAAGACTTTTTGTGATGGGCGTTATCCCGTGGCAACCGCATGGTGTCTCACTCACTATCCCAATAGGTGTTTTTCAATTTACATAGCCCCCATCGAAGATCCGTCTAATTCGTTTATTTCGAAGGTATGTACTCAGGAAACTTTACTGAAAGCACTCAATCCAATTCCGGAACCGGACCTGATACGTCCCCACGGGCGTGGGGAACACATCCAGGGCAAGCCGACAGTCAGCCCGCAGCTCGGTTCATCCCCACGGGCGTGGGGAACACGCGTTCGATCAGCCTGTCCAGG
>PSML01000091.1:0-9151 GCA_040290145.1 Meiothermus sp. | reverse complement strand
CCTCGGCGGGGATGGCGATGGACTCCCCCTCCAAAGGCTCGGACTCCCCGGCCCCGGCCGAGACCGAGCCGTACACCGGGAAGGTCCGCCACTCCGGCTGCACCTCGATCCGCCGCATCCGTTCGGCGACGGGTGCCTCGAGGCGGGTGGCCTCGGCGAAGTCGGCGGGGCTCCACTCGAGGGCCTCCAGCAAGGCCTGCAGCTTGGCCACGCTGAGGTCTAGGGTGGGGTGGATGATCCCCCGCTCGAGCCGCGAGAGCTCGGTCTGGTTGAGCCGCCCTTCGGATTCCTCCACGATGCGGCCTTGCGACTTGCCCAGCTCCCGGCGGCGCTCCCGGATGACCGCGGCCCAATGGGGTAGTGCCATGGTGGCTCCCTTCATCTCCAGCGTAAGTCAAAGTGCTTAGATGTCAAGGGCTTATTAGTCATGTTGACTAAAAGTTCAGTATGCGATAGACCAAACAAGTCGCGGTAATATGTCATAAACATATCCTGAGGTAAATGCACTGCACCCGTAGCCCGCTCGAGGCCGGAGACGGTCGGTTTTTGCGAGGTTCGAGGATGGAAACGAACACCCCCCTGTGGTTGATCTTAGGGTTCGCCGGGCTTTTTGCCCTGCTGCGGGCGATGGTGGACCGGGTGCGGCGGCGGTTTTGGAAACAGGCCGTGCGGGTGGTCTCGAGCGCCCTCTGGGGCTTGATGGGGGCCTTGCTGGTGCGGGAGTGGCTGGAGGTCTCGCCCCGCACGCTGTGGGTGGTGGGTGGGCTACGACGCCACGGTGGGGATGATGGTTCGGCTCCTCGAGCGCCAAGGCCGGGTCAAGCTGGATGTATCCGAGACCGGCCCCAAGGGGCTCGAGCCGAAGCGCCGGGGAACTTCCGGCAAGGGGGCGGGTCAGTAACCTAGCTCCAGCAGGGTCGAGGGCCCATTGGGTAGCATAGCTGGGTGGAGCTCGGATACTCCTTTTGCCCCAACGATACCTTCATCTTCTACGCGCTCGTCCACGGCAAGGTTCCCACCCCCTTCCCGGTGCGGGAGATCCTCGAGGACGTGGAGACCCTGAACCGCTGGGCCTTTGAGGGTCGCCTCCCCCTCACCAAGATCAGCTACGCCGCCTATGGGCGGCTGCGCGAGCGCTACGTGGCTCTGCGCTCGGGGGGTGCCTTGGGGCGAGGGGTCGGACCCTTGCTGGTGGCCCGCACGCCTGTGCATCGCCTTGTGGACAGGCGGATCGCCATCCCCGGCACGAACACCACCGCCTTCTTGCTGCTGTCGCTGTACGAGCCCGGCTTCATCCCTGTGGAGATGCGCTACGACCAGATCCTGCCGGCCGTGCAGGCCGGCCAGGTGGAGGCCGGGCTGATCATCCACGAGTCGCGCTTCACCTACCCCCGCTACGGGCTGCTCAAGGTGATGGACCTGGGCGAGTGGTGGGAGGGGGAGACCGGGCTGCCGCTGCCGCTGGGGGCCATCCTGGCCCGGCGCGACCTGGGCCAAGCCGCCATTCGCGCCCTAGACCAGGCGGTGCGAAAGAGCCTGGAGTACGCCTACGCCCACCCCGAGGAGACCGTGGCCTACATCAAGCAGTACGCCCAGGAACTCGAGGACGAGGTGATCTGGGCCCACGTCCACACCTATGTCAACGATTTCTCGCTGGACGTGGGCGAAGAGGGGGAGCAGGCCGTGGCCGAACTCTTCCGCCGGGCCGAAGCGCGGGGGCTCATTCCGGGCTCCAGCCTTCCCAACTTCTTAGGGTAAGACCCCGGCTATCGTATCGCAGCATCCGGTGATCTGGTCTTGACTAGGCGATAAAGTAAGAGCCATGGTTCCGCAGTTCCTCGCTGCCCTGCCCCCCGAAGCCCGTGGGGAGGCCGAGCGGGTTTTTCACCCGTTCTCGGCCCGGCGGGGCAGCTACTTGTGCTATCCCGAGGACGAGGCCCGCACCCTTTACTACGTGAAGGAGGGCTGGGTACGGCTGTTTCAACTGGGAGCTCAGGAAGAGGAGATCACCCTCACCGTGGTGGGGGCGGGGGAGATCTTCGGGGAGGCGGCGCTGCTTCCAGAGGGGCGCTATGGGGTGTTCGCCGAGCCGCTGGTGGACTCCGAGCTGCTCTCGGCCTCCCGCGAGGATTTGCAGCGGCTGATGTCCCGTTTTCCAGCAGCCCAGACCGCCTTTTTGATCCTGCTTTCGCAGCGCTTGCGCAAAGCCGAGGAGCGCCTGCGCGATCTGCGCTTCAAGGAGGTCTTGCCCCGGCTGGCCAAAGCCCTGCTGGCCGCCATGCGCGAGGGCGAGGAGGGCTATGAGATCACCCTCTCGCACCAGGACCTGGCTCATCTGGCGGCCTCGACCCGCGAGACCGTGACCAAGGTGCTGGGGGAGTTGGCGCTCGAGGAGACCATCGAACTCGGCTACCGCCGCATCCTGGTGCTGCGCCCGGAGGACTTGCGCCGGGTGGCGGGGTAGGGCAGCGGCGGGGGGTGTAGCCCGCTGGATTGTGACCTGCTGCATCCGGTTTTCAGGGAATTGCCCGATGCTCTGGTAGAGATTCACCGTGCCGACTACACCCGAAGGACTTGGCCCCTACTTGCCCCATGGTCTCGAGGACTTGCCCAGGCTGCTCGAGCGTCCCCGCACCGCTCCACGGGCCGAACTGAGCGCGGGGCTGGTGGCCTACCTTAGCCGCATCGGGGCCCCTTCCGCGAGCCTCGCCGCGGCCCGCCGCCTGGCCGAGCCCCACAGCCGGGCGATCGTCACCGGGCAGCAGGCTGGGCTCCTCACCGGCCCGGCCTACACCTTTTACAAAGCCCACTCCGCCTTGGCCCTAGCCCGCCAGCACGACTCCCCCGATCGGGCGGTGGTGGCGGTGTTCTGGGTGGCTTCACAAGACCACGACACCGACGAGGTGCGCTACGTGCGGATGCTCGACGGGGATGAGCGGGTGCACACCCTGGCCCTCGAGCTCCCCCGCTCCCGTCCTGCAGGCCGCATCCCTTTTGGTCCATACCTGGAGCAGGTCTGCGCCTTTCTGGGCGGGTTCGGGGGGATTCCCTCCATCCAAGGGCGGATCTGTCGGACGATGGTCGGGGACTGGTCCTATAGCGAGGTCTTTGCCCGCTTGTTGCTCGAGTTTCTGGGACCCGAGGGCCTGGTGGTGCTGGACCCCATGGCCCCTGAGCTGGCCCCGCTCTTTATCCCGCCGCTGGAGCGCGAGATCGCGGTGCCCTTGGCCTCTGCCGAAGCCATCAACCAGACCGCCGCCCGGATGCGGGCAGATGGGCTGGAGGTTGCGCTGGGCCGGGGCGAGGCCGCGACCAACCTGTTTTTAGAGGGTCAGGACGGGGTGCGGCGTTTGCTGCGTTTTCGCCAAGGCCACTTCGAGGACGGCCAGCGCCGCTACACCCCGGCTGACCTCTTGGCCATCCTGCACGGCGAACCTTCGCGCCTCACCCCGGCGGCGGGTTTGCGCCCGGTGCTCCAGGACGTGGTGCTGCCCACCGCGGGGTTCGTGGTGGGGCCGGGCGAACTCAGGTACGTGGCCGAGCTGGGCGGGGTCTACCGGCTGCACGGTCTGGAGCCTCCCGCGGTGATCCGCCGGATGGGGGCCACGGTGCTCGAGCCCCCCATCCAGCGCATCCTGAGGCGCTACGGGCTCGACCCCTGGGCTTTCCAAGCCAACCCCGAGGAGAGGTTTCTCCAAGCCCTGGCCCAGCAGCACGAGTTGGCGCGGGGCCTGGAGGCCTCCCTGGGCGAGATCATCGCCAAGTTCGCCGAGGCCCAGAACTCGCTGGCGAGGTTTGAACCCACCCTCGAGCGCTCCTGCCGCCGTGCCCAAAAGCGGGTCACTCACGAGCTTGAGCGGTTGCGGCACAAGCTCTTGCAGGCTGAACTTCGCAAGGAGGGGGTGGTGCGCGCTCAGTTCGAGCGCCTGCGGCTCCACCTCGCCCCGGATGGCGTCCCCCAGGAGCGGGTGTATCCTTTCCCGATGTACCTCCTCAAGCATGGGGAAGCGGTGCTCGAGCGCTTGCGCCAGGCCCCGGCGGTGGGGAACGTGGGGCTCGAGGTTTAGCCGTCACAGCCTCGAGCCAGCCCGCCCGTATACTGTTTGGGATGAGGCTCGTCGCCCTCGCCGTTTTCCTGGCCGTGGCCCTGGCCCAGCCGCCCGATCTCTCGCTGCGGGTGCTGTTGCAAGAGACCCCCAGCGCCCAGGTGACGCTCAGCCATTACCGGCGGATCACCGCCGGTGGCCAGCAGGCTTTCCCCGGCGGGACCGTGGAGCTCGCCCAAAGCGGTGGGAGCGTCCTGGTGGACGGGCAGAACGTGGGGCCTTGGGCCGAGCTGGCCGGGGACGGCTTTGCCTTGGGGGGCAAGCCCTACCGGGGCAGCCTCCTGGCGGTGGCCCAGAATGGGCGGCTTCTCCTCATCAACCGGGTGTGGCTCGAGGATTACCTTCTCGGGGTGGTCCCCGCCGAGGTCCCGCGCTCCTTCCCCAGTGCGGTGCTGCAAGCCCAGGCCATCCTGGCCCGCACCTTTGCCCTCTACCGGCTGAACCCGGACGGCCTCTACGACCTCTGCGCCGACGAGCGCTGCCAGGTCTATGGGGGGCGCGGGCTGGAGACCCCCGAGCACACCGCCGCTGTGCAGGCCACCCGCACCCTCATCGTAAGCTTCGCCAACCAGCCCATCACGGCGGTCTACCACGCCGACTCAGGCGGCTACACCGCCGCCGCCGAGGAGGTCTGGGGCCGGACGGTGCCCTACTTGTTGTCGCGCCCTGATCCTCTCTCGCAAAGCCCCCGCAGCCCCTGGGCCATCACCCTCTCGCCGCAGGCCGTGGCCCAGCGGCTTTTGGCCCAGGGCGCTTCGGTGGGGGAGGTGATGGGGCTCGAGGCCCTTTCCTACTCCGACTCGGGCCGCCCCACGCGCATCCGTGTACGGGGCAGTCTGCGCACCGTCGAACTCGCCGGGGCCGAGGCTACCCGCTTCCTGCGGGCCTTGGGCCTGCCCTCCACCCGCATCTCCATCAGCGGGTGGCAGGTGAGCGGGCGCGGGGCCGGGCACGGGGTTGGGATGAGCCAGTGGGGGGCCCGGGGCTTCGCCCTACAGGGCTGGGACTTCCGCCAGATCCTCGGCTACTACTATCCGGGCACCTTCCTCAGCGGCTTCGATGTGGTGACCGGCCTGCACGACAAACTGCTGGCGATGGGTTACCCGCTCGAGCCGGTGGCGGTCCAACCCTAGCCTGAAGCGGTCCTCGAGCCCCATCGGCATGGCTTTGCAGGGTGGCGTTATTCTGGTACTCTCAGAATATATGCTTACGGTTTCGCCTATTGGTAAAATCCCCCTGCGCCACGGCACCCGGGCGCTGGTGCTGAACCCTCCGGAGGGCTACCTCGAGTCCTTGCAAGAAGCCGCCCAGGGGGTGGAGTTGCTCCGGCGGCCCCCTGTCCGAAGGGCCAGTTGTGAGGTGGTGGCGCTGTTCGTGCGCTCCGAAGCCGAGCTGAAGGCGGCCCTGCCGGGTGCGCTGGCCGCGCTCAAACCCAGCGGGCAGTTTTGGATCGCCTACCCCCGCCGCCTGGATAGCGAGATGCGCCGCGACACCGCCTGGAACGCGGTGTTCAAAGAGGGCCTGCGGGTGGTGACGGTGGTGGTGCTCGATGCCGAGTGGCAGGCCATCCGCTTCCGGCCCATCGGGATGGGGAGGGCTCGAGCCCGCTGAAATCACCCCGCGACCATAAAACTAATCCTGGTCTGCGTATAGTTGAGCTATGCCGTTTTTCAAGACCCCGCTGGCCCTGGCGCTGCTGATGCCCGTCGCCCAGGCAGCTCCCGCCCCAACCTCTTTGGCTCAGGCGCTTTTCGACCAGGGAACCTTTTTCCTGGGCTTCTACTACAACGGCCCCGCTCAGGTGCCCTCGTTTCGCGAGCTGCGCCGCCTCTACCAGCCGCAGCTCGACCAAGCCTGTGCCCCCAGCCAAGACCGCTGCGGCTACGAGCAGGCCCACCAGGTGCTCGAGGGCATCGTCCAGGGGTTGGGCGACCCCTTCACCCGCTTCGTGAGCGCCCGCGAACTCGAGGACGCCCGTCGCTACGAGCAGGGTTTGGGCCCGGTGGCCCCGCGCATCGGGGTGTGGGTGCGCGAAACTCCGGAAGGATTGGTGGTGGTGGAGGCCTTCCCCGGTGAGCCGGCCTTCGAGGCCGGGTTGCGCCGGGGCGACCTCATCACCGCTCCGGCCACCCTCGCCAAGCTGGAGGAGCTGGAAGCGGCCAAGAACCCCTTCCCGCTCAGCTATAGCCGCCAGGGGACCTCCCGCAGCCTGAACCTCACCGCGCGGGTGGCCCAAAAGAGCATGCAACCCCGTTACGAGCTGCTGGGCAACGTGGCCTACCTCAAGGTCTACCACCTCTACGCCTCGCCTCAGTTCAGCGTGGCCGAGCGCATCTACGAGGCCGCCCGCCGGGCCGAAAGCGCCGGGGCCAAGGGGATGATCCTCGACCTGCGCGACGCCCTCACCGGCTACGACGTGGAAGCCCTGCTGGCGGCAGGGGCCTTTATCCCCAGATCCGGATTCATCTACGACCGGCGCTTTTGGGGCCTTGACGAGACCGTGACGCTCGAGAACGGCCAGGTCTTCAGCCAGCGCGAAGGGCAAGCGCGCGAGCCCGAGCGCTCGGTGCCCAACCCCTACCAGGCCAAGCTCCCGCTGGTGGTGCTGGTGAACCGCTACACGGTGAACTCCGCCGAGATGCTGGCCTACTTCCTCCAGGCGGCGGGGCGGGCCAAGGTGGTGGGGGAGCCCACCGCCGGGGCTCTGGGGGTCTCGGGTGACGCCGAGGGGCCGCTGGTGAGCGGGGACTTTATCTCGGTCTCGAGCCTCAGGATGCGGGCTTTGGACCAGACCCCCTTCCCCCTCCAAGTGACCCCCGACGTGCCCGTGCCGGAGGACCTAGAGGCCTTGAGCCGGGGGCGCGACCTGGCGCTGGAAAGAGCCCTCGAGCTACTCAGGTAGGTGGCGGATGCTCAGGGTGAAACGAGCCGCTCTTACGCTAGCGCTGGTTTTCGCCAGCCTGGGTCTGGCCAGCCCGGCCCAAGACCTCTTCGATCAGGCCAGCTTTTACCTCGAGTTCTACTACAACGGCCCGGCCAGCGCGGACCTCAAAGCCCTCACCGCCGAGTACCAGAGGAGCCTGGATACCGCCTGCGCCGACCAGAAAGACACCTGCTCCTACGATACCGCGGTGGGCGTGATCCAGCGCATGGTGAGCGAATTGGGGGACGGCCACACCTATTACCAGTCCCCCGAGGCGCTGGGGCGCTTCCGCCAGAATAGCCGCGGTCAGGTCCCTTCGGGTACCTTGCGGATCGGGGTGGACCACCGGCCCATCCCCGGTTCGCGCGACCGGCTGGTGGTGGATGTGGTGGAGGGTGGCCCAGCGGACCAGGCCGGGTTACGCTACGGCGACCGGATCGTGGCCTTGAACGGCAGACCCTTGAGCGAGTACGCCAGCGACGGCGAGGTGACCCAGGCCCTCAGCCAGCTGGTCCAGAGCGGCCAGCCCCTCTCGCTAACCGTGCTGCGCGGCCCCGAGCGGCAGCGGCTGGAGATCACCGTGACCGGGCGGGAGATCAACCTGGCCCGGCTTCCTTCGCTCAGCCTGCGTCCGGACGGGGTGGCGGTGCTGCGCATCCCCGACTTTCTGGCCGAGGGGCAGGTGGGCTGGCGGGTCCACGAGCTGGTGCAGCAGGCCCAAGCCGCCGGGGCCAAGGCTCTGGTCATCGATCTGCGCGGCAACGGCGGGGGCAGCGCGGTAGAGGCCCTGATCAGCATGGCGGCCTTCGTGGATAACCCCTACGTGGCCTTTACCGACCGCTATGACCTCGAGCGCAACGAGCTCATGGTCAAGGATGGGCGGGTCATCATCCGCAACAAAAGCGGCGCGGAAGTCGCTCGCCGGGACCTCCCCAGCCCCTCCCGCTGGAGAGGCCCCCTGGCGGTGCTGGTGAACGGGGAGAGCGCCTCGGGGGCGGAGTATTTGGCCTCGGCCATCCAGCTCGCCAGGGCCGGGGTGATCGTCGGAGAGCCCACCGCCGGGGTGGGCAACACCACCACCCGCATCTTCGGCCTGATCAACGGGGGTGGGCTCAACGTCTCCTACAACCGGGCCTTCCTGCCGGGAGGATCCCCCTACCCGGCCCGGGTAACGCCCGATATCGCCGCTCCCGACGACCTGCGCACCCTGGCCGAGGCAGGCCGCGATCTGCCGATGGAAAAAGCCCTCGAGGCGCTGGTCGCCCGGCAGTGAGCTGGTCCAATGGCCACCCCCAGAAAATTCTCGGCGGCTGGGTCGTGGCCTGGGTATAGTGGGGTGTGCGGCGCGAGCAACCGGCGAGCCTGCTCCGCCTGGCCTTGGGCCTGGCCCTGGGCCCGGCGGTGGCGCTGGGCTTTGCTCGCTTTGCTTACGCCCTGGTACTCCCGGCCATGCGCGAGGATCTGCACTGGTCGTATGCCCAGGCCGGGGGGATGAACACCGCCAACGCGGTGGGCTACCTGCTGGGCTCGCTCCTGGCCAACCCGGCCATGCTGCGCCTGGGCTACCGGGCGACCTTCCTGGGCTCGCTGGCCCTCACTGCCTTGGCCCTGCTTTTTTCGGGCGTCGGCGACAACTACTTCGGGCTTATGGCCCTAAGGCTCCTGGCCGGGGTGAGTGGGGCGCTGGTCTTCGTGTCGGGCGGAGCGCTGGCGGCGCACCTGGCCTCGCGCGACCCCACCCGCTCGGCCTTGGTGCTGGGGGTGTACTTCGGCGGGGTGGGCTTGGGCATCCTGGCCTCGGGGGTTTTCCTGCCGGTGCTGTTGGAGGTTCACCCCTCGAGCTGGCCTTGGGCCTGGATGGCGCTGGGGCTGATCTCGGTGGCGGGGTTTGGGGTGGCCTACTGGGCAGCCCGAGGGGTCAAGGAGCCCCGCCCGGCCTTGGCTGGGAGCCAGAGCGGAAGCATAACCGCTTTAGTCCCGACCGCGGTTGCTTATTTCCTCTTCGCCCTCGGCTACATCGTGTACATGACCTTCGTGATCGCCTTGGTGCGGGCCGAACTGGGAACTTGGCAGGTGACCCTGTTCTGGTCGGTGCTGGGGGTGGCGGTGGTGGGGGGCGGGA
>PSML01000090.1:0-9167 GCA_040290145.1 Meiothermus sp. | reverse complement strand
AGGGGCCGCTTTACTGGTGCAAAGCAGCCTGGGCCAAGCGCCGGTGGCCATCGCCGACATCGGGCGGACCACCGCGCCCGCGCTGGGGAGGGAGAGGGTAGGGCCGCCGTGGGCCAGCGCCAGGCCCAGGCTGAGGGACAGGGCCGGCAGCAGCTTTTTGAGCATCCGCGCACCTCCGAACTAGGGCTGGTAGCTGAACACGTAGAAGTCGCTGGTGGTGTGGGTGTCCACCGAGAGCAGTTGCCACATCACCACGTAGGCTCCCGGCTTTAGTCCCTCCTTCAGGCCGATCACCACCTCCTTCGTGCTGCGGGCGGTAGTCCTGAGCCCGGCGTCGGCTCGAGCGTCCTCGTCGCCTTTCTGCTTGAGCACCCGGTTGAAGAGGGGCACGGCCAGGGCGTTGAGGCGCTTGAAGTCGCTCAGCGCCTCGGCGGGGGCCTCGAGGCGGTAGACCTTGAAGGTCGAGAAGCGGGTCTCGAGCGGCTCGTCAAAGACCAGGCGCACCTCGCCCGGCATCTGGCGCACGCGCGTGCCGGCGGCGGGACTGGCCTCTTTCAGGTAGCTGTGGGCCAGGGCAACCCCGGCCAGCGCCAGGGCCACCCCGAGCAGGGTGAGTCGTCTCATCTGAGTTCCAGCATCTTCCCATCCTTGACCGTGAAGGTGCTGGGGCTGTCGAAGGTCACGTCGATGGGGGTCTCGCCAATTTGTCCGAAGACCCGCACCTTCCACAGGCCCGGCGTCAGCAGCACCCAGTCGGACTGGTAGCGGCCCTTCTCTCCGTGGGCCTCCCAGAAGCTCTTGGAGCCGTATTGGCCGTCGCCCACGTAGGTGTACTTGGTCCCGGTGGGGGAGATCAGCTCGATGGTTAGGCCCTTCTCGGCCTTCTCGACCGGGGTGCCGTCCTTGGTGCGGATCATCAGGTCGAGGCCCGAGCGCATCCCGGTGTAGGAAGGCTCGTTGCGCATGCCGCAGATCAGCAGGTAGTTGCCCACTTCGATGCGCTGGTGGGCCAGGGCGGGGATCAGGGTGAACAGGGCCACGACGGCCAGGCGAAGCAGTTTGGACATGATGAACTCCAGGGTTTGAATCCGGCGATGGGCCGGGGCAGGGGCTCGAGGTCTTAGATCGGAATTGAAATCAGGAAAAGAGCGCTCGAGGCGGGGCCCGGGGGGAGTAAGGCAGGAGCCGGACCGGCCCCGGCACCAGCGCTGAGGCCGAGAGGGCGAACAGGGCGAGGAGGAATAGGCTGTGCCCGGGCACCTGTGCGGGGGGCTCGATCTGGATGGCGTGCGCGACGCATAGCGCACAGTCGCCCAGGTGGCTATGGGCTTGTGGAAGCCGGGCTTTGTCGGCGTCGTCGGTGTGGGGGTGCTCGGGGACAGGGGAGGTGAGGTGCGGGTGCGAGGCGGTGAGGTACTCGCAGACGTGGATGAGGCTCGAGGCGCCCAGCAACAGCAACGCCAACGCCCATGCCGTCACGGGCTGCCGGGCGATACGGGGCAGGGAAGGCCTCATCCCAGGCCCACTATAACCGCCTGGATGAGGGGTTCCCAATACCGGGGTGGTGGTGCTCGGGCCGGGGGAGAGCCTGAAGGGAGCGGTGCGGATCACCCTCGAAGGGCTCTGACCAGCGCCCGCCCAATCACATCTTCGCCAGCGAGTACACCGCCCAAACGTACAGGGCCAGGAGGGTCAGCTTGACCACCACCAGCACGATGATCCACCTCCGCACCTCGGGCCGCATCTTCCCAAATTACAGCGCAAGGCCCGGATGCTGTGGTGAGGGCTCGATCAAATGAAAGCCGGGCACTGGACACCCCACCGCAAAGTGTATACAGTATACATGTGACCGAGTTCCAGCGCCCGCGTTCGGTGCGCGAGGCCGCCTACAACCATCTGCGGGAGGCCATCCTGGGGGGGCGCTTGGTCCCCGGCGAGCGCATCTCCGAACCGGGTCTGGCCGAGACCTTAGGGGTGAGCCGAACCCCGGTGCGGGAGGCCTTACAGCGGCTTTCCCAGGAGGGCCTGGTGGAGCTTGTCCCGGCCAAGGGGGCCAGGGTCCGGGTGCTGAGCCGGGAGGAAGTCCGCGAGGTCTACGAGGTGCGGGCCCTGCTCGAGGCCGAGGCCGCCCGGCTGGCGGCCCAGCACGCCACTCCCGACGAGCTTTCCCGCCTGGCGGGCCTGCTCGAGGCCCTCGACCGCATCCCACGCGACCAGTACCCCGAGCAGATGCAGGTGGACTTCGAGTTCCATACTCGCCTGGTCGAGGCCGCCCACAACCGCACCCTGGCCCGCATCTACGGGGATCTGCGCTCGAGCCTGGCCTTGGTGCGGGCCTTTCAGCAGACCCTCTCGCAGCACCCCAAAACCCGCGAGCAACACCAGAAAATCCTGCACGCCCTCTTCAGGCGCGACCCCAGCGAGGCCGCCCGGGCCGCCCAGGAGCACGTGCTGTACTTCCGCGACATCGTCACCCAAGCCCTAAAGGAGCCGTCATGGACCTGAACCAGAGCTACCGCGCGTTCGTGCTACGTATCGCCCAAAATCCCAGCGTGAAAAACCTGGTGCTGACCCGGGGCAAGAGGCTCTCCCGCCGCTTCGTGGCCGGGGACACCCTGGAAGAAGCCCTGAAGGCGGTGGAGAGCTTGGAGCAAGACCACATCCACGCCATCCTCGACCTGTTGGGCGAGATGGTGACCTCCGAGGCGATGGCTCGAGGTTTCAAAGATCAGATCGTGGGGCTGATCCGGGCCTTCGCGGCTCGACCTTACCCGCGCTACGTCTCGGTGAAACTCACCCAGCTAGGTCTGGACCATGGCGAAGACCTGGCCTTTTCGCTGATGGCCGAGATCCTGGAAGAAGCCCGTCCGGCGGACTGCTTCGTGCGCATCGACATGGAGGACTCCCCTCGAGTGGACGCCACGCTGCGCGTCTACCGGCGGCTGCGCGAGGCCGGGTACACCAACACCGGGGTCGTGCTCCAGAGCTACCTCAAGCGCAGCGAGCAAGACCTGGAAGCCCTGCTCCCGTTCAAACCTGCCGTGCGGATCGTCAAGGGGGCTTACAAGGAACCGCCCGAGGTGGCCTTTCAAGACAAGCGCATCATCGACGCGCAGTATTTGGTGCTCACCAAGAAGGCCCTGGAAAACGGCCTCCCCACGGCCATCGCCACCCACGACCCCCACCTCATCGAGGAGATGAAGCGCTGGACCGCCGAAAGGGGCATCGGCCAGGACCGCTTCGAGTTCCAGCTTCTTTACGGGGTGCGCCGAGACGAGCAAAGACGCCTGGCGGCCGAGGGCTACACCGTGCGGGCTTACGTGCCCTACGGCACGGATTGGTACCCGTACCTCTCCCGCCGCATCGCCGAGCGGCCCGAGAACCTGCTCTTCGTGGCCCGGAGCTTGGTGCAAGGCTGAAGATATCGTACGTCAGAGAGGAGCCATCATGACTGTAGAACCCTACCGCCCTGAACCCATCGAGACCTTCCAGACCCCCGAGAAGCGCCAGGAGATGATCCGGGCCTTGGCCTTGGTGCGCGAGCAGTTCGGACGGCACTACCCGCTGATCATCGGTGGGATGCGGGTAGAGACCCAAGAGACCCTCGCCTCGACCAACCCCTCCAACCCCACCGAGGTGGTGGGGCGGGTGGCCCAGGCCGGAAAAGCCGAGGCCGACGCAGCGCTCGAGGCCGCCTGGAAAGCTTTCAAGACCTGGAAGGACTGGCCCCAGGAGGCCCGCAGCCGCACGCTTTTGAAGGCCGCGCACATCATGAAGCGCCGCCAGCGCGAGCTCGAGGCCTGGATGGTCTACGAGATCGGCAAGAACTGGACCGAGGCCGCCGCCGACGTGGCCGAGGCCATTGACTTCACCACCTACTACGCCCACCAGGCCCTCAAGTACACGGTCCGGCCGCCCATCGTCCCGGTCCCCGGCGAGGACAACGAGAGCTTCTACCTGCCGCTGGGGGTAGGCGTGGTCATCGCCCCCTGGAACTTCCCACTGGCGATCCTCACCGGCATGACCTTGGGGCCGGTCGCGGTGGGCAACACCGTGATCGCCAAACCCGCCGAGGACACCCCGGTGATCGCGGCCAAGCTCTTCGAGATCCTCGAGGAGGCCGGGCTCCCCGCTGGGGTCGCCAACTTCCTGCCCGGCCACGGAAGCGAGGTGGGGGCCTACTTGGTGGGCCACCCCAAGACCCGCTTTATCAACTTCACCGGCTCCTTGGAGGTCGGCCTCCGGATCCACGAGGAAGCCGCCAAGCTGGCCCCGGGGCAGATGTGGCTCAAGAAGGTCTTCCTGGAGCTAGGCGGCAAAGACGCCATCATCGTGGACGAGACCGCCGACCTCGCCGCCGCCGCTTTGGGCATCGTGCAAAGCGCCTATGGCTTCCAGGGGCAGAAGTGCTCGGCTTGCTCCCGCCTCATCGTGGTAGACCAGGTTCACGATCCCCTGATGGAGCAGGTGGTGGAGCGCACCCGAAAGCTGGTGGTGGGCCCCGCCGAGGAAAACCCCGACATGGGGCCGGTGGCGAGCGAAAAGCAGGAGCAGACCGTCTCCAAGTACATCGGCCTCGGGGAGCAGGAGGGCCGGTGTATTTTGGGCGGCCATCGCCTGGAGGGAAGCGGCTACTTCTTTGAGCCCACCATCTTCGATGAGGTAGCCCCCCAAGCCCGCATCGCCCAGGAGGAGATCTTCGGCCCGGTGCTCTCGGTGATCCGGGTGCCCGACTTCGACGCCGCCCTCGAGGTGGCCAACGGGACCCGCTTCGGCCTCACCGGCGGCGTCTACTCGCGCAGCCGGGAGCGCTTGGAGCGGGCCCGCCGCGAGTTCCAGGTGGGCAACCTCTACTTCAACCGCAAGATCACCGGTGCGCTGGTGGGGGTGCAGCCCTTCGGTGGGTTCAACCTCTCGGGGACCAACACCAAGGCCGGGGGGCCCGACTATCTGATGAACTTCCTGCACATGAAGTCCGTGACCGAGCGGTTTTAGCTCAATACTCCTCATCTACCTCGTGGAGGCGTTTGGCCCAGAGGCTCAGCGGGCGGTGATGCTCGCGCACGATCCCGGCCACCTGGGGGTCTCGGATCCGCTCGGCGGCGTACTCGGCATGGTGGCGCCGGACCTGCCAGGCCCCGTAGAGCCCGCCCCGCAGCGGCCCCGCCGGGACTTTGGGGCTGTAGAGGCCGGTGAGGATGCGCTCTATCGCCCGGTAGGGCCGCACCGCCTTGCCGAGGTCGTGGAGGAGGGCCGCCCGCACCGCGTAGCCGGGGGCCTGGGGGTAGCGCTCGAGCAACTTTTGCGCCACCTTGACGGCATGGTCGCGGTCCCTGGCATCCATCGCCAAAAATAGCTCTCCTTCGTCCGGGCTCAACCTGGACAGCGCCCAGGCATCGTCGGGGTGGGCCAGGCGGGGCACCAAAGCCCTGAGCAGACGCTCGAGGCGTTTCACGGCTCTATGTTAGGTCATCTCCCCTCGAGCCGTATGGGCACGCGGAGCTGACGCCCAGCGGGGACGTCCTGACTAAATCCCGGCTAGCTGCTTGGCCCGCTCGAGCACCCTATCGAACATCGCCACGGTGAGCTTGCCGGTGTTGGTGTTCTGCCTCGAGACGTGATAGGAGTCCAACAGCATCACCCCGTTCGGCAGCCTGAACTCGGCCCCATGGGCGAACGGGTAGGCCGACTTTCGCAAGCCGTGATAGCTCAGCAGGGCCTCGTGCCCGACCCGCCCGATGGCCAGGTAGACCCGCAGGTTCGGGAGCCGGGGCAGTTCCCGCCCCGTCCAAGCCGAGCAGTGGTGGAGCTCTTCGGGCAAGGGCTGGTTACCGGGCGGGGCGCAGCGCACCGCCGAGGTGATGTAGACGTGGCGAAGCTCGAGGCCGTCCCCGCGGTGCCGCGAGAGGGGCTGGTTGGCCAGTCCCCCCCGGTACAAAGCCGGGTAGAGAAAATCCCCCGAGGCATCCCCGGTAAAAGGCCGCCCGGTGCGGTTGGAGCCGTGGGCTCCGGGGGCCAGCCCAAAGAGCAGGATCTCGGCCTGAGGGTCGCCAAAACCGGGTACCGGCTTGGCCCAGTAGTCCCACTCGCGGTAAGCCCTTCGCTTTTCGCGCCCCACCCGCTCGCGCCACTCGACGAGCCGGGGGCAACGGGTACAGGTGATGAGCTCGGCATAGAGGGTTGCAAGGCTCATGGGGGCCAGGGCGGTGAGCCAAGAGCTATCTCGCGCCCAAGGCCACCAGCGGGTCGGAAACCGCCAGGATCAGCGTACCGATCAAGAAAGCTACCCCCATCCCTACCGTCAGCCGCCGGATCGTCTGTTGTTTGGGAAGACGCAACATGGCCCTATCCTCCGCGTTTCCTCGAGGATGCGGCCACGGTCTTAGCCAGGGTTGAACCTGATCTGATGGCCCGCTGAGCCCAGCATCAAAGGGGGATGTTCCCGTGTTTCTTCCAGGGGCGCTCCTCCTCTTTGCTCCAAAGCATCTCGAGGTGCCGGATCAGGATCTCCCGGGTACGGGCTGGGTCGATCACGTCATCAATGTAGCCCTTGGCCGCCGCCACATAGGGGTTATCGAAGGCCTTTTTGTACTCGGCAATCTTGGCTTGACGGGTTGCCGCCGGATCTGGAGAAGACTGGATTTCTTTGCGGTAGATGATGTTGGCCGCGCCTTCTGCGCCCATCACCGCGACCGCACCGGTCGGCCAGGCCATCACCACATCCGCCCCCATATCCTTGGAGTTCATGGCTAGATAGGCCCCTCCGTATGACTTGCGGACGATCAGCGTGATCTTGGGGACGGTAGCCTCGGCGTAGGCGTAGAGCATCTTGGCCCCGTGGCGAATGATACCCTGATGCTCCTGCGAGACCCCAGGCAGAAAACCGGTCACGTCCACCAAGGTCAGGATCGGGATGTTGAAGCTGTCACAGGTGCGGATGAAACGAGCCGCCTTGTCCGAGGCATTGATGTCGAGGGCCCCAGCCATGAAGCGTGGATTGTTGGCCACGATCCCCACCGACATCCCGCCCAACCGAGCGAAGCCCACGATGATGTTCTTGGCGAAGTTGAGGTGGAGCTCGAGGAACTCCCCGTTGTCTACCAAGGCTTCGATGATCTGGTGCATGCTGTAGGGGCGCTTAGGATCGGGGTGGACGATATCCAAGACCTCCGGGGTCTGGCGGTCTGTGGGGTCGCCGTTGGGGGAAATCGGCGGCTTCTCCCTGGCGTTTTGCGGGAGGTAGGAGAGGAGTTGCTTGATGGTGTCGAGCACCGCCTGGTCATCCTCGCACTCGAGTTGGGCCACCCCACTCTTGGCGGTGTGCACCTCAGAGCCGCCCAACTGCTCGAAGGTCACCTCCTCCCGGGTCACCGCCTTGATCACTTCCGGCCCGGTGATGAACATGTAGGATTTGCCCTTGCTCATCAGCACGAAATCGGTGATGGCCGGGCTGTATACCGCCCCACCCGCACACGGCCCCAGGATCGCCGAGATCTGCGGCACCACACCGGAATAGATCGAGTTGCGGTAGAACACCTCACCATAGCCGGAGAGGCTGTCCACACCCTCCTGTATGCGTGCCCCCGCCGAGTCGTTGAGCCCGATGATCGGTGCCCCCACCTTGACCGCCATATCCATCACGCGGGAGATCTTCTGGCCGTGAGTCTTGCCCAAAGACCCCCCCAAGACGGTAAAGTCCTGGCTGAAGACGAATACCGTGCGCCCCCCGATCTTGCCGTAGCCGGTGATGACCCCATCCGCGGGGGCCTGTATCCCGTTCATCAGCTCGGATTCGGGGTGTTCAGCAAACGGCTGGAGTTCGACGAAGGTCCCCTCGTCGAGCAGGTAGTGGATGCGTTCTCGGGCGGTCATCTTCCCGGCCTCGTGCTGCTTCTTGATCCGCTCTGGGCCTCCGCCCGACTCCACGTAGCGGCGGCGCTCTTCCATCTCGGCCAGGAGTTCCTCCATCCAAGCCCGGGTATTGTCGGCCATAGCGACCGTATCTTACCAACCCTGCCGCCAGAGGTTTGACCCTCCACCTGGGCTTCATCTGATCGGGCAATAGTTGATATAGTTGATAAGGTGCCCTCGAGCCGCTTTCCCTCGCGCTTGGTTCCGGTCGTGCTGTTGCTCGCTCCTGAGTACCGGCACCGCCGGGCCGCCGGGGCGGCTTCACTGGAGTACCGGCACCGCCGGGCCGCTGGGGCGGCTTCACTGCAAGCCTCGAGCCCCACCGCGCCTACCCCGCCGGTGCCGCGCGGAGTTCTGAACACTCCCGCCTTCGCGGGGACGGTGGTGCGCCAGGTGCGCCTTCCAGCAGGCCAGAAGCTCATCGCCCTGACCTTCGACGACGGCCCCTGGCCCGTCACCACCGAGAAGGTGCTGGATATCCTACATCAATACAATGCGCGAGCCACCTTTTTCTGGATCGGGAAGAATCTCGCGCGCTACCCGCGGATCGCCCAGCGAGTGGTGGAGGGCGGGCACGCGGTGGGCAACCACACCTGGAGCCACCCCTACACCCCGGTGAGCCCGGCGGCAGCGGCCCGCGAGGTTGACCCTACCGCGGCGCTCATCGCCCGCGACACCCAAGTCAGCACCTGGCTCTTCCGCCCACCCGGGGGCAACCTCAAAACCGGGGTGGCAAGATATGCCCTATCGAAGGGCTACACTGTGGTGATGTGGTCGGTCAGCAGCGCCGACACCGACCCTAAGGCCCCCTGGACAGCCTTCGCCGACAACGTGCTGAAGGGGGCCCGACCCGGCAGCATCGTGCTGATGCACGACGGGGGCGGCAACCGCAGCCGCACCGTAGAAGCCCTGCCCGTCATCCTGGCAGGACTGCAACAACAAGGCTACCGCTTCGTGAGCGTCCCCGAGCTGTTGGCCCACTCCGAGCCGCTGGGTGGGCAGGCCACGAGCCGATAAAGACCGTCGGCAGTGTTTCACATTCAGCGAAATCGTACCCGCCCTTTTCCACGGCGAAGGGATATCCGGGATAGTGCACATACTTTGCCCGGCCGCAGCCGCCGATGCTGAGCAGTAGAGACCCGAATGGGCCAGCCGATCAATCACGTGATCGCGTTATCGG
This sequence comes from Meiothermus sp., assembly GCA_040290145.1. Lineage (GTDB taxonomy): Bacteria > Deinococcota > Deinococci > Deinococcales > Thermaceae > Allomeiothermus. The sequence goes on along the minus strand of PSML01000090.1, from coordinate 76 downwards.
CTGGGTCATAGCTCTAAAAAAACAGTCCCCAATCCCTGAGGACTGGGGACTGTTGTTGCTGGAGCGGGAGACGGGA
>PSML01000005.1:0-58128 GCA_040290145.1 Meiothermus sp. | reverse complement strand
CGCGAGACCCCCCGCTTCTTCGAGATCGCCACCCAGGTGCGCGAGGCCCTGCGCAAGGGGCACGGCTTCGAGGTGACGGAATGAACCGCCTCTCGCCCAACCTGGTCCCCATGCTCGCGGTGGCCCTGCTCATCGCGGCGCTGTACTACCCGCTGATGCTCCTCGCCAACCTCCCGGTGGCCCAGCGGGCCCTCGACAGCGGCGCGGCGCTATCGTGCGGCTCGGCGCTGGAGTGCGCCACCCAACTGCGCAGCCCCGTGCTGCCCTCGCCGCAGCAGCTTTGGACCGGCTTGGCCAACCTGCTCTTCCCCCTGGGTTCGCCCAACGCCATCCCGCTCAACGCGGCGGTGACCGCCCTCGAGACCCTGGTGGGACTGGCCCTGGCGGCCATCGTGGGCTTCTTCTTCGCCATCGGGATCGTGGCCTCGAGGGCCTTCGAGCGCTCGCTGCTGCCGTGGATGGTGGCCTCGCAGACCGTGCCCATCGTGGCCATCGCGCCCATGCTGGTGGTGCTGCTGGGCCAGTACGGGGTGCAAGGCTGGATCCCCAAGGCCATCATCGCCGCCTACATCGCCTTTTTCCCCATCGCCATCGGCGTGGCTAAGGGCCTCAAAAGCCCCGACCCGCTCTCCCTCGACCTGATGAAGACCTACAACGCCAGCAGTTGGCAGACCTACCTCAAGCTACGCTTCCCGGCCTCGATCCCCTACCTCTTCACCGCCTTCAAGGTGGCGATGACCGCTGCCTTGATCGGGGCCATCGTGGCCGAGATCTCCACCATCAGCTTCCAGGGCATCGGCAAGATGCTGGCCGAGAACTCCCGCGCCTCCGATGTGGTGGCGACCTGGGTGATCATGATCGCCTCGGCAGGGTTGGGCATCGTGCTGGTAGCGGGGGTGGGCTGGCTCGAGAAGGCGGTGACGCCGTGGAAGCGCTGAAGGTGGGGCGTTCCCGCCCCCTGCCCTGGCCCGGCGTCGCGGCGGTGGGGTTGGGCTTCGCCCTGTTGGCGCTGTTCACCTGGAGCTGGTGGGACCGCAGCGACCTCGCGGGCACGGGCCAGAAGCTGCTGATCCTGGCGGGCTTCGCGGCGGCGGCTTACGGGGTGGCCCGGGTCGCCAACTTCGTCGCTGCCATCCGCACCGGCCCGCTCGTCGGCTTCATCCCGGCTGGGCTCACCCTGGCCCTGGTGCTGCTGACGGTCGAGTCCCTGCTGCGGGCGTACCAGGTGCCCGCGGGCCTGATCCCCACGCCCACGCGGGTCTTGGCCACGCTGTGGGCGGTGCGCGAGGTGCTGTTGCAGGACGCCTACCAGACGGTGGTCCTCGAGGCCTTCACCGGCTACCTCGTCGGCTGCGGCCTGGGCATTGTTACCGCGCTGCTGGTGAGCCGCTTTGTCTTCCTCGAGCGCGGCTTCTTGCCCTACGCCACCGCCTTCTCGAGCATCCCCATCGTGGCGCTGGCCCCGGTGCTGGTGAAGATGATCGGGCTGGAGTGGCCCTCCAAGGCCGCCATCGTCGCCATCACGGTGTTCTTCCCGGTGGTGGTCAACACCTTCCGCGGCCTCACCGAGGTCAGCCCGCTCTCCCTCGACCTCCTGCGCTCCTACGCCGCGCTCGAGGCCCAGCAGTACCGCTGGCTGCGCGTCCCCAACGCCCTGCCCTTCATCTTCAACGCCCTCAAGCTGGGCACCACCCTGGCCATGATCGGCTCCATCGTGGGCGAGTTCTTCGGGGCGAGCGGGCAGGGGCTGGGCTTTCGCATCCAGATCGAGGCCGGGCGCTTCGGCTTCGACATCGTGTGGTCGGCCATCATCGTGGCCTCGCTGATCGGCATCGCCTGGTACGGCCTGGTGGCCTGGCTCGAGCGCCGGCTCACCGGCTGGCACGTCTCGTTCAGGGAGTGATCGCCAATAGCGCGAGGGGTTTTTTAGCTATAAGCTATCGGCAATCCAGGAGGTGAATCTCACAGGAGCGTTTCGTTTCGGGGTTTTCGAGGCCATCATCGTCGTGCGGCTCGTACAGGAGGTCAGAGGATGAGGAAGTGGACGTTTGGATTGGCAGTGCTGGCTATGGCGGCGGCGTCGCTGGGCATGGCCCAGCAAAACCTGATCAAGGTCAACCTGCAGCTCAAGTGGTTCCCCCAGGCCCAGTTCGCCGGCTACTTTGTGGCCAAGGAACGGGGCTTCTTCAAGGAAGAAGGGTTGGATGTGACCTTGCTCCCGGTGGGCGATCAGTCGCCCATCCAGGTGGTGCAGTCGGGGGCGGCGGACTTCGGCACAACCTGGATCACCGATCTACTCACCGCCCGCGAGAAGGGCATCCCGGTGGTGCTCCTGGCCCAGATGTTCCAGCGTTCAGGCTTTACCCTGGTGGCGCTCAAGTCCACCGGGATCAAGGACTTATGCAAGGACATGAAGGGCAAGAGCGTGGGGGTGTGGCCCTCGGGCAACGAGTATCCGGTGGTGGCCCTGTTCCGCAAGTGCGGCCTGACCAGCTCACTGGACGCCAAGGTCAGCAACCCCGATGTGACTGCGGTCTCCTACCCCTTCGACCCGGCTTTGGTCTTCCCTAACCGGGTGCAACTGGTCTCGGCCATGACCTACAACGAGGTGGACCAGATCGTTGGGCTGGGTTATGACGAGAGCAAAATCGACATTTTCAAGCTGGCCGACTACGGCATCAACCTGCTGGAGGACAACATCTTCACCACCGAGCGGGTGCTGGGTACGGCCAACTTCAAAAACTCTGGCCTCTCGGGCCGGGAGGTCGCCGCCCGGTTGATCCGGGCCAGCCTCAAAGGCTGGGACTGGGCGGTGAAAAACCAGGCCGAGACCGTGGAGAAGTACGTGCTGCCCTTCTGCGGCAACACCTGCAAGGGCTCGGGCACCCGCTCCGACGCCAAGGGCCACCAGACCTGGCAGATGGCGGAAGTGGCCAAGCTCTACAACGCCGGGGCCACCACCAAGGGCTGGGCTGGCTTCCTGGTCCCCGCCGACTTCCAGGCCTCGGTCAAGCTGCTCAAGGACCAGGGTATCCTCACCAAGGATCCGCCGCGCCAAACCGTAGACTACGGACCTTGGGAGCGGGCTACCGGTAAGAAGGCCGCCGATTACAAGTAAAGCCTAGACCCTGAGCAGGGCCGACTCCAGTGACGGGTCGGCCCTGTGGTTTGCAGGGGACAAAGTTCCACCCAAGGCTACATAGAATGAATTGCGCGGCCCCGCCCAGGCCGCCTCACAGGAGGGGATATGCTCGTGCGTGACTGGATGACGCCCAACCCGGTATCGGTCAGCCCCGACACCCCGGTGCTGGATGCCCTCAGGCTGCTCAAAGAACACTCCTTCCGGCGCTTGCCGGTGATGGAGGGCCAGGAGCTGGTGGGGATCGTGACCGACAAAGACCTCAAGGACGCCATGCCCTCCAAAGCCACCACGCTCTCGGTGTGGGAGCTGAACTATCTCCTGTCCAAGCTCACCGTCCACGAGGTGATGGCCAGGCCGGTCGTCACCATCGAGGCCGAGAGGCCGCTCGAGGACGCCGCTGTGCTCATGCAGGAATACAAGGTAGGGGGCTTGCCGGTGATGGAGGGGGGCCGCTTGGTGGGGATCATCACCGTCACCGACGTGCTCAAGGCCTTTACCGAGGTGCTCGGGCTGCGCTCGGGTGGGGTGCGGATCACCCTGGACCTGCCCGACGTTCCCGGGGCGCTCGCCAAGGCCGCTGGGGCGGTTCCTCCCAGCAACATCGTCTCGGTGGCGACCGTGGCCCACCAGGGCGGCAAACAGCGCATAGTGCTGCGCGTGACTGGGGAAGGGGTTTCCGAGGTGGCACAGCGGCTCAGGGCCGCCGGAGAAAACGTGCTGGACGTGCGGGGATAGCCTGGGGCTACCGCTCCTGGAACTCGCCGCTCACCCCCTCGAGCACCACGATATCCCCGCGCTCGAGGGTGTAGCGGACCTTCTTGCCCTGCACGGTGCCGTCCTTGCTCACGCTTCTGACCGGGTTGCCGAAGAGAAAGGCCAGCCCCTCCTTCTCGCGCACGATGGCCGACTCGGCGGTGGTGGTGCGGTCGCCCTGCACCAGCTTGAGGTCACCCTGGAGGGACAAGGTCTCGTCGTCCACGTTGTAGGCAAGGGTCTTGGACTCGCCGGTGAGGGGTTTTTCCCCCTGGCGCTCGAGCTTGATCGGCCCAGCTAGGGTGGCCTGGCCGGACTCGTTGTCGTACTCGAGGACGCTGCCAAACGCCTTGCTCTTGCCCTGATCCACCTCCACGCTACCGGGAGTGGACCGGCTCGAGAGGGAGAGGGCCAGGGTGTTCTCGTCTACCGCCGCGCTACCGTCGGAAAGCCGCACGAACTCCTCGACCCCCTTCTCCACCAGCGCCAGCGGCCCGTAGGCGGTGGCGTCCTCGCCGAACTTGACCGAGACCCTATGGGGAGCCTGGTCGGAGAGCACGATGCGGGCGTAAGACTTCTCCTCCCCATCCTTGGTTTGGGGCGCTTTGTCCAGGAGCAACAGCCGCATTCCGTAAGGGCGGTTCTCCCCATCGGTGTTGTCCTTGTTGTAGGCCACCTCCACCCAGACTCCCGGTTTGAGCTCATCGCGGGCCACCGGGGCCCGGTTCCTCAGCAGGCGGCTCTCCTTGTCCAGCCAGTAGGTTTTACCGTCCTCGAGGGTGAGCAGGCCTTCGCTCACCGCCGCCACCTTGCCCACCGTGATATCGCCGTAGTCGATATAGAAGACCCCTTCATCGCCCTTGACCTGGGCGATGATCTTCTTGTTGTTCTTCTTGCGGATGATCTCGGCGGTGCGGGTGGAGCTTTCCTGAGCCAGCAGGCCGGCCCCTAAAAACAGGGCCAGCAGCAGGAACAGGATTCGCTTCATGGCCCGGCGCGTCTACTGCTCGCCCGATCGTTTGTAGTCGGCGGTGGGCAGCTGGTAGGGCTTGGTGTAGTTGACCACGATGTGCTTGTTGACGTTGTGCTGCAGGGTGTTGCCGGTGATGGTGAGCCCCTCCTTCTTGTTCTCGCTGCGGGCATTGCCGGTGATGAAGGCGATTCCCGTCTTGTCGTCGTAGGAGAGGCTGGCCCCGGTGGTGGTGATGTTACCGTCTACCAGCGTGACCCCCCCGGTGGCGATGAGCCGCTTGTCCTCGGTGAGGCTACGGACCTCTTTGGCCCGGATCACCAGGTCCCCGTCGGTGCGGCGGCGGGTGAGCACGACCTGCTCTTTATCGCTGAAGATCGCCAAGCCCCGCTTCTCCTCGTAGTAGACGGTGTCGGACTGGCCCTCCTGGCGGCCATTCTTGAGCGAGACGCGGCCCTCGCTGGTGGAGATGTCGGTGTCCACATCGAAGGTCATCTTGTTGGCGGTGACCTCTACCGGGTCGCCGTCTTTATCCTTGGGTTCCTGGCGCATCTTGGCCGGGCCGTTCAGTACGCCCTGGCCGGTTTTCTCGCTGTAGACCAGCCGGGGGCCGGTAGCCGTCATGCGGTCGCGTTTGACGGTGATGTTGTCCTGGAAGGTGGCGGTGCGCTCGCCCTTGGACTCGTCCAGGGTTTTCCCTGGAGGAGCCTCCAGGGTGGCCTTCGAAGCGGTGATCACCAGATCCTTGACCTTGCCCACCACCCCGCCTGGCTTGGGGTTCTCGAAGGTGAGGGGGCCGCTGCGGGGGTTGCCCGAAACGGTGCCCCCATTGGGGCTATCGATGGTGATGATGCGGACGTTGTTGCCCTGGGCCAAGACCAGAACGAAGAGGAGCAGCGATAGGGTTACGGGTCGTTTCATCTCAATCTCCACCTTGGATCGTACAGGGCGGGGTTTGCCCCTCGGGGTAGTCGTAGAACTTCCAAGCCGGGTTTTCCCAGCGGATTTTCTCGATGGAGAAGTCGCTGGTGAAGTTGACCCCGCTAGCGCGGTAGGTCGGGGAGGAGATCCGCACCGTGGGGGCGGCGAAACCCGCCCGCTGGTCGATGCTCACCGGGGGGCTACCGGGCTGGCCCAACTCGACCCGGAGACACCCCTTGAGGATCTCCGCGGTAGCGTAAGGGGCCCGCAGGTTGTCGTTGCGGTCGATCGTCACCTCGGGGGCCAAAAGCCGCAGGTCGAGCCGGTCGCCCACGTAGCGGGCCCCCTCCTCCAGCCCGGTCACCTTGGACTCACGGCTGCTGGGGTCTTGCACCACCTCCTTGGCCCGGAAGCGCCACTTGGCCTTGGGGTCTTGCTCCGGGTAGAGGGTGAGCGAGACGTTCTCGAGGCTCACGCCCTGGGGGGGAACCGGAGGCTTTGGCACCGGCCGGGTGGCGAAAAACACCGACAGGCCCAGAACCAGCCCCAGCACGATCAGCGCGTAGCGAACCATCGCCCTCCACCGTAGCCGGGGGGGCACTTAGAAGAGTGAAGTGAGACTGAAGGCCAGACGCCCAAAGCAAAACCCCCTGCCTGACAGAGCCCTGAGGGTTTCTGGTCTCTGATCCGAAAAGAGTCCAAACCCCCTCGAGCCAACGCCCGCTTCACCGGATTCAAATAACCCGGGCTCACCCTAGCCTCAGCCTCCCAGCACGTCGCGGGTGGTTCCGCGGGCCCGCCAGTTGCGCAGGTCTTTGCGTAGCCGCAGGGCTTTTTTCACCGGGCCGTAGAGGGGGGAGAGGGCCAGGTCGTAGGCCGGAAAGCGCACCCGCGTCCCGCCAAACCCCTCCTTGAAACGATCGATTCCCGCCGCGTGGGAGCCTTCGGGGTTGGCCGATACCCCCCACAGGTCGTAGATGCGGTAGCCCTGCTCGATCCCCCAGCGGATCGCCCCCCAGTGCATCCCGTTGGGGGCTTTAGCCTCGGGGTGTTCACGGGTGGATCCGCCGTAGAGGTAATCCACCCGCCCCGCGAAGGCCACGAAGAGCCCGGCGGCCAGGGCTTTGCCCCCCTGCCTCGAGACCGAGATAAAGGCCCTGCCCTGGGGCTGGTTCATCTCGCGCAGGACGGTCTGGTAGTAGTCCTTGGAGTGCTGCATCAGCCTGGCCCGCCCGTTGGTCTGGGTGAAGAGCTCCCAGAACTCCTCAAAGGCTTCCGGCCCCTCGATGCGGGTATCCACCCGCTTCTCGGCCAGCTTGGTGTTGCGCTTGTGCATGCTGCTCATGCCGGCGAGCAAGGCTTCGGGGCCGGCGGTGAGGTCGAGCCAGATCGAGTATTCGGGCTGGACGGTCTCCTCCTGGACCAGACCGGGCCACTGCGGGGGGGGATCCTCCGCGGGCTGGCCGGTCTCGGGCTCGAGCTTGAGGTAAACGGCCCCCCTGGCCCGGGCCCTTAGCGCCTGGGCCACCCGGGGCAGGTCGGAGAGGTCGGCCAGGGCCGGGCCGCGCGGGGCGTACAGCATCGCGAGCGGCCCGGCATAGCCCTTACGTAGGAGCTGGGCCGCGGCGATCAGCCGCTCCCCCTCGTAGACCGCCACCCGCTCCGCCCTCCAGCCGGAGAGCCCTTTGACCTCGCCCCAGCCCCACGACTGCAAAGCGCTGGTCACCGGCAGCGAGGCCACCAGCGAGTTCCAGCGGGCGGGGTCGGTGATTACCTCAACACGCAACACGCCCACCAAGATACCAGGGAAAGCCGGGGAGTCTCTCGGTCAAGTCCCGTAGAGGCGGTCCTCGAGTTCGTCCAGCAGCTTCAAATACGCCTTGAGCCCGCCAACCCTGGCGACCACCTTGTCCGAGCCCCCCAGGCCGCGGTCTTTGGCCTCGGGGGTGTCCAGGACGTCCAGGGGTTGCATGGCCTCGAGCCCCTTCTGGGTGTAGACGTGCAGCAGGTAGTAGCAGATGTCCGCGTGGGGGTGGTCCCAGAGGTTGTTCATGCAGGCGGTAGCCCGCTCGGAGCGCTTCAGGAGGGGCCAGCCATAGCCCAGGTAGCCGATCAGGTCGAAGAGGTCCACCCGGTCCCCGGCCCCCGACCACTCGCGGACCCGCTCGAACTGGGCCTTGCCCCAGCCTCTGTTCTCCAGCGAGCGCAACAGGGCCTCGCGGCCCTTGCGATTGCGCCAGAGCTGGCGGAAGCGCTCCTCCTCGGGGAGGCTATCCCGCAGCTGCGGGGTGGCGTCCTCGAGCGTGGTCAGCACCGATCTTCCCGGCAGCGCCACCCCCCGGCTGGAGAGAACGGAATCTACCGTCTCCCGTAGGCTTTTGTTGGTGACCGGCTTCTTCAAAAAAACTTCGGCCCCTACGAACTTGGCGTGGGTCTCGAGGTCGGGCGAACCGCCGGTGATGACCACCACCGGCACTGCCTTCAGGCGTGCCACGTTCTTGACCCGGGTAACCAGACTGATCCCGTCCAGATCCGGTAGGATCACATCCACCAGGATCAGATCGGGGGTGTGTTCCCGGAGGAAGCGGAGCGCCTCCGCCGCGGAGCTTGCCTCCACGACCTGGTGGCCGGTGGCCGAAAGCAGCATCTCCAGCAGGTGTCGGAGGCTGGGATCATCGTCAACCACCAAAATCTGGGCCATCCCCCCTATGATGCCACGGGATGGGGTGGGGTGGAGGGTTGTAACCCGCCGGCGGTGTGATTTTCCTGGTGGCAAAGCCTATACTGTGGCCCATGATGCGCGTGGCTTTTCAGGGCACCGAGGGGGCTTTCAGCGAAGAAGCCCTGCTCAAGACCTTTCCCGAGGCCCTCCCCGTAGGCCTGCCCACCTTCCACCAGGTCTTCTCCGCGGTGACCAGCGGCGAGGTCGAGTACGGGGTGGTCCCGGTGGAAAACACCACCGCCGGGATCATCAACCAGACCTATGACCTGTTGCTCGAGACCGACCTGCACGTGATCGGTGAGATCGTGCTGAAGGTCGAGCACTGCCTGTTGGCCCCCCAGGGCACGCCGCTGGAGTCCATCCGCAAGGTCAAGAGCCACCCCCAGGGCTTGGCCCAGTGCGACGGGTTCATCGCCCGCTACAAGCTCGAGGGCATCCCGGTTTACGACACCGCCGGGGCGGCCCGCGAGCTGGCCGAGCACCCCGAACCGGGGATGGCCGCCATCGCCAGCCGCCGGGCTGCTGAGCGCTACGGACTGCAGGTGGTGCTGGAGGGCATTCAGGACTTCGCTGGCAACTACACCCGCTTCTTCGTGCTCTCGCGCCACGATGAACCCCGGCGGGAAGGCCCCTACAAGACCTCGGTGGTCTTCACCACCCGTCACCGCCCCGGCGAGCTGTTGGCTGCCTTGCAAGCCTTCGCCGACCAGGGCATCAACCTGGTCAAGCTCGAGTCCCGCCCCCGCCGTGACCCCGACAAACCCTTCAGCCCCATCTTCTACGCGGACTTCGAGGGCCACGCCGAAGACCCCGGCCCCTCGCAGGCCCTCTTGACCCTCTTGCGCCGGGCCTCCTTCGTCAAGGTGCTGGGTTCGTACCCGGCGGTCTCGAGCTGGGGGCTGCTGTCCAAGTAGCGCCCCAAAATTCACTCACCAAAATGCCCTATAGTGGCCCTTGGAGTGTGGGCGGTTGTTCCTATGCGTTTAGGCAGAGTGCTTCTCAGCTTGTTCCTGCTGGCGGCCCTGATCGGGGCCGGATGGGCTTACCGGCTTTTGCACGTGGTCTCGGGCGGGGCTCCTCCGGGCGAGCTGATCCGGGTCATCCGCGAACCCGAGGGGTTTTTCCCCCGCAACCGGGTGGTTGTGCTGATCGTGGGCAAGGACTATAACTATACCCGTCAGGACATCGCTTACAGCAAAAACGCCCGCTCCGATACCATCATGCTGCTCTCGCTGGACCTACAAAACGGCAGCGCTGCGGCCATCTCAGTTCCCCGCGACACCTATGTACAAGCCCCTGACGGCATCGCGGGGAAGGTCAATGGCACCTTCGCCCGGGGAGGGGTCGAGTTGTTGCGCCAGACCCTCGAGGGCACCTTCAACCTCAAGATCGACCACTACGTAGTGCTCAAAGACACCGCGGTCAAGCACATCGTGGATGCTCTGGGCGGGGTCTGGGTCGAGACCATCGATGCCATGCGCTACGACGATCGCTGGGGTCACCTGCACATCAACCTACCCCCAGGACGGCAGTTCATCAATGGCGAGCAGGCGGTGGGGTTTGTGCGCTTCCGCAAATCCAACCAAGGTGCCCCGCCCAGCAAAGAGGAGGGCGATATCCGCCGCACCGAGCGACAGCAGCAGTTGTTGCGGGCCATGGCCGAGCAAGCCTTGAAACCGAACAACCTGTTGCGCCTGGACCAGATCGCCCATGTGGCCTTGGGCGAGATCGAGACCGACCTCTCGAGACCCCAGATCATGGCTATCGCTGCCCGGATGGGCCGCCAGGGCTTGAGCAACCTGCGCACCGCCACCCTGCCCGGCTCGGGCGGGACCTACGGCGGGGTCTACCTCTACTACCTGGACCGCGCCAAGGCCGAGGCCCTGGTGGACTGGCTCATAAAGGGCGATCAGACCGCGGGGAATCGGCTGGTTGGGGTCAGCGTCCTGAACGCCAGCAGCCGGGGCGGGGTGGCCCGGGCCACGGCAGGGCTCTTGCGGCAGCAGGGCTTCAGCATCGAGCGCACCGACACCGCCCCCGAGCGCCAAGAGACTTCCACCCTGATCTACAAACAAGCCGCGCTCGAGGCCCAGGCTCGGGCCATCGGAGCGCTCCTCCAGGTCAAAAGCATCGAAAAGGATCCCGATTACCCGGTAGGGGGAGACGTGGTCCTCCTGATCGGCAACGATTTGAGCGCGGCCTTGCTCGAGCGCTGGGCGAAGCAGTAACGGCTCAAGACGCAATCCCCGCCATCAAAAGCCCCAGCCTCTCCTCGGTGGCTTCCTGGGGGGTCAGCTCGCCCATGATCCGACCCTCGTACATCACCAGGATGCGGTCGGCGAGCGAGAGCACCTCGTTCAAATCCGCCGAGACCAGGAGTACCCCCATGCCCCCATCGCGGGCCGCCACGATGTTCTCGTGGATGAACTCGATGGCCCCGATGTCCACCCCGCGGGTGGGCTGAGCCGCCATGAGGACCTTGGGTTTGCGGGAAAGCTCGCGCCCCACGATGAGTTTCTGGGCGTTTCCGCCGGAGTAGCGCCGGGCCTCGAGATGGGTGCTGCGGGGCCGTACGTCGAAAGCTTCCACCACGGCCTCGGCGTGCTTTTCCACGGCTTCCTGGTCAATAAACCCCAGAAAACCGGCGTAGGGCTGGCGGTAGTGATCGCCCAGGATGAGGTTCTCGCGGGTGGAGAAGTCGAGCACCAGGCCCCGCGCGTTGCGGTCCTCGGGGATGTGCGAAAGGCCCCACTCCCGCACCACCCGGGCCTTGGGGGGAAGGGGTGTGCCGCCATAGAGAATGGTGCCCTTGTAGGGCCTGAGCCCGGTGATGGCCTCAACCAGCTCGCTCTGGCCGTTGCCCTCCACCCCGGCGATCCCCACGATCTCTCCGGAGCGCACCCGGAAGCCCATGTTCTTGATGCTGTGCTTGGGGTTTTTGGCGTCCACCACCAGATCCTTGACCTCGAGCACGACCTCTTTGGGCCGGGCCTCTCCCTTGCCCACGGTGAGGATCACCTCGCGGCCCACCATCATGCGGGCCAGCTCGCGGACGTTGGTGTCCTCCGTGTTCACCGTGCCCACCACCCGGCCATCGCGGATCACCGTGACCCGGTCCGAGACCTGGATCACCTCCCCCAGCTTGTGGGTGATGAAGATAACCGCTCCACCCGCGGCGACGAACTTGCGCAGGAAGCGAAACAGGTCCTCCGCCTCCTGGGGGGTGAGCACCGCGGTGGGCTCGTCCAGGATCAGGATCTTGGCGTGACGGTAGAGGGCCTTGAGGATCTCCACCCGCTGCTGTAATCCCACCGGCAGGTCTTCGATCTTGGCCTCGAGCTCGAGTTCGAACTCGAGCTCCTTCATCAAGGCCGAGACCTCTACCCGGGCTTGGGCCAGGTTGATCTGCCCACCCGAGCGCGGCTCCGAGCCCAGGATCACGTTCTCCAGCACGGTGAAGGGGTCTACCAGCATGAAGTGCTGGTGGACCATCCCGACCCCCCGCACGATCGCATCGGCAGGTCCCTTCACCTCCACCTTCTGGCCGTTGATCCAGATCTCGCCGGCGTCCGGCTTGACCAGCCCGTAGACGATCTTCATCAGGGTGCTCTTGCCCGCCCCGTTCTCCCCCACGATGGCGAGCACCTCGCCCCAGCGCAGGTCTAAGCTGATGCGGTCGTTGGCGAGCACCAGGGGGTAGCGTTTGGTGATGCCTCTGAGCTCGAGGGCAATCGGGCTTTTGTGGGGTTGGATCGGGCCGGATACCGGATCGCTCATACCCCTGATTCTAAACATCCCCGGCTTGCCCTACTCCAGCGACCCCGTCCGCGCCCCGACCAAGGCAAGCGGGTGGGCTTCGGCCCACCCGCTCCATACGCCCAACCCTAACGCTCGCTGGGGACTTTGATCTTTCCGGCGATGATGTCCTTGCGGATGGCGTCCAGCTTGGTGATCACCGCAGCCGGGATCAGGGCCCGGTTGTACTGGTCGAAGGCATAGCCCACGCCGTTGTTGTTCAAGCCGAAATCCCGCACCCCGCCTTTGAAGTTCTTCTGGACCACGCTCTTGATCACCTCATAGGTGGCCACGTCCACCCGCTTGAGCATGGAGGTGAGGCCGTGGTTGAGGGTGGCGGGGTTGTTGTCGGTGTCGCCCAGGTAGTTTTGGTTGGCGTCCACGCCGATGAAGAAGAGCGGGCGGTCGTTGGCGCCGCAGCTCTGCTTGTAGGCCGCGTAGCGGGGCACGTTGGCGAAGGGGTTGCGGATGAACTTCACGCCGGAGGGCAGCCCGCCCGCCTTGAGGCACTTCTTCTGCTTGATGTAGTCGATCGAGCCCAGGCCCGAAGCACCCGCAGCGGAGTAGATGATGTCCGCGCCCTGGCCGACTTGCGAGGTGGCGATCTCCTTGGCCTTGGCCGGGTCGTTCCAGGCCGCCGGGGTGTTGCCCACGTAGCCCACCAGCACCTTGCCGCGAAGGCCATCTTCCTTGAAGGCGTACTCGGCCCCGGCTTTGTAGCCCACTTCGAACTTGTGGATCAGGGGGATGTCCATCCCACCGATGAAGCCCACCACCCCGGTCTGCGTGAGCTTACCGGCGATGTAGCCGACCAGGAAGCTGCCTTCTTGCTCGCGGAAGACCAGGCCCACCGCGTTGGGCAGCTTGCCCTCGCCGGGCACGTCGTCGATCACCGCGAAGTTGACGTCCTTGAAGTTCTTGGCGTTCTCGGTGATGGCCGCGTTGTTGGCGAAGCCCACCCCGATCACCAGGTTGAAGCCCTCCTCGGCGAAGCGGCGGATGCCCTGCCCGACTTGCGAGGGGTCGGCGGGCTCGAAGTCGAAGAGGCCGATCTTGAATTCTTTCTGGGCCCGCTGGGCGCCTTCCCAGGCCGACTGGTTGAAGCTGCGGTCGTTCTTGCCGCCTGCGTCAAAGGCGATGCCCACCCGCACGTTGTTTTGGGCCAAAGCCAGGCCCAGTGCCGCGCTCAGAGCGAAGCCGAGTGCAAAGAGTTTTTTCATGTGGTTCCTCCGTAGTTGGTCCCCATGGCTCACGCCATAGGGATTATATAGCCCCCGCGGGGTACAGGTAGCCCCAGGGGGTGAGAGCGGGCTCAAGTTTTTACATAAAGAAAAAACGTTTTTGCATACCGGCGATCACCCCGGGTGGGCTGTGTGAAGCTTCTGCTGGACGCCATGGGCCCTTTTTGGCCTAGACTGGAAAGCATGGAACTGGCCGAAGCCCAGCGTCGGGTGAGGGAGCTGCGCGAAGAGATCCGCTACCATAATTATCGCTACTACGTCCTCGATGACCCGGTGATCTCCGACGCCGAGTATGACCGGCTTCTCCAGGAACTCAAGGAGCTCGAGGCCCGCTACCCCCAGCTCATCACCCCCGATTCCCCCACCCAGACCGTGGGGGCCCCCATCGAGACCAGCTTCGCCGCCATCCCCCACCCCACCCCGCTGTACTCGCTCGACAACGCTTTTGGCCCCGAGGATATCCGGCTTTTCGAGGAGCGCATCGCCCGCAGCCTGGGGATGCCCCCCCCCTTTTTGTACGTGCTCGAGTACAAGATCGACGGCCTCTCGGTGAACCTTTACTACGAGGAGGGAACCCTGGTGTGGGGGGCGACCCGGGGCAACGGCCAAGTCGGTGAGGATGTGACCCCTAACCTGATGGCCGTCCGGGGGATTCCTCACCGGGTCAAAGGGGCTCCGCCGCGGCTCGAGGTGCGGGGCGAGGTCTACCTGCCGGTGGAGACCTTTCTCAAGGTGAACGCCGAACTCGAGGAGCAGGGCCTGGCCCCCTTCAAAAACCCCCGTAACGCCGCTGCCGGATCCTTGCGGCAAAAAGACCCCCGCATCACCGCCCAACGCGGGCTCGAGGCCAAGCTGTACTCGATCGGGCTGGGCCTGGCCGAGTCGGGGGTGCGGTCGCAGAGCGAACTGCTGGAGTACCTGAAAGGGCTGGGCTTTCCCATCGAGCCCCACTACCAAAAGGCGGAGGGCTGGCCAGCCGTGGAGGAGGCCTACCGGCGGATGCTGGCCAAGCGCCGGGAGCTTCCCTACGAGGCCGATGGGGTGGTGGTCAAGCTGGATGATCTGCGCCTTCAGGCCGACCTCGGCTTCACCGCCAAGAGCCCCCGCTGGGCCATCGCCTACAAGTTCCCTGCTGAGGAGAGGTTGACCCGGGTGGTGGGGGTGGAGTTCACCGTGGGCCGCACCGGGCGCATTACCCCTGTGGCCAACCTCGAGCCGGTGGAGATCGAGGGCTCTACGGTCTCGCGGGTGGTGCTGCACAACCAGAGCTACCTGGAAGAACTCGACCTGCACTACGGCGACCAGGTGATCATTCACAAGGCGGGGGGGGTGATCCCCGAGGTGCTGCGGGTGGTCCCCGAATCGCGCCCCCCCAAAGCGCGCAGGGTCACCTACCCCACCCACTGCCCCGAATGCGCTGCGCCGCTGGTGCTCGAGGGCAAGATTCACCTCTGCCCCAACCCCCTCTGCCCGGCCAAGGCCTACGAGGCCATCCTGCACTACGCCAGCCGAGGGGCCATGGACATCCAGGGCCTGGGGGACAAGCTCGTCGCCAAGCTGTTGGCGGAGGGCTTGATCCGCGACCCCAGCGATCTCTACAGGCTCAGCAAGGAACAGCTGATGGGCCTCGAGCGCATGGGGGAGAAGAGCGCGGAGAACCTCTTGCAGCAGATCGAAAAGAGCAAAGACCGGGGGCTCGAGCGGCTGCTCTATGCCCTGGGGATCCCCCAGGTGGGCTCGGCTTTGGCCCGCACCCTGGCGAGGCGCTTCGGGCACCTAGACCGCCTCCTGGCGGCCAGCGTACAGGACCTCGACGACGTGGAGGACGTGGCCCTGGCGACCGCCGAGCGCATCTACCAGACCCTGCACCAGAAGGACATGCTGGCCTACATCGAGCGCCTACGCTCGGCGGGGGTGAGCTTCGAGGCTAAGGAAAAACCCCAGGGTGACGCGCTCAAGGGGCTCACCTTGGTCCTCACCGGGGAGCTCTCTCGGCCCCGCGAGGAGATCAGCCGCCGCCTGGAGGCCCTGGGGGCTAAGGTTTCGTCGTCGGTAAGCAAGAAAACCAGCTACCTAGTGGCGGGGGAAGGGGCTGGGAGCAAGCTGCAGAGGGCCCAGGAGTTGGGCGTGCCGGTGCTCGACGAGGCCGGGCTGGAGGCGCTGGTTTCCCAGCGTAGCTCCGGACCAAGCGGGTGAAGAGCCGGGGCATTCTTTTGGTTGAGCCAAAAGCATGCAGCGTTTTACCTATCACCTCGAGGCCGGCATCCCTGAAATCCCTCTGCCAACAGCCCGGGGGTTACTTGCACTCGAGCGTGCTACACAGGTGATAGTTGATGCTCGCTCCGTATTCGCCGGCCTTGTCGAGGTCTTGTTGGCTCAGCCAGAGCTTGAGGTAGACCACGTCGCCCTCGCGGTAGAAGGCCTTGCCGGTGGTGTCGGCGCGGAGGGCATCCAAGCTGGGAAGGGGGGTGCTCTTGTTGTACTGCTCGTTGAAGTAGTAGTTGCGGTAGACCCAGACCGGCCCGCTGGGAACCGGAACCCCCACCATGACCCAGCTTCCCGCGGTGCCCGCCGGGAAGCTGCCGCCCGGGAGGCGGCGGTAGTTGAGCCCCACCCGGAGCTTGCCGCTGCGGCTGGCGGTGCCGAAATCCACCTGGTAGATGTAGTCGTTGGCGCTGGAGTCCCCCCGCTTGGCGATCAGGCGGCTCTCGAAGTAAGTGTTCGGCCCGTTTAGCCCGTCGCGGGGGGTGCCCCACAGCGTGGTTCGGGGGCCGCCGTCCCGGGTAAGGGTCAGCGGGCTCGAGAGGTCGGTCCCGGCCAGGGCCGCGGGGCTGGCTTGCTCGTTGCTGATCGAGAGCGTGGCGTAGAGGTTGTCCGGGTTGCAGACGTAGGCGTTCCAGCTCGAGTTCAAGGTGCAGTTCCCGTTCACCAGGAAGTCGTTCTTGACCACCACCGAGCTGCCCGCACGCCCGGTCACGCTGCCGCTTGAGTCGTAGAAGACCGCCGAGCGGTAGCCGTCGTGAGGGTCTTCACGGTTGTTGGCGGGGTCGAAGCAAGGTTGTACCGGGTCGTCGTAGTTGACCGGGTTGGCGTTGTCGAAGGTGACGTTTTGGACGAAGTTCTGCCCACTCAGGCTGAAGCTGGTCCAGCGCAGGGTACCGATGGCGGCGTTGCGGGTGGTGAGGGTGGTTTTGTTGCTGCCGCAGTAGAGGTTGCGCGGCTGGGTTCCGCTGAAGTTCCTAAACACCGTCCCGCTGGCCCCCACGTGCCCGTCGTAGAGCTCGAAGCCGACCAGGCCGGTGGTCCACGGCCCGGTGATCTTGGTGAGGTTGTTGCTGCTCTCCCCCACGATCAAGCCGCCCTCGAGGTAGCTCAGGTTGGAGGCGAAGGTGGCCCCGATGGCGTTGTCGGCCAGCCTGGGGTTCACCAGCTTGTGATAGCTTCCCCTCAGCCACACCCCCCGCCCCCCGTTCTTGTAGGCCACCAAGTCCTTGAACTCGGCCCAGACCCGAGGGTTTTTGCTGGGATCGTTCTCCAGGTTGCCGCTCGAGTCCGTAAGGCCGGGGTTTTGCCGGGGGTCGAAGCCGGTGGTCTGGTTGTCGAGCTGGGCAGGGGCGGTGTGGTCTTTGCAGGTGTTGCGCGAGGCGGTGTTGGCGCAGAGGTTGCTCTTGAGGCCGTTGTCTACGAAGAGCCCGTCGCTCATGTTGGAGTGGGCCACGTTGTCCTGGAACCCTCCCAGGGGGGTGCGGCGGGGGTAGATGCCGTCCATCCAGGTGAGGTCTTGGGTGCCCCGCCCAAAGGGGATGGGCCGGTAGGGGAGGGCGTACCAAAAGCCCACGTTGGCCTCCACCGCCACGTTGCCGACGATGCTGTTGTCGGGGTTGGTGATCCAGAAGGCCGAGGGCTCGTTATCCGAGGGGATGAGCCGCTCCTCGGGGTTGGTTTTGAGCGGTCGCACCAGCACCGCCAGGTTGCCCCGCAGGGTGTTCTTGGTCTCAGAGCCCTCCTCGAGGAAGAAGCAGTGCCCGAGGGTGTCGTAGGCCACGTTGTTCTCGACCAGCAGCCGGTTGGTGCCGTGGATGACCAGGCAGCGGTTGAAGCTCTCGTGGATCGCGGAGTTCTTCAGGTAGGAGCCCTGGCCCCCGTCGGCGAGCTGGTGGAAATGCACCGGGTAGCGCCCGAAGGTGCTCTTTTGGCCCATGTTGCGGAACTCCACCCAGTTGAAGCGGGCCTGTGAGCCGGCCATGATCATCACATGCCCGCCCCTTTGGTAGGCGGCGCTGGCCGGGTCTTTGGCCTTGTCGTCGCTTCTGACCAGGATATTGCGCGAGAGGAGCCCGACCTCGGCGTACTCCGGCACCCCGCTGGCGTCGGCCCCCCAATGGGCAAAGCTGAGTGGGCGCTCGAGTTCGACGGTGTTGCCCGTCACCGCCTTGACGATGGCCCGCTCGCTACGGGGGTTGGCCGGGTTGATGCCCGCCGCCCAGCCAAAGTGGTCGGTGGAGGTGATGATGATCTCCGAGCCTACCGGCCAGTCCACCGGCTGTTGCAGGGTGATGGAGGTCGCCCCTTGAGCGGCGGTGGCGGCGAGCCGGGTCCAGCTCGAGCTGAGGGGCTTCCCATTCATCTCCACCACCCCGCCCATCATCACGCCCAGAGCCTTGGCCCCCATCTTCATGCCCATATGCTCGAGGACCTCCTGGGGGTTGTTGCTGGTCAGGACGATCTCCGCCTGGCCGGTGAAGGGTTGGTCGGCGGTGCCGACCTCGAGCCTTCCCCCGTGCACCATGATCCAGTCCGACTGGAGCACCAGTTTCCCCTTGGCGGTGCGGTCGAAGATCAGGTTTCCCTCGATGGTCAGGCTGCGGAGGCCAGGAGGGCTCTGATCGAGGATCGCGCTGACGCCCCGGGGGATCGTCACCTGGGCCCCGGCCACGTTCCATTCGGGCTTCTCTGACCACTTCACGACCTGGGTTCCGGGAGGCACGGAGTTGGCGGGGGTCGGGCCGCAAGCTGCGAGCGCCAGCGCCAGGCTGAGATGTAATTTCACCGCATTCTTTCGGTTCACCCTAAACCGGATTCTAAACAGTCCGGGTGACCCCTTGGGGCAAAACTGAACCTGGATTAAGCCTTGGTTAAGCGGTGCAGATTCGGGACTGTGGCTATAAACTCCGAGCAGGACGTCTTTGGGCAAGTCTTGGGCCCCGGGTTGCCGCTTGACCCTCAGGAGGCCGCGCGGTTCTCATTCGCCCGCGGTATACTCCCAGGGTATGCTCGTCGCGTCGGGCAAGGGCTTTTTCGGTCTGTGGATGGTTGCGGTGGTGGGCTTCTCCCTGGCCTGGGCGCAGTCCCCGCCGCAGGGGGTTTACCTCGAGGGCCGCGTCACCCAGGTGGGGGCCCGCACCGCCAGGGTGGAGTTGGGCGGGGGTCAGAGCCTCCAGGCTGACCTTCCGGTTTCCGGACCCGAGGGGTTTCGGGTAGGTCAACGGGTGGTCGTCTACCGGCTGCTCAGCTACCGCCTAGTCCCCCCGGGCGATCCTCCAGGGCCAGGGGATCGGCCGGGGCGGGTGCTCGAGTCCAGCCTTCCCCTGGTGCGGGTGGCCCTCCCGGACGGAAGCGTAGCCGAGGTCGAGGCATCCCCCCAGGAAGCCCAGGGGCTGCGGGTCGGGCAGGACGTACGCATCCGGCAGGTGCAGGGGCGGGCTTTTGTGGTCGAACCCCTGCGCCTGGACTACCTGTACGCCTTGCTGGGGCTTTTCGTGGGGGCGGTGTTGTTGCTGGGACGGGGCAAGGGCCTGCGCGGCCTGATCGGTACGGGGGCGAGCCTGCTGGTGTTGGTCTACGGGGTGGTCCCGCTCATCGCCCGGGGGGCGAACCCGCTCCTGGTCACCTTCGCCGGGGCCTTCGGGATCCTCTTGCTGTCGATCTACTTCGTCCACGGGGTCAACCGCAAGACCACGGCAGCCTTGCTGGGAACGAGCTTGGCGGTGGTGGTCTCGCTGGGGTTGGCTACCCTCTTCACCCGCTGGATGGGGTTCACCGGCCTCAACTCAGAGGAAGCCTTCCTGGCCCGTTTCGCCCTGCAAAACCTGGATCTGGTCTCGCTCTACCTGGCCGGGGTGGTGGTGGGCGCGCTGGGGGCGCTCAACGATGTGACCGTGACCCAAGCCTCGGTGACCCAGGCCCTGGCCCAGGCCAACCCACGTTACTCCTTGCGTGAGCTGTACGGGCGGGGCATGGCGGTGGGCTTCGACCACATCGGGAGCCTGGTCAACACCTTGGTGCTGGCCTACAGCGCGGGCGCTTTGCCGCTGATGCTCCTGATCCAGCAGGGGGGTACCCCGCTGCGCTTCTTGCTCAACCAGGAGCCCTTCATGGCCGAGTTCGTCTCGATGCTGGTGGGCTCGCTGGGCTTGGTGCTGGCGGTTCCTTTTACCACCTTTGTGGCGGCGGGTTTCTTCCACGGCGGGGGGACCCGCTATATCGAGCAGCGCTGGCCCAAGGAGGAGCGCCCCCGCGGGCGGAACTGGGTACAGGGCCTGCTCGAGGCTCCCCCCAAGCCCGGCGAGGAGCCAGACGATAGGCCGTAATCGCTGGGGTCGGAGATGATTCGGTTCAAACAGCGCATCCCGGTGACGGTCATCGGGGGGTTTCTGGGAGCGGGCAAGACCACCCTGGTCAACCACCTGGTGAGCCGCGGGGGTAGACGCTTTGGGGTGATCGTCAACGAGTTCGGTGAGACGGGCATCGACGCCTCCCTCATCGAGAACGTGGACACCGACGGGATCGCCGAGCTTTCCAACGGTTGCTTGTGCTGCGTGGGCCGCGATGACCTGGTACAGACCGTGTTCCGGCTGGCGGGCCGGGAGCGCCCGCCCGAGCACATCCTGATCGAACTCTCCGGGCTGGCCGATCCGGTGCCGGTGGCCCAGACCCTCTTGGACCCCGCGCTGCGGGCGGGGTTCGAGCTGGACGGCCTGCTGGCGGTGGCCGATGCCCGCTACCTCGAGCAGACCCTCTCCGACGCCCCCGAGGGGGCGGTGCAGCTGGCCTATGCCAGCGCGGTGCTCCTCAACAAGACCGATCTGGTGGACATGGCCGGCCTCGAGCGGGCCCGGCGCATCCTGGGGGTCGTCAACCCCCTGGCCGCGGTGTACCCGGTGCGGCAGAGCCAGGTTGAGCCGGCCCGGGTGCTGGGGATCAAGGCCTTCGACCCCGGCTGGAAGCCGCAGAGCTATGCTCACCAGCACCTTCCCAACATCCAGAGCTTCACCCTCAGCGCCGAGCGGCCCCTGCACCGCGAGCGGGTCAACGCGTTCATCGACCGCTACTTGGTCTCCCGGCCCGGCCAGGTGTTCCGGGCCAAGGGGTGGCTCTCGGTGCGGGGGATGGCCCAGGAGGTGCTGTTCCAGGGGGTGCGGGAGATCTTCAGCCTCGAGCTCACCGAGCGCCCCGCTACCGGCCTGTCCCGGCTGGTGGTGATCGGGCGGGGGCTCGAGGAGGAGGAGTACCGCCAGGCCTTCGCCCGGCTCTAGGCCCCCTGCTGGACAAAGCGGGCTCGAGGTTCTATACTCAGCATCCGGGTTCAGGCCCGAGACTAGCCGAGGAGTAGCGCAGCCTGGTAGCGCACCTGGTTCGGGTCCAGGGGGTCGGAGGTTCGAATCCTCTCTCCTCGACCAAGCAAGATGTCCAACCGCCAGGGTTGGACGTCTTGTTTTGGCCTGGATTTGCCTCAAGATGGGAGGGGGAACGATGGGAAAAGTGCTGCGACTGCTGACCCTTTTGCTCCTGCCGGTGCTGGGCGCGGTGCACGCCGAGGTCTACAAGCTCCGGGTGACGAACTGGAGCTGTATCGTGGCCGACGGGAAGGCCACCGTGCGGGGGCTGGTGTACAACCAGGGCCGCGCCAGCTTGTCCAATATCCGGGTCAACCTGCGGGTGCTGGGGCCGAACGGTGTGGTGCTGGGTACGAATTCGGCCCTCATCGAAAACCGCCGATTGGCGGCGGGAGCCCGCAGCCTTTTCAGCGTCAGCGCACGGCTGCGCCGTGCAGCGGTGGCCCGCTGTCAGATCTGGTTTCGTAACCCCGAGGTGGTGCAGATCCCTACCCTGGTCCCGCCGCTCAAGTAAGCAAGAGTATTCTGAACCCCGATGAAGCTGCAGATTCTCGGCGGGACGGCCCGGGGGGTGCGGCTCGAGGTTCCGGCCTCGGCCCGACCCTCGCCAGTGCGCCTGCGCAAGGCGCTTTTCGATTACCTCCGCTGGCGCTACCCCCAAAGGGGGCGTTTCCTGGACCTCTACGCCGGGAGCGGGGCCATCGGCCTGGAGGCCGCCTCCGAGGGGTTCGAGGCGGTGCTGGTGGAAAAAGACCCTCAGGCCGTGCGGCTCTTGCGCTCCAACGCCCTCAAGGCCCACCTCGAGGTGCGGATCGAAGCCCAGCCGGTGGAGCGCTACCTGGTGCAAGCCGCCCGCCGTGGCGAGCAGTTCACCGTGGCCTTCATGGCCCCGCCCTATCCCCATGACCTGCTCGAGGACTTCCGGCGATTGCTGGAAGCCGACCTGGCCGCGCCGGGGGGGATCTACATCCTGCAACACCCCACCGAACTGCACCTCCCGCAAGGCGAGCGGCGGGTGTACGGGACGAATACGATCACCATCCTCGAGGGCCAATAGGAATCGCTCATCGCCCGATCGTCTCTTGCGATCCGCGGTATGCCTCTGAATTTGACGTCCAGCCCTCGGCATTAGACACTATCTCCATGCACGTGGTTTACCCCGGCAGTTTCGACCCGCTGCACAACGGTCACTTCGACGTCATCGTGCGGGCCAGCAAGCTCTTCGACCAGGTCACGGTGGCGGTGCTCGAGAACCCCTCCAAGCGCAACCAGTGGCTTTTCACCCCCGAGGAGCGCCTCCAGATCATCCGCGAAGCCGTCGCGCACGCCCGTCTTGATAACGTTCGGGTGGACACCTTTCGCGGGCTGCTGGTGAACTACATGAAGAAGGTCGGCTCGAGGATCATCGTCAAGGGGCTGCGGGCCGTCTCGGACTACGAGAACGAACTCCAGATGGCCCACCTCAACCGGCAGTTCCCTCCCCACGCCGAGACCCTTTTCATCATGGCGGCGACCCGCTGGTCCTATGTCTCGAGCACCATGGTCAAGGAGATCGCCCGCTATGGGGGTGATGTGGGCAAGCTGGTGCCGCCGGCCACATTGGAGGCCCTCAAGGGCCGGATCCAGGCCGAAGGCTAATTTGCGCCCGGCGGGCCCCACGGAATAATGGAAATATGAAGACATCGCCCAGCAAGTACGGCAATACCCTCGAGTTCGGCCACTGGATCGGCGGGGAGGAGGTGATGGAGGGGCGGATGCTGGAGCGCCGCAACCCCTCGGACCACTCCGACGTGGTAGCCCGCTTCCCCGAAGCCGGCCAAGCCCTGTTGCGACGAGCCGCCCAAGTGGCCCGGGAAGCCTTCGAGCGCTGGTCGCGCACCCCCGCCCCGGTGCGGGGCGTGACCCTCTTGAACTTCGCCACCGTTCTGACCCGCGAGAAGGAGACGGTCTCGCGGCTTTTGGTGCGCGAGGTCGGCAAGACCCTCAAAGAGGCCCGCGGGGACGTGCAAGAGGCCATCGACACCGCCGTGTTCTTCGCCTCGGAGGGCCGCCGCCTGTACGGCCAGACCGTACCCAGCGAGATGGCCAACAAGGAGCTTTTCACCTTCCGCCGCCCCCTGGGGGTCGTGGGGATGATCACCGCCGGGAACTTTCCCATCGCGGTTCCCTCCTGGAAGATCATCCCCGCGGTGCTGGCCGGGAACACCGTGGTGTGGAAGCCCTCCGACGACTCCCCCGCGCTCTCCCTGGTCTTCGCCCGGCTCTTGGAGGAAGCGGGGTTGCCCCCTGGCGTGCTCAACGTGGTGTTTGGCGGGGGGGGCGGATCTACCGGGGAGTGGCTGGTCGAGCTGATGGACGAGGGGTGGTTCAACAAATTTGCCTTCACCGGATCAAGTGCGGTGGGGCGCCGCATCGGGGAGATCGCCGGGCGCAACCTGATCCGCCCCACCCTTGAGCTAGGGGGCAAGAATCCCCTGGTGGTGATGCGCGACGCCGACCTCGACCTGGCCGTTGAGGGGGCCTGGTGGAGCGCTTTCGCCACCGGCGGGCAGCGCTGCACCAGCGCGGGCAACATCCTGGTGGATGCGCCCATCTACGCGGAGTTTAGGCGTAGGTTCCTGGAGAAGACCGAGGCCACTGTGGTCGGCAACCCGCTCTTGATGGAGCCCATCACCTATGGCCCCTTCATGAACGAGCGCTTCCATGCCAATTGGGCCAAGCACTACGAATGGGCTCCCCAGGATGGGGCCAAGCTCCTTTTCGGCCAGGGCCGCATCACCGCAGAGAACCCCTACCCGCACTTCAAAGGCGACCCCGACGCGGGTTACTTTGGCTGGCCTACGGTCTGGGAGGCGGCTTTGGGCATGAAGATCTTCGAGACCGAGGTCTTCGGGCCGACGATCAACCTGGTGCGCATTGACGGGATCGAGGAGGCCATCGAAGCCGCCAATGCTCACCCCTACGGGTTATCCTCGAGCATCTACACCAACCACCGCGGTTGGGCCTACCAGTTCAAGAACGGCATCAAGGCCGGGATGACCTCGATCAACAACACCACCGTGGGGGCCGAGGCCCATCTGCCCTTCGGGGGAACCCGCTCGAGCGGCAACGGGGCCCGCGAGTCGGGCATCTGGGTGATCGAGGAGTACACCTACTGGCAGGCGGTGAACGAGGAGTACTCGGGCAAGCTCCAGTTGGCCCAGATGGATACGGAGTATACACAGGCCAAGGAGCCTACCGACTGGGCCAAGACCCTGGGTATATAGGTTTTCGCGGACCTGGCGCGCGATCCCCGCGAAAGCGTTAGGATGGTCCTCATGAGCGTCAGCCGGTATTACGACGTCAAGCGCGATGAGGGGGGAAACCGCTACCTCGAGGTCTACGTCCGGGGTTTTTTGCTGACCCGCTTCCCGCTGCTCAACAAGGGTACGGCCTATACCCTGGAGGAGCGCCGCCAACTGGGGCTCGAGGGGCTCTTGCCGCCCCACGTCAACACCATCAAGGAGCAGCTGGACCAGTCTTACCGGCAGTACCGCCTGCTCAGCTCGGAGATGGAGAAGCACATCTACCTGCGCAACCTGCAAGACCGCAACGAGGTCTTGTTTTATGCCCTGCTGGAGGAGCACCTGGAGGAGATGCTGCCCATCCTCTACACCCCCACCGTAGGCGAGGCGGTTCGGCAGTTTTCCCATATCTACCGCTACCCGCGCGGCTTTAGCGCCAGCACCGCGAACATCGAGGGGATTCGCGAGGCGCTGGAAAACGTGCCTTTGAACGATGTGCGGCTCATCGTGGCCACGGACTCCTCGGCGATCTTGGGCATCGGCGACCAGGGTTTCGGAGGGATGGCCATCCCCATCGGCAAGCTCTCGATCTACACCGCAGCGGGTGGAGTGGGACCCGATAAAACCCTGCCGGTGGAACTCGATGTGGGCACCGACCGCGCGGATCTGCTCTCCGACCCGCTGTACTTGGGGGTGCGGCACAAGCGGCTCACCGGGGAGCCCTACTATGCCTTCATGGACAAGTTCGTCGAGGCCGTCAAGGATCGCTACCCCAAGGCGGTGATCCAGTGGGAAGACTTCGCTAAGGATGCGGCTTTTACCGTGCTCGAGCGCTATCGTAGGGTGATCCCCTCCTTCAACGACGACATCCAGGGAACCGGGGCAGTGGCGTTGGCGGGGCTGATCTCGGCCTGCCGCCTCAAGGGGGAGCGGCTCTCGCATCAGCGCATCGTCATCCACGGGGCCGGGGCCGGCGGGGTAGGGGTGGCCTGGGCCATTTTGCAAGGGCTCAAGCGCGAAGGCCTCTCCGAGGAGGAGGCCAAGAGGCACCTCTTCGTGCTGGATTCGAGGGGTTTGTTGGTGGAAAACCGTAGCATGGAAGCCTACAAACAGCCCTATGCCCAGCGGCTCGAGGCCCTGGCTACCTGGAGCTTCACCGGGCACATCCCGACCCTGCTCGAGACCATTCAGAACGCTCGAGCCACGGTGCTTCTGGGCCTTTCCGGCCAGGGTGGCTCCTTCACCGAGCCGGTGGTGCGGGCGATGCAGGCCAATACCCCCAGGCCGATCATCTTCCCGCTCTCTAACCCCACCAGTGCCTCGGAGGCCCTGCCCGATGACCTGGTTCGCTGGACGGAGGGTCAGGCCATCGTGGCTGCGGGGAGCCCCTTCCCTCCGGTGGTCTACAACGGGAGCCAGTACCCGGTAGGGCAGGGCAACAACGCCTTCGTGTTCCCCGGGCTGGGCTTCGCGGCGGTGTTGGGCCAGGTCAGCGAGGTCTCGGATGGAATGGTGTTGGAAGCGGCCTATGCCCTGGCCGACTACACCGCCCGTGAGACCCCCGAGCGGGTCTACCCATCGGTCAAGCGACTGCGCGAGGTGAGCCGGGAGGTGGCCAGTCGGGTGTTGGCCAAGGCCCTCGAAGAGGGATTGTGCCGCGAGCCGCGGGTGCAGAACATGAACGCGGCCCAGGTGGGGGCTTTCGTGGCCAGCCGGATGTGGGAGCCGCACTATCTGTCGTTCCGCTGGGCGGACCGAAGGAGGGAGGGTTGGCCCTGACCCGGGTGGATTGATCACCCCCGTATAAACTTTTGTATACTCTTCTTAGCATGGCAGGGGAGAAGGACCGTCCGGTGTACATCATCTCGGTGGCTGCGGAGCTGGTGGATATGCATCCGCAGACCCTGCGGCTGTATGAGCGAAAGGGGCTGATCCAGCCCAAGCGCTCCTCCGGGAAAACCCGCCTTTACTCCGAGCGGGACGTGGAGAAGCTGCGGGAGATCCGCCGCCTGACCCAGGAGCTGGGCGTCAACCTGGCCGGGGTGGAGGAGATCATCCGGCTGCGCGATGAACTCGATGCGCAACAGGCCAAGCTGGAGAGTGAAGTGGCCCGGCTGCGGCTGGCCCTGCTGCGCGAGCTGAGCGCAGGGGGGAAACCCGGGCCCAGCCCACAGAGCGCGTAGGGCGTATAATCCATGGCGTGAACAAGCACCTGGACGCGCTCATCGAGTTCCTACGGATCCCCTCGGTCTCGGCCGACCCCGATCACAAAGAAGACGTGGCCCGGGCCGCCCGCTGGCTCGAGGCCAAGCTCTCCCGGTTGGGGTTCGAAGCCGAGGTGATCCCCACCCCCGGCCACCCCATCGTCTACGCCGAGAGGATCGTGGACCCCCAGGCCCCCACCGTGCTGGTCTACGGCCACTACGACGTGCAGCCGCCGGACCCGCTCGAGCTGTGGCACACCCCGCCTTTTGAGCCCACCCTCCAAGACGGCAAGCTCTATGCCCGGGGGGCCTCCGACGACAAGGGCCAGATCTACGCCCACATCGCCGCGGTCGAGGATCTGGGTCCTGAGCTGGGGGTCAACGTCAAGTTCGTGATCGAGGGGGAGGAGGAGATCTCCAGCGCGAACCTCGAGCCTTTCGTGCGCTCAAACGCCGAGCGCCTCAAGGCGGACGTGCTGCTGATCTCAGATGGCTCGATGTACGCCCCTGGCGTGCCGAGCCTGGAGTACGGCCTGCGCGGGCTGGTGTACATGGAAGTCCGCTTGGAGGGGGCCAAGCGCGACCTGCACTCCGGCGTGTACGGCGGGGCCGCCCCCAACCCCATCCACGCCGCGGCCTGGACCATCGCCAAGCTCAAGGGGGAGGACGGGCGGATCCTGGTGCCCGGCTTTTACGACCAGGTGCGCGACCTCACCGACGAGGAGCGAGCCAACTTCGCCCGCCTGAACTTCGACGCCGCCGCTTTCGCGGACTCCATCGGGGCCGAGGCCCTGCCCGGCGAGCCGGGCTATGGCCCCTTGGAGCGCACCTGGGTCCGCCCTACCCTGGACGTGAACGGCATCTGGGGTGGCTATCAAGGCGAGGGCTCCAAGACGGTGATCCCCGCCAAGGCCGGGTTCAAGTTCTCCATGCGGCTGGTCCCCGACCAAGACCCCCAGGTGATCCAAAAAGCCGTCACCGAGTATCTCCAGCAGATCAAACCCCAAGGCTACCGCATGGAGATCCTCTGCCACGGCACCGGAAAGCCCGTGCTGACCGAGCTGGATTCGGTATACATGCGCAAGGCGGCGCAGGCCCTCGAGGTGGCCTGGGGGCGCAAGCCAGTCTTTACCCGTTCCGGGGGGAGCATCCCCATCGTGGCGAGCTTCCAAGAAGCCCTGGGGATTCCCCTGGTGCTCCTGGGGATGGGCCTCCACGACGACAACCTGCACTCGCCCAACGAGAAGTTTGACCTGATCAATTTCGCAAAAGGCATCGAGGCCAGCCGGAACTTTCTCAAGCTTTTGGCCGCGCCCCAAGGTTGAGCAGATAGGAGCCTTGCTACTTCTCGGGGGGGCTGGGCACCACCCGCTCGCGCTCGCGGCCCGGCATGAAGGGGTCGGGGATCTCCGGCAGGTGGACGAAGCGGTCCACCGCGTCGATCAGTTTCTGTGCAGTGGTCTCCTTGAAGGCGATGACCTCCACCCGGATACCCCGCTCCATCAGCACCTCGATGATCTCCACAAAGTCCCCATCCCCGGAGCCCAGCACCGCCACGTCCAGGGTATGCATCAGCCGCACCATGTCGGCGGCGATCCCCATGTCCCAGTTGCCCTCGTAGATGGGCTTGCCCTCGTCGGTGGTCTCCTTGAGGGTGAGGTTCATCCGGCGCACCCGGTAACCGATGGTGGAGAGCTTGTAGATGAACGGCCAGGCCGAAGTGTCCCCCTCCCGCTCGACCACGTAAGCGGTAGCCCGCACCAGTTGCCGCCCACTTACGGCGTACTTCAGGAGGCTCTCGAAGTTGACGTTTTTCTCATAGAAGTCGCGGGCGGAGTGGTAGAGGTTCTGGGTGTCCACGAAAAGGCCTACCCGCTGTGCGGGGCTATGGCCAGGCAAAAGCCGGGGGTCATCTGCCATGTTGTAGCTCCTCAAAAAGGACCCTCAAACAGACCCCATTATCCCTGAAATGTGGCCTGCCGTCACGCCCAAGCCGGAGCCATCGCCTTAGTAGATCAGGGCCTCTGTTTCAGGTCCGGCTCGAGCCCGGAGGGGGGGGCCCACCCCTGGTCCGAAAGATCGCTTGGGTGTGGGTTGTTTAAGGGGTGATTTTGCGCGGTGAATGCCAACTAACGGTTGCGAGGATCGAGCACCTCGGCTAGGGCATCCCCGAAAAGGTTGATCCCCAAAACCAGCAGGCTGATGGCGATTCCGGGAAAGGTCGCCACCCACCAGCCACCAAAAAACAGCACCTCCCGTCCGTCGGCGAGCATCTGGCCCCAACTGGGGATCTCCGGGGGGACTCCCGAGAGCCCCAAGAAGGATAGGGCGGCCTCGGTGACGATGAGGCGGGCTAGCTCCAGCGTTGCTACCACGATCAGCGAGCCAGCCGCGTTGGGCAGGAGGTGGCGAAGCATGATTCGCAGACCCGAGGCCCCCAACGCGTGGGCGGCCTGCACGAACTCCCGCTCCTTAAGCGAGAGCACCTCCCCCCGCACCACCCGGGCGTACAAGACCCAGCTGGTGACCCCCAAGGTCAGAATGGTGTTGATCAGGCTGGGCCCCAGGGCGGCGATGATGGCGACCACCAGCAGGATAAAGGGCAAGGAGAGCTGAATGTCGCCCAGGCGCATGAGCAAGTCATCCATCC
The DNA here is from genome assembly GCA_040290145.1 of Meiothermus sp. Taxonomy (GTDB): domain Bacteria; phylum Deinococcota; class Deinococci; order Deinococcales; family Thermaceae; genus Allomeiothermus. The sequence continues at coordinate 28,830 of PSML01000005.1, read as the reverse complement.
GCCCGCCCAAGTAGCCGGCGATCAGGCCCAGGGGTACACCGATGGCTACGCCGATCAGCACCCCGGCCACCGCCACAAGGAGGGAAAGCCGAGCGCCGTGGATGATCCTCGAGAGCATATCCCGTCCCAGCCGGTCGGTGCCCAGCGGGTGCCCCTCGGTTCCGGGCGGCTTGGTGATGGCCGCGAGGTCTTGGCGGGTAGGGTTGGCCGGGCTAATGAGCGGGGCGGAAACCGCCATCAGCACGAAAAACACCATCAGCGCCAGCCCGATGACGGCGGAAGGGGCCCGCAGGACCCGGAGCATCAGTGGTACCTCACGCGGGGATCGAGCACCGAGTAGAGCAGATCCACCGTCAAGTTGATGACCGCCAACAGCACGGAGAACACGATCACCGCCGCCTGCACCACGGGAAAGTCTTTCTGGGTGACTGCGGTCAGCACCAGACGCCCCACTCCCGGCCAGGCAAAGATGGTCTCGGTGATGACCGCCCCGGAGAGCAGATTCCCCAGCTGCAAGCCCACCACTGTGATTACCGGGATCGCCGCGTTACGCAAGGCGTGTTTGTAGATCACCACCCGATCCGGTAGGCCCTTGGCTCGGGCGGTGCGCACGTGGTCGCTGCGCAGTTCGCGGAGCACCCCACCCCGGGTGAGCCGGGCGATGGCCGCCATCGAGAAGGTGCCGACCGCGATGGTGGGCAGGATCAGGTGTTGCCAGGTGCCGTATCCGGATATGGGGAGCCAGCGCAGCTCGAGCCCGAAGACCAGAATGAGCATCAGTCCAAGCCAAAACACCGGCAAGGATTGTCCGAGCAAGGCCAACAGCAGCACTGCGAACTCGGTGGTGGTGCCCTTGCGCACCGCGGCCAACACCCCGGCCAGCACCCCGAACACCACCGAGAACAGCAAAGCGGTGGAGGCCAGGAGCATGCTGGCGGGCATCCGCTCGAGGACCAACCCCAGAGCCGGAGTCTGGTTGCGTAGCGAGACCCCCAGGTCACCCTGGACAGCCCGGCCTAGATAGCGCAGGTACTGTTCCCCCATGGGTCGGTCAAAGCCGTTGGCCTGGCGAAACTGTTCGCGCACCTCGGGGCTGGCATCCAACGGGAGCAGCAGGTTTACCGGGTCTCCTGAGAGGAAGAGCAGGAAGAAGGCCAGGGTAGCCGCCCCCCATATGACCACCAGGACCAGCAGGAAGCGCCGAGCGAGGAAGGCGAACACGGTGGTGCGACCCTACGGGCCTTTGATCGCCATATCCGCCACCAGCAGCCGTTCGTCGGGGCGAGGTTTCCAGTCTATGCGCTTGGACACCCCATAGAGGTCTTCCTGCTGATGCAAGAAGATCCAAGGGGCCTCGGCGCGCAGCACCTTGAGGGCATCGAGGTAGAGCTTTTTGCGCGGTTCGGGGTCAATGGTGCGCTGAGCCTGCAATAGAGCGTTGTCGAGCGGGACCGAGCGCACGTAGCTGAAGGCTACCTGGCGGGGACCGCCCCGCACCGTGCCGCCGTAGAACAGGCTGTAGAGCGAGTTGTCGGCGTCGAACTCGTTGTTGCCCCAGCCCAGGAGGACCGCGTCGGTTGGGATTTTGCGCTCCAAGATCTGCCCTACGTAGCTACTCCACTCCTGTACCCGCAGATCCACCTTTACCCCCACCTGGGCCAGCTGACCCACCACGGCCTCGGCCACCTGGCGGTCGTTGAGGTAACGCCCGTTGGGCGAGCCCAAGGTCATGCTGAAGCCGCCCGGATAACCGGCCTCGGCCAGCAGTTGTTTGGCCCGGGCCGGGTTGTACTCGTAGGGCTGGCAGGAGCGCGGGTCATAGCCGAAGATGTAGGCGTTGAGTGGGCATCCGGTGGGCTGGCCGTAGCCACCCAGGACGTTCTTGACGATGGCCCGTTTGTCCACTGCGTAGTTGAGGGCCAGCCGCACCTTGGGGTTGGCGAGCGGGCTGTCTTTTTTGTCCTGGGTGTTGAGGATGATGAAGATGTTGCGAATGCTGGGCACGGTGCGCACGTCGGCAGTACTGGCGGCCCGCACCGCGTTCACCGCCTCCGGGACCAGATTGGTGATGATGTCCACTCCACCCGAGATCAGCTCGGCCACCCGGCTGCTCGCCTCAGGGATCGGGCGGAAGATGACCCGCTTGATCTTGGGAGCGCCGTTCCAGTAGTTGGGATTGGCCTCGAGTTCGAACTGCTGGTCGCGCACCCAGCGTACGAACTTGTAGGGGCCGGTGCCGATGGGTTCTTGCAGGTACTTGTTGCCGTTCTCGAGGACGTACTTCTGCGGCAGGATGAAAAATCCAGTAAGGCGGGTCTGGAAAAGCGGGAAGGGGTTGCGGAAGGTGAAGCGCAGGGTAGTGGGGTTGATCACCTCGACCTTGGACAAAGCCGCCCAGGAGTTGGATATGCGCAAAGGCTTGGCCGGGTCGATCACCCGGTCGAAGTTCCATTTCACCGTCTCGGCAGTGAGGTCTTCGCCGTTGTGGAACTTGATCCCTGGGCGGATGGTCATCTCCCAGGTGGTGGGGTTGACCGCCCGCACCCCAGTGGCCAGCCAGGGCTTGGCGCTGCCATCGGGCATGCGCAAGTAGAGGGGGTCGAAGATGTTGGATAAAACGTTAGCGGTGGGGGTCTCGAGCTGGTTGTTGGGGTCCAGCACGGTCACGTCCACCCCCTGGGCGATCACGATCGTATCGGCCCGGTTCTGGGCAAAGACCCCTCCCAGAAGCACAAAACCCAAAAAAGCGCCGATCCAGCGTTTCCTCATGCGAACCTCCTCATGGAGCTTTGATTGAGTATCTTATCGGATCCGTCGGGTAGCGCAAGGTGGCGCCCGGGTACCCCCGTCTAACCCGCGTTCCTCAGCCCTGCGGCGATCCCCAAAATCGAGAGCATCAAGGCCCGCTCGAGCTCGGGGCGCTCGGGGTGTTCGGGAGGGGTCTGGCGATAGCGGGCAAGCAGCTCGACCTGGACGTGGCTGATGGGGTCTACGTAGGGGTTGCGCAGTTCGGTTTGGCGGGCCAGAACCGGGCGGTTATGCAAAAGCGGTCCCTGGAAAGTCTCCTCGAGCAAGGCCACGCTCTGCTCGAAGGCCTGGGCGATAGGGGGAAAGAAGGGCTGGACCAGATCGGGCGGGACCAGGCGAAGGTACTCGCGGGCGATGCCCAAGTCGGCCTTGGCCAGGGCTTCGGCGGCAGCCTCGAGGGTGCTCTTGAAGAAGGGCCAGCCCTGGTACATCTCCCGGCGCAGCTCGGGGGGGATCTGCCCCAATCCCGCGTCGAGCCCGTACCAGCCGGGGAGCAACAGCCGCACCTGGGTCCAGCTCATCACCCAGGGGATGGCCCGTAGATCGGTGATCTCGCGCACCCGGCCCGAGCGGTACACGGGGCGCGAGGCGATGTTGAGCGCCCCGATCTCGCGGATGGGGGTGAGGGCTTCGTAGAACTCGAAGAAGCGCGGCTTGGCGAGCAGGGCCCGGTAGGCCCGCTCGGACTCGCGGGCGGCCCGCTCGAGCGCCTCCTTCCACTCCTGCGGCACCCCGTCCCCCTCCCGGTAGCTATCCCGGGCGGCGGCCAGGCCCATGTAGTAGAGCATCTGCTCGAGGTTGCGGTAGGCCAGCTCGGGGTGCTGGTAGCGGTCGGCCAGGGCCTCCCCTTGCTCGGTGATGCGCATGCGGGTGCCGACCGTACCGGGCGGCAGGCTGGCGATGGCCCGGCCTGCGCTGCCTCCGCCGCGGGCGGTAGAGGTGCCGCGCCCGTGAAAGAAGTAGACCCGCACTCCCCGCTCACGGGCCACCCCGGCGATCTCCTCCTGGGCCCGGTACAAGGCCCAGTTGGCCGAGAGGAACCCCACATCCTTGTTGGAGTCGGAGTAGCCGATCATCACCTCCATCCCCCCGCGCCCCTCAAGGTGGGCCCGGAAAACCGAGTTCTCCAGCAGTTGGCCGACCACCCCGGGGGCCGCCTGGAGGTCGCCCAAAGTTTCAAACAGCGGCACCACGTCGAAAGGCAGGGCCCGACCCGGGCGGTAGAGGCCCACCTCGCGGGCCAGGAGGAAGACCTCGAGCAGGTCGCTGGGGTGGTGGGTCATGCTGACCACGTAGGCCCCCCGGGCCTGCCAGTTGTGCAGCGCACCCAAGGCCACGCCCAGGGCTCGGGTTTGCGCGCGGTAGCCGACCGGGGCCAAGGGGCGGGCCGAGCGCAGCTCCTGGGAGAGCAAGGCTTCGCGCTCCTCGGGGCTGAGTTCGGTGTAGCCCTCATGCACCCCGCCCACCTTGAGGAGTTCGGCCACCGCCTCGGTGTGTTGGCGGGACTCCTCGCGCAGGTCGAGCGCGACCAGGTCCAGCCCGTAAGCCTCGGCCCGCAAGCGGGCGGGTTTGACCAGGGCCCGGGCCACCTTCTTCAGCCCCAGTTGGGCCAGTCCGGCCTCGATGGCGCGCAGATCGGCCACCAACTCCCCTCCGCCGGCGTAAGCTGGTCCTGGCTGCTCTCCCAAAAGCGAGCGCAGCTTGTAGCGGGGGATCATCAGATAGCGGCGGTAGGGCTCATCGGCGAAGCGGTCGGGCAGGGGGAGCCGTTTGAAGGCCTCCTCCACGGCCAGGCGGATCTCGCGCGGGGTGGGCAGGCGGTCTTGGCTAAGGGAGAGGGCGCGGATCAACCCGTCGATCTCCTCCACAAACTGCCGCAGGGCCAGCTCGCGGGCGTATCGCTGGGCCCATAGGGTGACGTCGGGGGTAACGTTGGGGTTGCCATCGCGATCCCCGCCAATCCAACTGCGAAAGGCCAGCGGCGGCGAAAGGTCGGGCCGCGTGCCATAATGGGCCTCCACAGCCTGCTCGAGCCCCTCCACCAGACGGGGGATGGTAGCCCAGAGCACGCCGGGCAGATAGAACAGCCCGCCCTTCACCTCATCCTCTACGGTCATGCGGGTCCGGCGCAGCTCGAGCGTGCCCCATAGGAGCAGGGTATGGGCTTCGATCGCGTCTAGATCGGCCCCCACCTCCAACAGCCGCTCGATCTCGCCCAGGTGGTAGCGCACCGTGCGGCGGCGGGTCTCGGTAGGGTGAGCGGTGAAGGTGAGGTAAAGCCTCATCTCGGAGAGCACCCCCACCACCTGCTCGTAACTGAGCCCCCGGGCCTTGAGCGCCCCGACCAGGCCCAAAAACGACTCCGAGCGCGGCGAGGTTGGGGTGGACTCAGCCTCGCGAGCCCGGTTCACCCGCACCCGCTGGCGCTCCTCGGCCAGGTTGACCAGGTGGAAGTAGGTCAAGAAGGCCCGGACCAGCCCCTCGGCCTCCGCCAAGGAGGCCCCGCGAATGAGGGCTTGGATCCTTGCGTGGGCTTCGGAGTCGCCGGGGTTCTGCCGCAGGTATTTGGTGAGGGAGCGCACCTCCTCCTCGAGCTGGTAAAGCCGCTCGCCGGATAGGGTCTTGATGGCCTGGCCCAGGGCCCGGCCCAGGAGGTCCACTTCGCGCTTGAGTTGGTCGTAGAGGGGATCTGGCGACATGAGAGAGAGTGTCGGGGCTGAGGGGTTGGGAGTCAAGAGAGGGAGGCCAGGTACCCCCGGGCCAGCCGCCTCAAAACCGCTCGAGCACCCCCCGGAACACCCGGCCTACGGGTCTTCCGGCCTCCCACAAGGTCAGGTCTGCCGGGGCCTGGGGGCGGATCTGGCCGTGTTGGGGCCAGCCCGCCGCGAGGGCCGCGCCGCGGGTAAAGGCCCAGAGGGTCTCGGCCTGGCCCAGGGACTGAGCCGGCTGGATGGGGTGATGGAGCGCGGCCTGGAGACCTGCGAGCACGTCGGGCTTGGCCACCGGGGCATCGGAGCCAAAGGCCAAGGGCAGACCGGTGTTCCACAGGTCACGCAGGCGGAAGGCCTCGCGCTCGCGGAGGGGCTGGTGCTGGCGGATGAGCCGGGCGTCCTCGAGCGCGTGGACGGGTTGCATGGAGAGGGCCATGGGCAGGCCCTTGAACAGCTCTAGGTCTTCGTCCCGCACGTGCTGGGCGTGCTCCATCCGCAAGGGGCGAGGGGCTGAGGGGGCCAGATCCCGGAAAACTTCCACCACCCCTCGCACCGCCCGCGTCCCGATGGCGTGAACCGCCAGCCCAAACCCGGCCTCCAGGGCAGCCCGCCCCTCCGATTGGATGAACTCGAGGTCGTCGAGGGGCATTCCCAACGAGCCGTCCGGGTACGGCTCGACCATCCAGGCGGTGCGGCTCCCTAGCGCTCCGTCGGCGAAGAACTTGACCGCCGCCACCTCCAGGCAGTCCCCCCGCCAGCCCCGCTCAACCCCGCGCCAGTGGTCCTTGTCCATGGCCCACCAAAGCCGCAAGGGGAGCCGGTCGGCCCGGGCCAACCCCTCAGCCAGGGTCAGGTCACACCCGCCCATGTGGTGGGTGGCGGTGTAGCCCCGCCGGGCCAGGTCCTCGAGCCCTCGAGCCAGGTCCTCGCGGGTGGGCTGGGGCAGCACGTCTTGGATCAGGCCAGTGGCCCGCTCGAGCAGGTATCCCGTAGGCCGGCCCCCCGCATCGCGCAGGATCACCCCGCCCTCGGGGTCGGGCGTGGTGGGGCCGATGCGGGCTCGCTCGAGGGCCCTCGAGTTGGCCCAGCCCGAGTGCAAGTCCCGGCTCAGCAGGAAGACCGGGTGGTGGGGCGCGGCCCGGTCCAGGAGGGTTTGGTCGGGGTAAGCCTCGAACAGATACCCCGACCCGCGAATCCAGCTCCCCTCGGGAAGCTTCCGGGCCCGCTCGGCGACCCGTTCCGCGACCGAGCGGGGGTCGTGCAGCCCCGACAGATCGAGCATCGAGAGTTGCTGGCCCCAAAGGAGCGGATGGGTGTGGGCGTCGTGTAGGCCGGGGGTGACCCGCTGAACGCGCAGACGCCGGGCCTGGGGGTAGCGCGCCCGCAGATCTTCCGCCGCTCCCACATCCGCGATGCGGTCCCCCTCGACGTACACCGCTTCGGCCCGTTCGGGCTCGGTCATGGTCAGGATTTCACCGAGGATCAGCACATCGATATCCTACCGTCGTGCCCGGGCCTTTGTGGCCTGCGACGACTATACTTTCCTCATGGCGAACCGCCGCTACCTCTACCGTGGACGTATCCTGAACCTGGCGCTCGAGGACGAAAAGTACGAAATCGTCGAGCACAAAGACGCGGTCTGCGTGATGGCCGAGCAGGACGGCAAACTCCTCTTCGTGCAGCAGTACCGCCCCGCCGTAGCCAGCCAGACCCTGGAGATCCCCGCCGGGCTTATCGAGGAGGGCGAAGGGGCCCTCGAGGCCGCCCGGCGCGAGCTGGCCGAGGAGACCGGGCTCGAGGGCGACCTCGAGTACCTGACCGCCTTCTACGTCTCCCCCGGCTTCTGCGACGAGAAGCTCTACGTCTTCCGGGCTACCCACCTGCGCGAAGCCCACGGCACCCCGGACGACGACGAAGAGATCACGGTGGAGTGGCTCGAGCCGGCGGGGGTGCTCCGGGACGCGCGCGACGGCAAGGTGCAGATCTCCGCCTCGGCCATGGCCGGGATCCTCTGGTATCTGGCTTATGTTGCTCATTAACGACCCCGCTGACGCGCCGCCCGGCCCCAAGGTGGTGGCGGTCGGCAGCTTTGACGGCCTGCACCTCGGGCACCAGCACCTCTTGCGCCAGGCCCTGCAAGAGGCCAAGGCCATGCACATGCCCCTTTTGGTCTACACCTTCGACCCGCCCAGCAAGGTCTTCATGAAGGGCGAGGGCTTCCTCACCGACCTCACCGAGAAGACCGAGCTGTTGCGCAACCTGGGCGTGGAGATCGCCCTGATCGTCCCCTTCAACGAGACCTTCGCCCAGCGCAGCAAGGACGATTTTTTGGGGGACTTGCGCGCTCTCGAGGCCAAGGAGATCTACGTGGGCGAGGACTTCCGCTTCGGCCAGGGGCGCAGGGGGGGGCTCGAGGACCTGCAATCGGTGGCCCCCACCAAGATCCTGCCGCTTTTGGAGCTATACGGCAGCCCGGTCAAGTCCAGCCGCATCCGGGACCTGCTCAAAGAGGGGAAAGTCGAGGAGGTCCAGCCGCTTTTGGGCCGGCCCTACGCGGCCCGGGGCATCGTGGTGGAGGGGGACAAGCTGGGGCGCACCTTGGGCTACCCCACCGCGAACCTCGAGGTGGCCCCCAACAAGGTGCTCCCGCTGGGCGTCTACGCCGTGCGAACCCGTACGGCCCAGGGCCACTACGGCGGGGTGGCCAACGTCGGCTATAGGCCCAGCGTGGACGGGCGGGCCTTGCGCTTCGAGGTGCACCTGTTCGGGTTTAGCGGCGACCTTTACGGCGAGGACGCGACCGTGGAGTTTCTCAAGAAGATCCGCGACGAGAAGAGGTTCTCGTCGCTCGAAGAGCTCAAGGCCCAGATCGAGCAGGACGCAGAGGAGGCGCGGGGCTATTTGGGGATTTAGGTGCTACCTTTCGACCTCGATCTGCTTGGGCCGGACCCACTCCACCTCCTCGAGCGTCCCGTCGAAGCGCACCAGGGCGGCCACTCGCGCCCGGGAGTAGACCCGGTGCGGGTCGCGGGGGATGAAAGCCGTCACCACGTCCACCCAGCGGGAGTTTTTGTACTCGAGCACCACATGCAGCGGCAGCTTGAGGCGGGGGGGGACCACCATGTAGCCCAGCACCAACATCCGCTCATCCTCGGCGTACACCGCCAGCTCGCGGCCCCACTCCACCGCCCTCAGCACATCGAGTTCGGTAAAGCCTTCCTGGACCATGTGCTTGGCCACGTGGGGGCCGATTCGGTAGCGGCCTTCTTTGAGGTGGGGAAGCAACTCCTCGAGTCTGCGAATCTTGCGCTTCACCTTTTCCTCCTGCTTGGGCCGCTTAAGTTTCGCGCCGCCCCAAAAGGCGGCGGGAGTTTTCGCGGTACCTAAATTATAGCGGGCGATCTTGGGGAAAACGTGTTCAATCTTGCGTACCGGAATGAGGGGTTATCGCCGGTCCAGGGATAAGTCTTGCAGGGTCTTCAGGCTTTTTACCGCGATGCAGGCCCCGTAGACCGGCTTGGCCCCGGCCTCCAGCAGGGCTTTACGCGCCAGGCGAAAGGTTGTGCCGCTGGTGATCACGTCGTCAACAAGGAGCCAAGCTCCGCAGACTTTTCGCTTGGGGGTGAAGGTGTCGGCGGGGAGGGCGGTTTTCGACAAACCCGTCCGCTTCGCCTGTGAGGGAGCGTAGCGGACCCTGGAGAGCACGTTCTGATAGGGCAGACCCGCCGCTTGGGCCAGCGCCCGCCCCAGGAGTTCAGCCTGGTTGTAGCCACGCCGGATCTGGCGATGGAGCAGGGTGGGGACGGCGGTGACGCCCTCGAGCTTCCAGCGGTGGTACCGGATGCCCTCGGCCCACACCCCAGCGATCAGGTCCACCACGTCGCGCTTCCCGCGGTATTTGATCGAGCGGCTGAGGCTGCCCCAGCGCTGGTAACTGCCCAGGAAGAGGAGGCCGTGGGCCTGCTGCCACTCCAGCTCGGCGCGGCACTCCCGGCACAGGCCGCTCGAGTCCAGGCCCCTCCCACAGCCGGGGCATTTGAGGTTGAGCAGGGCTTCCAGCCAGGCCATATTAGCGGTCAAGGGCCGTCCGCAGGGTCTGGTCAAAAGGCGGGTAGAGCACCCCCTTCTCGGTCACAATCCCGGTGACGAGGGTGTGGGGGGTCACGTCGAAGGCCGGGTGGGCCGCCGGGAAGCCCTCCGGGGCGATGGGGATCCCGCGCACGGTGGTCACCTCCTGGGCGCTGCGCTCCTCGATGGGGATATCCGCCCCGGTCTGAAGCTTGGGGTCCACCGAGGAGAGCGGCAGGGCCGGGTAGAAGGGGATGCCGTGGTGGTGGCAGAGCACGGCCAGGCCGTAGGTGCCGATCTTGTTGGCGAAGTCGCCGTTCAAAGCCATGCGGTCAGTGCCCAGGATCACCGCGTCCACGCTTCCCTTGCCCATCAGGTAGGCGGCCATGTTGTCGGCGATGAGGGTGGCGGAAACCCCGGCCCTTTGCAGCTCCCAGGCGGTAAGGCGGGCGCCTTGCAGGTAGGGGCGGGTCTCGTCCACCCAGACGTGGCGGATGCGACCCTGGCGCCAGGCCTCGAGGATGGCCCCCAGCGCCGTACCGTAGCCGCCGGTGGCCAGCGGGCCGGTGTTGCAGTGGGTGAGCACCTGGCCCTTGAGCACCGCCGCGCCGTGCCGGCTGATGGCCCGCTCGGTGTCCTCGACCTCCTGCCAGATGGCCCGGGCTTCCTCGAGCGAGCCCTGGAGGTCGCCCCAGTGGGGCTTCATCCGGTCCAGGGCATAGAAGAGGTTGACCGCGGTGGGGCGGCTTTTTCTCAATGCCGCATCGGCCAGGGCGGGGTCTTCCCCGGCGAAGTGGGCTAACACCATCCCGTAAGCCGCGGTCACGCCGATGGCCGGGGCCCCCCGCACCACCATGTCGCGGATGCCGTCGGCGGCCTCTTTCGCGGTGCGGCAGGGCACCCAGACCTCCTCGAAGGGCAGTTTGCGCTGGTCGAGGAGCCAGAAGGTTGTTTCATGCTGGTCAAAACGAAAGGGCAAAACCCGTTCCACGCCATCCAGTGTATGACAGGTCCACGCCCCTGCTCGTCCAGCGCGTCCTTGCCGGTGAGGGGAGAGGGGCCGGCAAAGGCGGCTGGGACTATAATGGTTCAGGTGAATTATGGCCGGTCATAGCAAGTGGGCTCAGATCAAACGCAAAAAAGCCGCCAACGACCTCAAACGCGGCAAGGTGATCAGCAAGTACCTGCGGGCCATCGCAGCGGCGGCCCGCGCCGGGGGTTCGGCTGACCCGGCCGCCAACGTCCAGCTGCGCAATGTCATCGAGGCCGCTCGCAACGATGACGTGCCGGGTGACAACATTGAGCGCCTTTTGAAGCGGCTCCAAGGGGGCGATGAGGAGGGCTCCAACTACGAAGAGGTGATCTACGAAGGCTATGCCCCGGGTGGGGTAGCGGTGCTGGTCTATGCCCTCACCGACAACCGCAACCGCACCGCAAGCGAGGTGCGACACGTCTTCTCCAAGCACGGAGGCTCGCTGGGAGCGGTAGGGGCGGTGGCCTGGCAGTTCGACCGGCGGGGATATATCTGGCTTGGCAGCAATACCCCCGAGGCCCAGGATGCCGCCATCGAGGCGGGGGCCCTAGACCTCCAGGAGAGCGAGGGTGGTCTGGAGATCTACACCGATCCCCACCAGGTATACGCGGTAGCCAACGCGCTCAGGGCCAAGGGCTTCAAGCCTGAGGATACCGAGATCACCATGATCCCGCAGAACACCGTGCTCCTGGGTGAGGAAGACGCCCAGAAGGTGCTGCGGATGGTGGAGGCCTTGGAAGACCTCGACGATACCCAGAACGTGTATACGAACCTGAACCTCGAGAACGTCTCGGTTGAAGCGCAGACCTCCTGAGCACCCTCTGGCCCTAGGGGTGGCTCGAGCCCAGCCCCTCCACCATCTGGGTTTTGAGCGACCACAGCCTTTGCGAGAGGGAGACGTGGTACTCGTGGGGGTTGACCAGACGGCGGACGCCGGGGTCCAGGCGTTCGACATCGGCTTTGCGGCGATGGCGGAGGGTCTCTAAGGGCAGGGGGTCGAAAAGGCGCTTGCCCCGGAAGACCTCCTCGTGGAGGGGCTCGAGATGATACCGGCCTTGGCCAAGCCGCCGCTGTTTGCCGGGGTCGGTAGGGTGGCGGAGCACGATCAGCCCCTCGGCAGAGGGGTCTTCGTCGGCCAGGGTCAGGTAGTCGGCGCTGGCCAGGCCGCGGTCGTCGTAGATGCGCCAGGCCCGTTTCTGGCCGGGGTTGAGGATCTTCTCGATGGACTCTGAGACCTTGATGGCCGGTTTCCAGGTTCCCCCGTCGTACATGGCCACCAGCTTGTAGACCCCGCCCAGGGCGGGCTGGCCCCAGCTCGTGACCATCCGGGTACCCACCCCGAAGACCAGCCGCCCGATGAGGTGGTCGGCGTCCACCCCATAGCGCCGGGCCTCCTGGCGGATCTGGGTGTAGATCTGCCAGATCACCAGCTCGTCGAGGTCGCTGGAGAGCACGATGGAGACCTCTCCCATTCCGGCTTTGTCCAGCATCTGCGCAGCGCGGATCGAGAGGTAGGCCAAGTCGCCGGAGTCCAGCCGGATCCCCACCGGCTGGTGGCCTTTGCGCTTCAACTCCTCGAAGACCTGGAGGGCGTTGGGGATACCCGACTCGAGCGCGTCCACGGTGTCCACCAGCAGCACCGTATCGTCGGGGTAGACCTCGGCAAAAGCCCGGAAGGCCTCGAGCTCGCTCATCCCCAGGGCCATGAAAGCCTGCACCAGGCTATGGGCATGGGTTCCGGCGGCCTGGAGGCCCAGGGTGTGGGACATCCCCACGTTGGAGCTGCGGTCCGCCCCCCCGATCAGGCTGGCCCGCGTCGCCGCATTGCCCCCCTCGCCCGCCGAGCGACGGATCCCGAACTCCAGCACGGTGCTCTCCCCCACGGCTTCGCGCACCCGGCTGGCCTTGGTGGCGATCAGGGTCTCGAAGTTGAGCCGGTTGAGCAGGATGGTCTCGAGCAGTTGAGCCTGCAACAGCGGCCCCTCGACCGTGACCAGCGGAACCTGGGGATGGACCACCCGGCCCTCGGCGATGGCTTTGACCCGGAGCCCCTCGAAGGAGCCGTGCTGGCTGAGGTACCGGAGAAAGTCGGCATCGAATAGCCCCTTTCCCGAACGGCTTTTCTGGCTGCGGAGGACCTCGAGCTCGTCTTTGTCGAAGTGCTCCTGCTGCATCCAGGAGAGCAGGGGATCCAAGCCTGCGAAGATGCAATACCCGGCCTGGTGCTGGCCGTAATCGGGGTTACGGCGGTAGAAGTGTTCGAATAGGGCGGGTTTTTCCGCCAGGCCCAGCCGATAGTAGACCTGGGCCATGGTCAGCTGGTACTCATCGGTGAAGAGGATCCCTCGAGTGAGATGATCGGACATGCCCTAACCATAGCAGAGCCCTTTCCAATTGGTGCCCCGACTCCCTACACTAGGGGGTATGCCTTCTACCTCTGCCGAACACGTCTGCGGCCCGGGCTGCTATCACCTGCAAGGCCAAGGCTGGGGTGTCGAGCCGCTGACCCATCTGGGCTACCAGCGGGAGGCCAGGGCCCGGGCATTCCCCTACCTCAAAGCCCTCTCCCGTCGGGTGCTGGTCTACGACGGGGCGATGGGCACCGAGATTTTCAAGTACGACCTGAGGGCGGAGGACTACGGCGGCGAGCCCTACAACGGCTGCCCGGAGATGCTCAACCGCACCCGCCCGGACGTGATCGCCCGCATCCACCGCAGCTACCTCGAGGCCGGCGCCGACGCCATCGAGACCAACACCTTCGGGGCTTTTCCCCACGTGCTGGTGGAGTACGGGCTCGAGGCCGAGGCCTACGAGCTGGCCTACCTGGGCGCCCGCATCGCCCGCGAGGAGGCCGACCGCCTCTCCACCCCCCAGAAGCCCCGCTTCGTGGCCGGTTCCATGGGCCCGGGAACCAAGCTCATCAGCCTGGGGCAGATCGGTTGGGATGAGCTGTTCGAGTCCTACCGCCTCTGCGCCCAGGGCCTCCTCCAAGGTGGCGTGGACCTGATCTTGATCGAGACCGCCCAGGACATCCTGCAGGTGCGCTGTGCGGTGTTGGCGGCCCGCGCGGCCATGCAGGATGTGGGGCGCGAGGTGCCCCTGCAGGTGCAGGTCACCATGGAGACCACCGGGACCATGCTCATCGGCACCGACGACGCCGCCGCCCTGGCCGCGCTCGAGTCCCTCCCCATCGACGTGGTGGGGTTCAACTGCGCCACCGGCCCCGACCTGATGGACTCGCACGTCCGCTTCTTCTGCCAGAACGCCACCCGCTGGGTCTCCTGCCTGCCCAACGCCGGCCTGCCCCGCAACGAGGGGGGACGGGTGGTCTACGACCTCACCCCCGCCGAGCTGGTGCGCTGGCAGCAGAAGTTCGTGCGCGAGTACGGCCTCAACGTGGTGGGCGGCTGCTGCGGCACCGGCCCCGAGCACATCCGCGCCCTGGCCGAGGCCCTGGGCGGCCATCCGCAGGCCGCGAAGACGCTGGCGCAGTTCCCGGCGCAGGTGGCGAGCCTCTACCAGGCGGTGCCGCTCCGGCAGGACACCGGCATCCTCATCGTGGGGGAGCGCACCAACGCCACGGGGAGCAAGAGGTTCCGCGAGCTGCTGTTCGCCGGCGACTTCGAGGGGATGCTGGAGCTGGCCCAGGAGCAGGTCGCGGAGGGGGCCCACGTCCTGGATGTCTCGGTGGCCTGGACCGGCCGCGACGAGGTGCGCGACATGCGCGAGGTCGTCAGGCGCTTCGCCACCAGCGTGCAGATCCCCATCATGATCGACTCCACCCAGACCGATGTGATGCAGGAGGCGCTGGAGCACCTGGGGGGGCGGGCCATCCTCAACTCGGTCAACCTCGAGGACGGCCTGGAGAAGTTCGACCGGGTGGCCTCCCTGGCCCGCCAGCACGGAGCCGCCCTGGTCGCGCTGACCATCGACGAGGACAAAGAGGCGGGTATGGCCAAGACCCCTGAGCGCAAGGTCGAGATCGCCCTCAGGATGTACGAGCGTCTGACCCAGCTCCACGGCATCCCGGGCAGCTCGATCCTCTTCGACCTGCTCACCTTCCCCATCACCCAGGGCGACGAGGACACCCGCAAGCTGGGCCTGTGGACCATCGAGGGCATCCGCCGCCTGCGCGAGCTATTGCCCGAGGTGGGCTTCATCCTGGGCATCTCCAACGTCTCCTTCGGCCTCTCGCCCCAGGCCCGGGTGGTCTTGAACTCGGTCTTCCTCGACGAGTGCATCAAGGCCGGCCTCACCGCGGCCATCGTGAGCGCCGGGAAGATCGTCCCGATCAACCAGATCCCCGAGGAGCAGTACAAGCTCGCCCTCGACCTCATCTACGACCGCCGCGCCTGGAGCCCCGACGGCTCGGTGGCCCACGACCCGCTCTTTGCCTTCGTGGACTACTTCGCCAAGAACAAGGTGGAGCGGTCGTCCGCCGCCGACCCCTTCGCCGGGCTAGCGCCCGAGGAGCGGCTGAAAAGGCGCATCATCGAGGGGCGCAAGGTGGGCCTCGAGGCCGACCTCGAGGCCGCCCTCGAGGCCGGCTACACCCCGGTCTCGCTCATCAACGAGGTGCTGCTGGAGGGCATGAAGGTGGTGGGCGACCTCTTCGGCGCGGGCAAGATGCAGCTCCCCTTCGTGCTCCAGGCCGCCGAATGCATGAAGGCCGCGGTGCGCTACCTCGAGCCCAAGATGGACCGGCTCGAGGGGGTCCACAAGGGCACCATGGTCCTCGCCACGGTCAAGGGCGACGTGCACGACATCGGCAAGAACCTGGTGGACATCATCCTCTCCAACAACGGCTACCGGGTGGTGAACCTGGGCATCAAGAAGCCCATCGAGGAGATCCTGGCCGCCGTTGAGGAGCACCGGCCCGATGCGGTGGGCATGAGCGGCCTCCTGGTCAAGAGCACGGTGGTGATGAAGGAGAACCTCGAGTACATGCGCGAGCGGGGCTACCGCATCCCGGTGGTGCTGGGCGGCGCGGCCCTCAACCGCCACTACGTCGAGCACGACCTGCGCCAGGCCTACTCCACCGGCCCGGTCTACTACGCCTCCGACGCCTTCGATGGGCTGCAACTGATGGAGGAGCTCACCGGCCACGCTCCCCCTAAGCTCACCGGCCGCGAGGGGAGCGGGCACAAGTACAAGACCGCCTACGAGATCCTGATGGAGAAGCTCCAGGCCGGCTCGGAGTACATCCCCTCCAACGTCCCTCCCGCCCCGCGCATCCCCCGCCCGCCCTTCTGGGGCCGCAAGGTGGTGCGCTCGCAAGGGAAGGCGCTGGGACGGTCGGGCCAGCAGCGCGAGCTCGACCTCGGCGTGATCGCCCAGTACGTCAACAAGAACGCCCTCTTCCGCGGCCAGTGGGGCTTCCGCCGGGGGGAGATGGACCAGGCCGAGTACGCCCACAAGCTCGAGCGCGAGGCCGAGCCGATCTTCCGCCGGTTGCTCGAGCAGGCCATAGGGGAAGGAACCCTGGAGCCCGCCGTGGCCTACGGCTTCTGGCCGGTGGCCTCCGACCAGAACAAGCTCCTCGTCTTCGACCCCCAGACCGGGGCGGAGCTCTTCGCCTTCGACTTTCCCCGCCAGATGGGCGCCACCAGCCGCCACCTCTGCATCGCCGACTTCTTCCGCCCCCGCCACGCCGACCCGCTGGGCGACGAGGAGGGCTGGATGCCGCGGGCCGCCTGGGAGAACGGGGCGCGCGACGTGCTGGGCTGCCAGGTCGTGACCATGGGCCGCGCGGCCTCCCTTCACGCCGCGAAGCTCTTCGCCTCCGACCGCTACCAGGACTACCTCTACTGGCACGGCTTCGCGGTGGAGATGGCCGAGGCCTTGGCCGAGTACTGGCACAAGCGCGTGCGCCAGCAACTCGGCATCGCCCAGGACGACGCCACCGACCTGCAAGCCCTGTTCCAGCAGGGCTACCAGGGCAGCCGCTACAGCTTCGGCTACCCGGCCTGCCCGCGCCTGGAGGACCAGAAGCACCTCCAGGACCTCTTGCAGTGGCAGGAGATCGGCGTGGAGCTCTCCGAGGAGTTCCAGCTTCACCCCGAGCAGTCCACCAGCGCGATCGTGGTGCACCACCCCTCGGCCAAGTACTTCAACCTGTAGCGGCGGCCAGGCGCTGCGGGCTGGGCTACACTGAGCTCATGGTCAACCCCCTCCCCAGGCCGCTCACGCCCGGGGAATACCTCGAGCTCGAGCGCCACAGCCCCGTCAAGCACGAGCTGGTGGGGGGCGTGATGTATGCGCGATGGCGGGGGCGAGCCGTCGCCACAACCGCATCGTGGTGAACGTCCTGCGCCTGCTGGCCGACGGCAAGGGTGTTCGCCTCCGACATGAAGCTGTGGCTCGAGGACTACGAAACCGACCCCTGCGTCCTGGTGGAGGTGGTCTGGGAGAGCACCAAGACCATCGACCTTGGGGAGAAGCTCTGGGCCTATCGCAGCCTTCAGACCTACCTCGTGGTGGATACCGAGGCGATGACCATCCGTCACTTCTTCCGCGACCCGATCAGCCGCTGGCAGCAGGAAGACGTGGTGGGGAGCGGGGAGATCCCCTTGCCCTGCCTGGGTGGCTCGATCGAGTTGCTGGACGGGTATAGAAACATCTTCCAGTCGTCCGTGCTCAGAAGCCTCGAGGATTTTCTGGGCTCTTGACGTACCCGCCTGGTCCGGCTAGTATTTTCTTTGCGTCTATACCTGCCGGGATGGCGGAATTGGTAGACGCGCACGATTCAGGGTCGTGTGCCCGCAAGGGTGTGCAGGTTCAAGTCCTGTTCCCGGCACCAAAACTCCCCCCAACGGGGGAGTTTGTCCGTTAGCGGTCCGCCTGGGTGGGGTTAGGGCCCAGGATGATGGGGATCTGCTCGATCTTGCCGCTGGGCCGCCGGACGGTGAGCGTAACCTTGTCCCCGACCTCTTTGGCCCGCACCAGGGCAGCGAACTGGTTGGCCGTGAGAACCCGCTGCCCATCGATCTCGAGGATGATATCCCCCACCTGGCCCACTACCTGCCCCCCGCGCGTGATGGCCAGGGTGGTGGGCTCGAGCCCGGCCCGCTCGGCAGCGCTGCCGGGGAGCACCCGGGAGAAGATCACCCCGGGGGGCACGTCGAGGTTGAGCTCCTGGATGTCCTGGGCGCTCAGCTCGGCGAGGTTCAGCCCTACGTAAGGCCAGCTTCGCTTGGCCCCGGCTTTGAGTTCCCCGATCCGCCCCTCGAGACCCAGGAGGGGAGCCCCGTAGCTGGAGAAGCCGCTCTCGTCACGGCCAATCGCCACCGCGACCGCCACGACCTTTCCCAGGCTATTGAGGATCGGCCCGCCCGAATCCCCCGGGGCCAAGGGCATGGTCGAGGCCACCAGGCCGGAGGGGAAGAAGGGGGAGAGGGTGCGATCGAGCTGGGTCACCCGGCCTGGCCGGGGGGCGATGAACTCGCCGCGGGAGTTCCCGATGCCCAGCACCAGGTCGCGGGGCTGTAGGGGCCGGCTGGTCTCGAGTTCCAAGAAGGGCACGGCCTGGCTCGGCCTGGCCTTGAGGATGGCCAGGTCCCTGGGCTCGTCGTAGCCCACCACCTGGGCCCGCAACACCTCGTCGCGAGCGGTGCGCACGTTGAGCACCTTAGCCCCCTCGATCACGTGATAGGCGGTCATCACGTAGCCGTCGCTGCTGATGAAGAATCCCGAGCCGATTCCCTCGGGGATGGTCTCGATGCGCACCGCCGCCGGGTGGGCCTTCTCGTACACCTTGTCCAGGCTGGCCTGGATCTGCTGCGCGCTCAGCGGGATCTGGGCGCGCCGCTGGGCCTCGATGCCCACCGCCCACAACGTCAGGTAAACGGCTACCAGGCCCCATACCAGCCCGCGTCGCATAGATATTCCTCCCTCGACCACTCTAGCGAATGAAGCCCCGGCGGGTCGGGGTCCACCGCACACTTGGCCTTTTTGGTATCTTGATCCTGTGAGACGCGTGCTTTCAGGCCTTCAACCCACCGGCGAGATCCACATCGGCAACTGGCTGGGGGCCATCGTCAACTATGTCGCCCTGGGGGAGAAGCTGGGCCGCGAGGCGCTTTACTGCATCGTGGACTATCACGCCATGACCAACCCGCTGGCCTACGAAAAAGAGCTCCTGGCCCAGCGCACCTTCGAAGCCGCCTTGGTCAACATGGCCGCCGGGCTCGACCCCGAAAAGGTCACCCTATTCGTTCAGTCCCATGTTCCCGAGCACACCGAACTCTCCTGGGTCTTCACCAACATCACCCCGGTGGGAGACCTGCAGCGCATGACCCAGTACAAGGACAAGGCCGCCAAGCTCGAGTCGGTGGGGGCCGGGCTGCTCATGTACCCGGTGTTGCAAGCCGCCGACATCCTCATCTACAAGGCCGACACCGTGCCCGTAGGTGAGGACCAGATCCAGCACCTCGAGCTTTCGCGCGAGATCGCCCGCCGCTTTAACACCCTCTTTGGGGAAACATTCCCAGAGCCCACCGCCTATCTGAATCCCGACGCCCCCCGGGTCCCTGGCACCGATGGAAAATCCAAGATGAGCAAATCGGCCGGGAATACCATCGGCCTTTTGGAGGATCCCCAGTCGGTCTGGGAGAAGATCCGCCTGCTGCCCGACGACCCGGCCCGTATCCGCCTGGCCGACCCCGGTGACCCCGAGCGCAGCGTGGTGTTCAAGTTCTTGCCCTACTTCGCCCCCAAAGAGATGGTCGAGGTGCTCAAGGAGGAGCACCGCCGGGCCGGGATCGGCACGTTGGCCATCAAGCAGATTCTCTTTGACCAGTACATGAGGGCCACCCGGCCCATCCGCGAAAGAGCCGAGTGGCTGCGGCAGAACCCCGACTACGTGCTAGACGGGCTCGAGGACGGAGCCCGCCGGGCTCGCCAGATTGCCCAGGCTACCATGGAAGAGGTGCGGGAGAAGATCGGGCTGCTGCGGCTCGACGCCAAGCGGCAGATGGACCGGGTGTGAGGCGGGGTGCCGGCTCTCGCCTCGGTTATCCTTTGGAGGTGAGCGGAGTCATCCACCTCGAGTTCCCCGGTTTTGCCGGGAGCGCCCTCGAGCTGGCCCAGGCGGTCAAGGGGGGGCGGGTGCTGGCCTCGGAGCTGCCGGTGCTGCTCCTGGTCGAGCAGGCCATGGCCCAGGTCGAGGTGAGGGCCTTGCACGAGCGCAGCGAGCTGCTCCCGATCCTGGCCGAGCTGTTGCTCTTCAAGCTGCGGGCCCTGAGCCAAAGCCTTGGCCCCACCCCGGAGGAGGTCTGGGAGGAGGTCGAGGAGCGGGCCGGCTTCCTCGAGACCCTGGTGGCGCTGGAGGAGGCGGTGGCCTTCCTCGAGCGCCGCTCCCGCGAGCGCGAGCGCATCCTGCCGGTCTCACCGCCCCCGCTGCCCAAGGACCGGCGGCTCTGCCAGCTGCCGCTCGAGCGCCTTTTGCAAGCGGCCCGCCCCTTCACCCGCCGGGTGGAGTTGCTGCTGGACCCCGATACCTTCGGACTGCGCGAGGCTTGGGAGCGGGCGCGGGGCTTTTTGGGTCGGGTGCGCCGGGCCTTGTTCGGTCAGCTTCCCTTTACCACCTGGGCCGAGCAGACCGTGGGTTTTGCCTCGTTGCTGGAGGCCAAAAGGCAGGGCCAGGTGGAGCTATACCAGGAGCAGAACTTTGGCGACCTCGAAGTCACCCTGGCGTTTCTTCCCTCCGGGGGGGAAAACCCTTAGCATGGAGGGCGGCAATGCGGTCGAGCCAAAGGGGGAACCATGCGCGAAGTGTTCGTGATCTCCGCGGTCCGCACGCCGATCGGGAAGTTCGGCGGGGTGCTCAAAGACTTTTCCCCGGTTGACCTGGGGGCCCACGTGATGAAGGCGGCGCTGGAAAGAGGAAAGGTCCAAGCCTCCGACCTCGACCTGTACGTGTTTGGCCAGGTGCTGAGAGCCGGGCACGGGCAACTGCCGCCCCGCCAGGCGGCCTTCAAGGCGGGCATCCCGGCCAGCGTGGACGGTTACGCGGTGGACATGGTCTGCGCCTCGGGGATGCAGGCTGTTGCCAACGGGGCGCTGGCCATCAAGAACGGGGACGCCGACTTGGTGCTGGTGGGTGGGATGGAGTCCATGACCCAGGCTGGCTTTTACCTCTCCCACCGGGCGAGGTGGGGCTACAAGTACCTGGCCGGGGCCCCCGAGCAACTCCAGGACATCCTCCAGCGGGACGGGCTCTCCGACCCCTTCACCGGCGAGGCCATGGGCGACCAGACCGAGCGGCTGGCGGCGGAGTTCGGGGTGAGCCGGGCCGAACTCGACGAGGTGGCCTGGCAGTCCCACCTGCGCTCGGCCAAGGCCCAGCAGGCTGGGTATTTCCGCGCTGAGATGGCGCCCATCGAGGTCAAGACCCGCAAGGGCCCGGAGGTGGTGGAGAAGGACGAAGGGGTGCGGCCCGAGACCACGCTGGAGTCGTTGGGCTCCTTGCGCCCGGCCTTCAAGAGGGACGGGGTGCTCACCGCCGGGAACGCCTCCCAGATCTCCGATGGGGCCTCGGCCTTGCTGCTGGCCAGCCCCGAAGCGGTGGAGCGGCACGGCCTCGAGCCGATGGCCCGCATCCTGGGCTCGAGCTGGGCCGCCGGCGAGCCCTGGCGTTTCCCCGAAGCCCCCATCCCGGCGGTGAAGAAGTTGCTGGGCCGGCTGAACCTCCAGGTCTCGGACTTCGACCTCTTCGAGAACAACGAGGCCTTCGCGCTCAACAACATCCTTTTCCACCGTCTGCTGGGCGTGCCGATGGAAGGGCTCAACGTCCACGGCGGGGCTATCGCCCTCGGCCACCCCATCGGGGCCAGCGGGGCGCGCATCCTCACCACCCTGATCCACGCCCTGCACACCCACGGCAAACACCGGGGCCTGGCCGCGATCTGCCACGGTACGGGGGGCTCGGCGGCGCTGGCTGTCGAAGCGATCTCCTAGGGCGGCTATTCCCCACCGGCGTTTCGGCTCAGAACTTGCTGGAATGCGCCCGCATCCCGTCCCGTGTGGTGATTTTCCCAGGACGTTGGCACCGGTTGGAGCGTCTTTAGCCTGGCCGGCCTCATCTTGTCCTGCGAAAACGGGAGTAGGGTAGCTATGGGAGGAGGGAGAGCATGAACCCTGAGAACGAGACCACCCAAACCACGACCCCCCCGGAGCCAGAGGCCAAGAAGCGCACCTGGGTTGAAGAGATCGAGGTCGCCGGCAGCCAGCTCGTAGATAAGGTCAAGGATCTGCTGGCCGAGGGAAATGCCCGCCGGGTCATCATCCGCAGCAAGGACGGCAACGAACTGCTGGCCATGCCTTTGACCGTGGGTGTGCTGGGCGGCGGTGTCTTCGCTCTGGCGGCCCCCATCTGGGCGGCGATCGGCGCCCTGGCCGCGCTGGTAGCGCAGGTGAAGCTCGAGGTCGTGCGCGAGGGGCCCGAGATCAGCGAAACCCCCAAGACCGAGACCGAGACCTCGACCCCACCGCAGGGCCCGCCCTCTGCCTGAACGCTCTGCGCCGGGAGAGGGTGCTGCACGGGGTAAGGGATGGGAACATCCTTGGGGACAGCGTAGGGAGCGCGCCTACCGCGCCCAGAGCGGGACGACTCCGTCTAGGCTCACCTCGTCCACCCTCCAGCTCTCCTCGACCACCTCGTACTCGGCTTGGGCGGCCAGAAAGTCGGCGGCTTCGCGCAGGATGGTCTCGACCCAGACCCCGTCGTAGCCCATCACGGCGAAGCCCACCACCTCCCAGCCGTGGTCGTCCTGTCCGGCGAGCCGCGCCGCCGAGACCGGAAACCTCGAGCGCAGCCGCTCCACCGCGGGTTTGACCAGGGCCCGCTTCTCCTTGAGGCTTCGCACCCAGGGCATCTCCAGCCGGGCGGTGTAGACGCCGAGATAGGCTTTCATCGCTCCACCCCGGGTTGTCCTCGGCAAGGCGACCCATCCCGAGCGCTCGAGGCCGATACCGGATAGCACAGGGCCATCTGCAGCATTGGGCTTAGCCTAGCAGAATCCGCTGGGGGTGAGCGTAAACGTTGAAACGTTCGCCGCGCAGGAAGCCGGCCAGGGTCAGGCCAAAAGAGGCCGCCAGGTCCACCGCTAGGTTGCTGGGGGCGGAGACCGAGGCGAAGAGCGGGATGCCCGCCCTGAGGGCCTTCTGCACCAGTTCGAAGCTAGCCCGTCCGCTCACCAGGACCAGATGATTCGATAGGGGAAGCTGGCCCTGCAAAAGCGCCCACCCCACCAGCTTGTCCATGGCGTTGTGCCGCCCGACGTCCTCACGGAGCTGGACCAATCTCCCCTCCAGGTCGAACAAGGCCGCCGCGTGCAGACCCCCGGTCAGGTCGAAGAGCTTCTGGGCTTTCCTGAGCTTTTCCGGCAGGCTCCTTAGCACCTCCGCTGAGACCGTAGCCTGGCTCGAGACCGGCAGGAGCCCTCGAGCCGAAAGCGACTCGATGCTGGCCTTGCCGCACAGCCCGCAGGCGCTGGTGGTGAAGAAGTGGCGCTCGAGGGAGGGCAACTCGGGCAAAATTCTTCCGTGTAGCTCAGCGTTCACGATGTTGTAGCGTTGGTCTTCACCTTCATCTACACAATAAGCCATGCGCCGGATCTCGCTTCGCTGCCGAATGACCCCTTCGCTAAAGAGAAATCCCGCGGCCAACTCGAAGTCGTGACCTGGAGTTCGCAACGTCACCGCGACGGTTTTCTTTTCCCTCCCCGCGACCAGGCGAAGCTCGAGGGGTTCCTCGACGGCCAGTTCGTCCGTGGCCCAGCGGGTCTGACCAGCGCTGACCTCGAGCCGTCGCACCTTGACCCGATTGCCGACGCGTGGCCGGGTGGAGGCTTTCATGGCGCGGCTGGGGCCGGGCTGATGAAGACGTAGGCATCCTTGTAGCCGGGGATCTTGGCTTGGGGTGAGCGCCGCTCCCCGATCAGCAGGTTCCCCTCCGGCCAGTGCACCTGGACGCTGCCCGGCTTCACCTCCCCGATATAGACCCGGCATGCCAGCTTGCCCTTTGGGTTGCTCAGGACGACGCGCTGGCCGGGTGCGAGCCCGAGCTTGGCGGCGTCGCTGGCCGATAGGAGCACGGCGTCTCGGGGCAGCCCGTTGATGGGGTCGGTGGCCTCGTGGACCATGCTGTTGAACTGCTTTCCCCGCCGGGTGACCAGCCGCAAGGCCCCCTCAGGAATCCGCCGCTCGGGCAGAGGGACGGCCTTGAAGCGGGCTTTGCCATCGGGGGTGGGAGAGACTCCCTCCGGGCAGAGCTGGGGGCCGCCGTACTGGAAGGCGTCGCCTTTGGCGTTTAGGTTCTGTATGCCGTCGTAGAGCGGGACGGCCCGGGCGATCTCGGCCCGCACCGCGCTCATCCCCGCAAACTTCAGCCCCTCGGCCAACCAGGGTCGGGCCCGGGCCGCCACCTCGAGCAATACCTCCCCCTCAGGCCGGGCCTCCGGGATGCGCGGCCCGGGAACCTCGGGGCTAAAGATCACCCGCCGCTCGGTGCTGGTCTCGGTGACCCCGCCTTTGATCTCGTAGCGGGTGGTGGCCGGGAGCAGGATCACTTCCTGGCCCTGCACGAACATCTGGCTCGAGAGGACGATGTCCTGGTGAACCCGCAAGGGAACCTTCCCCAGCGCCTCGCGCACCCGATTCGGGTCCGGCAGGACCTCCAGGAAGTTCCCCCCCACGCTCCACAGCAGGTCCAACCCGCCCCGCTCTGCCGCCTCGAGCATCTCCGGGGCGGTCAGGCCCGGCTGATCGGGCACGTCAAAGCCCCATAGTTCCTTGAACCGCGCGGCGTTCTCCGGGTTGATCGGCAGCCCGCCGGGAAACACCGTCGCGTAAGCCCCCATCTCGGCCCCGCCCTGCACCCCGGAATGCCCACGGATCGGCATCAAGCCGCAACCTTCGCGGCCCAGATAGCCCCGCGCGAGCGCCAGATTGATGATCGCCTGCACGGTATCCTCCGCGAAGGAATGCTGGGTTACCCCCATGCTCCAGACCAGCACGGCCCGTTCGGCCTGGGCCAGCAGTTGGGCAAAGGCATGCATCTCACCTCGGGACAAGCCGGAGGCCGCCTCGAGGCTCTCCCAGCTGGTCTGGGACAGCATCTCGGCGAGTTCTTCGAACCCCCGGGTGTGCTCCTGGATGAACTCCTTCTTGATCCGATCCTGCTCGATGAGGTGCTTGAGCGTCCCGTGGATGAAGGCGATGTCCCCTCCAGGTTCGACCTGGAAAAACCGGTCCGTGATCTTCGTTCCGAAGAGGGCGCTTTCGGGGTCGGAGGGAACCCAGTACTTTTCCATGGCCGGTTCGCGGTAGGGGTTCACCAGCGCTACCCGGGTCCCGGCCTTTTTGGCGTAGTACAGGTACTTCATCATCACCGGCTGGTTCACCGCCACGTTCGAGCCGAAGAACACGATCAGGTCGGTGCCGATGAGGTCTTTGTAGCTGCAGGTGGTCGCGGCTACCCCCAGGGCTTCCTTGAGCGCGACGGTGCTCGGGCTATGGCAGATGCGGGCGGCGTTGTCGATGTTGTTGGTGCCCATGGCCCGCACCGCCTTCTGGGCCAGGTAGTAAGTCTCGTTGGGAATGCCCCGGCTGGTTAGATAAAAGGCCAGCCGGTTGGGATCGGTGCGGGAGATGTGGAGGGCGATGCGATCCAGCGCCTCCGGCCAGGAGATCCGAGTGAATCCCCCCTCCCCGCGCTTGCGCAGCATCGGGTAGGGGAGACGGCCTAGCTCACGGAGCTGGCGGCTGGTTTTGCCCTCCAGGTTCGAGACGTCCTCGAGCACCCTTCCCTCCAGCGGCCCCATGGTGTTGAGCCGCAAGAGCCTGAGCCGCACGTTGCAGAGGTGAATCCCCTGGATGGTCCAGTCCCGCATCCCGTAGGTGCCCAGCGCACAGCCGTCACAGCAACCCTCATCCAGGATCCGGTAGGCGTACTCGAGGTTGTCCCGGTTCTCCCAGGCCGCCCGGAAGACCTCGAGGAAGTTGTTGGGCCTTTGCTGACCGATCCCGAACGGAACCTTGGAGACCCAAAGTTCCGGCATCCACCCCTTCTTGACGGGTTTGAGCGCCACCGTTACCCCCGATTGGGCCTTAGGATAACGCAACCGGAAAGATCATGGGAGAACTAGCTCCCTATCCCTGCTCGCCCCTTCGTAGCCGCCTTCATCCAGCGTCACAAAGACGAGTACATCGGCCTGGTTCACCCGGCCCACCGGGGGATTTTTGGGCTTTAGCTAAGCCTTTGCCCCCTCCGCCAGCATGTTCTTCAGCACCGTCTGGAGAATCCCCCCGTTTTTGTAGTAGTCCACCTCCACGGCGGTGTCAATGCGGGCCTTCACGGTGAAGTTTACCGCGGTTCCGTCGGGCCGGGTCGCCACCACGGTGAGTTCCTTGCCGGGGGTGATGCCCTCGATGCCCAGGATGTCGAAGGTCTCGTAGCCGGTGAGGCCCAGGGTCTGGGCGTTCTGCCCCTCCTGGAAGACCAGCGGAAGCACCCCCATGCCCACCAGGTTGCTGCGGTGGATGCGCTCGAAGCTCTCGGCGATCACGGCCTTGATGCCCAAGAGGAAGGTGCCCTTGGCGGCCCAGTCACGGCTACTGCCCGAGCCATACTCCTTCCCGCCCAGCACCACCAGCGGGGTGCCCTCGGCCTTATAGCGCATGGCCGCGTCGTAGACGAACATCTGCTGGCCCTCGGGGAGCTTCTTGGTGTAAGGGCCTTCCACCCCATCGAGCATCAGGTTTTTGATGCGGATGTTGGCGAAGGTGCCGCGCATCATCACCTCGTGGTTGCCGCGCCGAGACCCGTAGCTGTTGAAGTCGGCGGGGTCCACCCCGCGCTCCATCAGGTAGCGGGCGGCGGGGGAGTTCTTGGCGATATTCCCGGCAGGGGAGATGTGGTCGGTGGTGATGGAGTCGCCCAACACCAGCAAGGCCCGCGCCCCCTTGATGTCGCTGATCTCGCGGCGGGCGGTGAGGTTTTCGAAGAAGGGCGGGTTTTGGATGTAGGTGGAGGCCGGGTCGAACTGGTAAAGCCTACCGGTAGGGGCGGGGAGGGCCTTCCAACGCTCGTCGCCTTCGAAGACGCGGGCGTACTCACGGCGGAACATCTCGGCGTCGAGGGTACGGTGGACGGTGGCCCGGATCTCCTCCTGGCTGGGCCAGATGTCTTTGAGGAAGACCGGCTTGCCGTTGGGATCGTAGCCCAGAGGCTCGCTGGTGAAGTCGATGTCCATGCGGCCGGCCAGGGCGTAGGCCACCACCAACATGGGCGAGGCCAGGTAGTTGGCCTTCACGTCGGGGTTGACCCGGCCCTCGAAGTTGCGGTTGCCCGAGAGCACCGCCGCCACCACCAAGTCCCCCTCCTTCACCGCTTTGGAGATCTCCTCCGGCAGGGGGCCGGAGTTGCCGATGCAGGTGGTGCAGCCGTAGCCCACGGTGTGGAACTTGAGGGCCTCGAGGTAGGGAGTGAGCCCGGCGGCGTCGAGGTACTCGGTCACCACTTTGGAGCCGGGGGCCAGGCTGGACTTGACCCAGGGCTGGGTCTCGAGCCCCGCCTCCACCGCCTTCTTGGCCAAGAGGCCGGCGCCCAGCATCACCGAGGGGTTGGAGGTGTTGGTGCAGGAGGTGATGGCGGCGATCACCACCGAGCCGTGCCCGATCTCGAACTCTTCGCGGCCCCGCCGAACCAGCACCTTTTTGTCGAGCTGCTCGGGCTTGAGGCCGAAGCCGCGCTCGCGCACGTCCTTGGTCAGGTGCTCCTGGAACGAACGCTTGACGTCGGAGAGGTTGACCCGGTCCTGTGGGCGTTTGGGCCCGGCCAAGGCCGGTTCCACGGTGGAGAGGTCGAGCTCGAGGTGCTCCGAGTACTGCGGCGTGGCGTCGTCGGTGCGCCACAGACCAGCGGCCTTGGCGTACTGCTCGACGAGGTCCACCAGTTCGTCGGAGCGCCCGGTGAGCTTGAGGTAGGCCAGGGTCTCCTCGTCGATGGGGAAGAAGCCCATGGTCGCGCCGTACTCCGGGCTCATATTGGCGATGGTGGCGCGGTCGGCCAGGGGCAGCTTGGAGACGCCGGGGCCGTAGAACTCCACGAACTTGCCCACCGCCCCGTGCTTGCGGATCATCTCGGTCACGCGCAGCACCAAGTCGGTGGCGGTGGCCCCTTCGGGCAACTCGCCAAAGAGCTTGAACCCGATCACCTTGGGGGCCAGCATGTAGTAAGGCTGGCCCAGCATCACCGCCTCGGCCTCGATCCCGCCCACCCCCCAGCCCAGCACCCCCAGGCCGTTGATCATGGTGGTGTGGCTGTCGGTGCCGACCAGCGAGTCGGGGAAGGCGTAGACCTTGCCGTCCTCGCCCTGCTGGCGCATCACCACGCTGGCCAGGTACTCGAGGTTCACCTGGTGCACGATGCCGGTGCCGGGGGGCACCGCGCGGAAGCCCTTGAGCGCGTTCTGGCCCCACTTGATCAGGCGGTAGCGCTCCTCGTTGCGTTGGTACTCCAGCTCGACGTTTTGGGCGAAGGCGTAGGAGGTGCCGAAGAAGTCCACCTGCACCGAGTGGTCGATGACCAGGTCCACCGGAACCCCGGGGTTGATCCGCTCCGGGTCGCCGCCGTTCTTGGCGATGGCGTCGCGCATCGCGGCCAGATCCACCACCGCCGGAACCCCGGTGAAGTCTTGCAGGATCACCCGGGAGAGCATCAGCGGCACGTTGATCTCGCCGGGGTCAGGCTGCCACTTGGCCAGGGCCACCACGTCGTCCTTGGTGACTTTGTAGCCGTCCTCGTTGCGCAGTAGGCTCTCCAGCATCACCCGGATGGAGAAGGGCAGCTTGGACACCTCGGCGATGCCTTGCTTTTCCAGTTCCCCAATGTCGTAGTAGTGCACCGTCCCCATCCGGGTGGAAAGGGTCTTGCGCGCGCCGAACTCATCTTTATAGGCCATAAAGGCTCCTTTCTGGGTCTTGTCGGGCATGGACCAGTCGGCCTCGAGCACAAAGTCACATCAGTCTACCCGAGCGTCCCACGGGTAAAAAGACTTTGGAAAACGGACTCGCCGCTTGAGTTTTGGGGGCTGGTTTGCATGCCCGGGCGGGTGCGCCCTGCCTCAGACGGATCCCATTGTATGCCCAGGGTGGCCTCTGATGCAAGCCGCGGGTCACCGGCGAGCCGCGGACGCCTTGGGCTCGAGC